>DATISY010000054.1:0-8658 GCA_035468285.1 Acidimicrobiia bacterium | reverse complement strand
ATGGCGACGGCGTGCCCGGAGCACTCGAGGGCGACGTCGAAGGGCTCGTCGACGGTGTCACCCGGCGAGCGGGGCGCGACGAGGGTGTCAGGCTCGACGGCGACGGCACCGAGGCGCTCCGCGAGGGCCCGCCGGAAGGGGTGGGGTTCGCTGACCACGATGTCGGTGACGCCCCGGGCCCGGGCCGCGGCGACGCTCAGCGAGCCGATCGGGCCGGCGCCGGTGACGAGGAGGCGCTGCCCGGCGTGGACGCCGCCCCGGGTGAGCCCGTGGAGCGCGACGGCAAGGGGCTCGGCGAGCGCCGCGGCGCGCAGCGACATGCCGTTAGGGACGCGCCGCAGCCCCCGCTCGTCGGAGAGCGTGTACTCGGCGAAGGCACCGTCGGCGTGCGCGCTCATCCCCGGGGTGTTGCGGCCGGTGCAGAGCGAGGGCCGGCCCGCCTGGCAGTACTCGCACTCCCCGCAGCGCGGGCTGGGGCCGCCGACGACCTCGTCACCGACGGACCATTCGGTGACGGCGTCGCCGACCGCGACGACCCGGCCGGCCCACTCGTGGCCTTCGACGGAGCCGGGCTGGCCCCATCCTTCGAGGACGAAGTGGATGTCGCTGCCACAGATTCCGCAGTGGCTCACCTCGAGGAGGACGTCGTGGGGCCCGACCTCGGGGACGGGGCGGTCCTCGACCTCGATCTCGTTGCGTTGGCGGTAGACGGCGACGCGCATGGCGTCGGGGACCGCGGTCATCCTCGATCCTCGGCCCGGCTGGAGTGGCGGGCGGCGCGCAGCGACGGCACGAAGCCGGATCCTAATAAGGTCACGGGGACCGCCCCGGGAGCGGCTCCGCGCGATCCGATGAGCCGGCCGGGCGACGGGACGAGGAGGTTCAGGGGATGGCACACGACCTGGTGATCCGGGGCGGCACGGTCATCGACGGGACCGGCGCTCCCGGCCGGCGAGCCGACGTGGCGGTGGACGGCGACCGGATCGCCGACATCGGGTCCGGGCTGTCGGGCCGCCGTGAGCTGGACGCCTCGGGGCAGGTCGTCTCGCCCGGGTTCATCGACATCCACACCCACTACGACGCGCAGGTGTTCTGGGATCCGGCGCTCACCCCCTCGTCGTGGCACGGGGTGACGACGGTCGTGGCGGGGAACTGCGGGTTCTCGATCGCGCCGTGCCGTCCGGACCATCGGGGGCTGATCGGCCGGACCCTCCAGCATGTCGAGGACATGAGCCTCTCGACGCTGGAGGTCGGGATCCCGTGGGAGTTCGAGACGTTCCCGGAGTACCTCGACACCGTGGCGCGCCACGGCACCGCGCTGAACTACACCGCGTACGTCGGGCACACCGCGGTGCGGCTGTTCGTGATGGGCGACGAGGGGTACGAGCGGGAGCAGCCGACCGACGACGAGCTGGCCCGCATGGCTGCGGTCGTGCGGGAGAGCGTCGCGGCGGGCGCCGCCGGGTTCGCGACCAGCTCCGCGCCGACGCATGCCGGTGATCAGGGCCGCCCGGTCCCGTCCCGGCTGGCGGGCGTCGCCGAGCTGGAGGCGCTCCTCGCGCCCCTGGCCGAGCTCGGTCGCGGCGTCGCCGAGCTGACCCCGGGGGAGCGCATCACGCACCGCGACGTCTACGCCCTGCAGCGCCGCAATGGGCGGCCGTTCACGTGGACCGCGCTGCTCACGATCAAAGGCTCGCCGTTCGCGCCCGACATGGCGAAGCTGAACGCGGAGCAGCGCGCCGAGGGTGTCGACGTGTGGCCCCAGATCACGTGCCGGCCCCTGACGTTCCAGATGACGATGAGCGAGCCGTTCACGTTCAACACCGTCCCGTCGTTCCGGGCGCTGATGGATCGGCCGACCGCGGAGCGCGTCGCCGCGTTCCGGGACCCGGCGTGGCGGCGGACCGCGCAGGACGAGCTCGCCAACGGGAGGGTGTTCCGACCGCGGTGGGAGACGGTCACGATCGCTGAGAGCGCCAAACACCCCGAACTCGAGGGCCGCGACGTCGCCGGTCTCGCCGCGGAGCGGGGCGGGGAGCCGCTCGGCACGCTGCTCGACATCGCGCTGGAGGACGACCTGACCACCCGGGTGCGCACCATCCTGGCCAACAACGACGAGGACATGATCGCGACCCTGCTCGGCAAGGAGGGGATGCTCATGGGGCTCTCCGACGCGGGCGCGCATGTTGGGCAGCTCTGCGACGCGTGCCTCCCCACCGACCTGCTCGGGAACTGGGTGCGCGACCGTGAGGTGATCACCCTCGAGCACGCCGTCCACAAGCTGACCGGCGAGCCGGCCGCGGTGTTCGGGTTCTCCGACCGGGGCGTCCTCGCGCCCGGTCGCGCCGCGGATGTGACCGTCTTCGACCCGGCCACCGTGGGGCCCGGCACGTTGCGCCGCGTCCGGGACTTCCCCGCCGACGGCGAGCGGCTCGTCGCCGACACGCCGTCGGGGGTCACGCACGTGGTCGTGAACGGGACCCCGATCCGGGAGGACGGCGCGCCGCTGCCCGAGGCGCTCGCGTCGCGTCCCGGTCGCGTGCTCCGTGGCTGAGGAGCGCACCGCGGTCGACGCGGTCACCGCCGAGGTTATCCGGTCGATGCTGGAGACGATCTGCTTCGAGATGGCGACGTACGTGTCGCGCACCGCGACGACGCCGATCTTGAACCAGAGCAACGAGCGCAACGCCACGATCCTCGACGGGCAGGGCCGCCTGGCGGCGCTGTCGGTCGGCATCCCGCAGTTCATGCTGTCGAGCACGCTGCCGGTGCGGTTCGCGCTGGAGTTCCTCGCCGGGGAGCTCTACCCGGGGGATGTGCTCGTCGCCAACGACCCGTATCACGGGGGCGGCCACCTCCCGGACTTCAACGTGTTCGCTCCCGTCTTCGCGGGTGACGAGCTCCTGCTGGTGGCGTCCATCCAGTGTCATCACGGCGACACGGGGGGCGCGCTCGCGGGGGGCTACAACGTCTTCGCGAAGGACATCTGGTCGGAGGGGACCCGGTACCCGCTGCTGAAGATCATCGAAGCGGGCCGGGAGCGACGCGACGTGGTCTTGACGATGCGGGCCAACAACCGGCTCGCGGGGTTCATCGGCGACTTGCGCGCCCAGGTCGGCGCGGCGCAGCTCGGCGCCCGTCGCCTCGGTGAGGTGATCGGCGCGTACGGCGCGGACACGGTGCGCGGCGCGGTGGACTGGACGATCGACGATGCGCACCGCCGCTTCGCGGCGGAGATCGAACGGTGGCCCGACGGCTGCTACGAGTCGGACGTGTACGTCGACGCTGATCCCGCCGGGAACGAGGACATCCATGTGCACGTGGCGGTGACGGTCGACGGGGACCGGCTGATCGTCGACTTCGACGGCTCGGACCGCCGCCCCGAGATCCAGGCCTGGTCCACGTTCGGGAACACCCGGGGTTACACCATCGCCCAGCTGGCCAGCCTGGTGGACCCCTCGATCCCGAAGAACGAGGGGTTCTTCGACTGTGTCGAGCTGCGGGTCCCCGAGGGGACGTGCGTGAACCCGACCGAGGGCAAGCCGGTCAGCAGCGGCACCCATCATCCCGGCGTGGAGGTCGGCGACGCCGTCGCGCTGGCCATGTCCCAGGTCCTCCCCGACCGGTGCGCTCCCCAGACCTACAAGTACGGCAGCCCCCGCCAGATGTGGGGCGACCTCGACCCCCGGACCGGTCGGCCCTTCTTCGACCACGGTGGGGAGGTCAACGCCGGCTGGGTCAACGCGGTGCGCGACGTCGACGGGTGGGGGGCGCTCGTGGCGTCGAACGGCAACCTCATCAAGGCGTCGGCCGAGATCAACGAGGCGCTGTTCCCCCACCTCTTACGGGGGCGCAACTACCTGACCGATTCGGGCGGCGCGGGCCAGTGGCGCGGCGGGTGCGGATCCGAGTTCGTGAAGGAGGTCCGGACCCCCACGTCGGTCAACCAGTACGTCGTGAACCAGCGGCACACCCACCCGGGGATCGCCGGCGGCCACAACGGTGCGCCCGACTCGTGCGTGATCAGCGCCGGCACCCCCCGGGAGGTCAAGGTGTCGCCCTCGGTGGCAGGGGTGGAGATGGAGACCGGCGACGCGCTCGTCTACCGCTTCGGCGGCGGCGGCGGCTGGGGTGACCCGCTCGCGCGCGACCCGGCCGCGGTGCTCGACGACGTGTGGGACGAGTACGTATCCGTCACCGCGGCCCGCGACGAGTACGGCGTCGTGATCACCGGGTCGCTCGACGACCTGACACTCGCCGTCGACGACGCCGCCACCCGGGCCCTCCGAGCCGAGCACGCCACCGGCACGTCCCGGGGCTGACCGTCCCGTGAGCGACTACCGCATCGGGGTCGACGTCGGCGGGACGTTCACCGACCTGGTGCTCCGCCGCCCCGACGGCACCGTGGTCCTGGAGAAGACCCCGACGACCCCAGCCGACCAGTCCGAGGCGGTCCTCGCCGGGCTCGAGCGGCTCGCCGCCGCCGAGGACCTCGACCTCACCGGGCTCCTGACCCGGACGGCGTCGATCGTGCACGGCACCACGACCGGCGACAACACCATGATCCAGATGTCGGGCGCGCCCACGGGGCTGCTCGTCACCGCGGGCTTCCGCGACGAGATCGAGCTGCGCCGCTGCTACAAGGAGGACATCTGGGACCCGGCGTACCCGGCGCCGGCACCGATCGCGCGCCGGCGTGTCCGCCTCGAGATCTCCGAGCGGCTGACCGCCGAAGGGACGGTCGACACTCCCCTCGACGAAGCGGCGGTGCGGGCCGCGACGCGGCGGCTGCGCGCCTTCGGGGTGACGTCGATCGCGGTCGTGTTCCTCCATTCCTACCTGAACCCGGCCCACGAGCGGCGGGCCCGCGAGCTGATCCTCGAGGAGTACCCCGACGTCGCGCTGGTGTCCCTCTCCCACGAGGTGTACCCGAAGCCGCCGGAGTTCGAGCGCACCTCGACGACGCTGGTGAACGCGTACGTCGGGCCGCCGATCGTCCGGTACCTCGAACGGCTCGAGCGCCGCCTCACCGACGCGGGCTACGCCGAGCAGCTCCTCATCGCGACGTCGGGCGGCGGGGTCGCCACCCCCGACGCGATCGGCCGCCGCGCGGTGGCCACGATCGGGTCCGGGCCGACCGGCGGGGTCGTCGCGGCGGCCCGGGCGGCACGCGACGCCGGCCTCGGGGACGTGGTGAGCGTCGACATGGGCGGCACCAGCTACGACGTCTGCCTCATCCGCGACGGCCGGCCCGAGCTCACCGCCGACTGGAACTGGCGGCACCGGTACTGCATCGCGCTCCCGATGGTCGACATCCACGCCATCGGCGCCGGCGGCGGCTCGATCGCCACCGTCGACGAAGGCGGGGTCCTGCACGTCGGCCCCGACTCCGCGGGGAGCGACCCCGGCCCCGCGTGTTACGGGATCGGCGGGACCGCACCGACCGTGACCGACGCCGACGTGCTCCTCGGGCGCCTCGACCCGGGCGCGTTCTGGGGTGGGCGACGTCCCCTCGTGGTCGAGCGCGCCGAGGAGGTCCTGGAGCGGCTCGGCAAGGAGCTCGGCGTCGACGCCAGCGACGCGGCGGTCGCGGTGCTACGCATCGTCGACGCGCACATGACTGACGCCATCCGCCGGGTGCTCGCCCTGGCTGGCGCCGACCCGCGCCGCCTCGACCTCGTCGCGTTCGGCGGGATGGGCGCGGTGCACGCCTCGACCCAAGCCGCCGGGCTCGGCATCCACCGCCTGCTCGTCCCGCGTGCGGCGCCGGGTTTCTCGGCTTTGGGTCTGATGAGCGCGGACCATGTCGTCGACGCCACCCGCACCCTCCTGGCGGACTGGCGGGCCCTGGACCTCGACCGGCTGAACACGCTCGCCGACGACCTCGAACTTGCGGGACGCGGCGAGCTCACCGCCGCGGGCGTGCCGGAGCCGCGGATGCAGCTGGAGTGGATGCTGAACCTGGTCTACCCGGGCCAGACCTTCGACCACTCGATCCCGCTCCCCCGCCAGGCGGGCACCCCGATCGGCGCGGCGGACATCGCCGCTGCGGTCGACGAGTTCCACCGCCAGAACGAGGAGGCGCGCCTCATCGAGGCCCGCTCCCAGGAGCCGATGGTGCGCGGGATCCGCCTCCTCGCCACCGGGCTTGTCGATCAGCCCGCCGCGGTCGTCCTCGAGCCCGACCCCGCTCCGCCGACGCCGGTCGGGACGCGGCCGGTCCACACCGGTGACGGCTGGCACGACGCCCCGGTCTACGACGGCGACGCGCTCCGCCCGGGACCACCGGTGGTCGGGCCCGCGATCGTGCAGTGGCCGTTCACGACCCTGGTGCTGCGACCCGACGACCGGGCCCACGTCCGACCGAATGGTGACGTCCTCGTCGACGTCGCCGCGCCCGCCGCGTCGGACCGACCGCCGCTCTAGCGCTCGAGCGGTCTCGGGTCGCGCCGACTCCACACGCCCAGCGCGCCGGGTCGTCGACTCAGCCTTCCGGCCGCGGCTGTCCGATCCGCTCGTAGGCGCCGTCCGGGATGTCCGTGGCCTCCTTGTAGATGTGGTGGACACACGGCTCGCCCGGGGCGCGGGGCGGGTGCTCGATGCTCGCCGGCGGGGAGCCCCATTCGACCGGCTGGATCTCGTTGTTGACCGAGCAGTGGGCGCAGTAGACCCAGAACTCGTCGCGCATGAAGGTGCGTGGGGCTTGCTCGCGGAGCCGCAGGTAGGGGTGTTCGCCGTCGTAGCGGCCGTCGTCGATGAGCTTGCCGCCACTGCCGCACCGGAATGACAGGACGATCTTCTCGTCGTCCTCCTCGACGTCGACCGAGCCCATGTTGGCCAGCATGGCGCGGGCGATGATCTTGGCCCGCGCCGCCGCGGGGAGCGTCCCCCAGTCGGTGCCGGTGTCGCGGCGGGGCCGGACGAACTCCTCGCCGGTCTTGCGCAGGGCCCGCTCGACCGCCTCCTCGCCGAGCTCCTCCCCGATGAAGGTGAGGAGGGACGTGATCCAGTTGATGGAGTAGTCCTTAAGGCTGCTCCACTGCTCGACGGCCCGGTCAATGAGCGCCATGGCGTCGCCCGGGCGGCCTTGGGCGATCGCGGTCTTGGCCTGCTCCCAGAGCGGGGTCCGCATCCGGGCCACGTCCCCGGCGGTGAGCTCCGGTTCGGGCATGCCGCTCCTCTCGTCGGCGCGCGGTCTCAGGCGCGCGGGAGGCCGAGCACACGCTCGGCGATGATGTTGCGCTGGATCTCGCTCGTGCCTCCGGGGATGGTGCCGGCGAACGACCGCAGGTACTGCACGATCCACGCGCCCTGCCGCCACATCGCGGGGCCGAGCACGTCAGTGTCGATCCCGACCGGCCCGAGGTGCTCGCTGGCGCTGAGGAGCAGCTGCTGGAGCGTCTCGCTCCCGTACAGTTTCAGGAGCGAGTGCTCCGGCGCCGACTTGCCGCGCATGAACTTCGAGAAGCCGCGATAGCCCATGAGGGTGAGGGCTTGGGAGTCGACGTAGAACCCCGCGACCGCGTCGCGGAAATGCTCGTCGTCGCGGAGTGGTCCGCCGTCCGCGCCGGGCTGGTCACCGAGCGCGATCATCGCGTTCAATGCCTCTTGCACGTCGTACGCGTACTCGATCCACATCATGGCCCGCTCGTGGGCCAACGATCCCTGGCTCAGCGCCCAGCCGTGGTCGAGCTCGCCAAGCAGGTGGGACTTCGGGACCTCGACATCGGTGAAGAACACCTCGTTGAAGTCGAGGTAGTCGGGCTCGGTGAGCTCGGGGAACGGGCGGGCCTCGACGCCGGGGGACGCCATGTCGATGATGAGGACGCTGATCCCCTTGTGCTTGGGGACGTCGGCGTTGGTGCGCACGAAGCACATGCACCAGTCGGCGTGATGCGCACCGGAGGTCCACACCTTCTGGCCGTTCACGACGAAGTGGTCCCCGTCGAGGACCGCGCGGGTCTGGAGGCTGGCGAGGTCGCTGCCCGCGCCGGGCTCGCTCATCCCGAGGCACCAGGCGATCTCGGCCCGCAACGTCGGGAGCAGCCACCGCGCCTGCTGCTCGGGGGTGCCGTAGTCGCGCAACGACGGGGCGATGATCCCGAGCCCCTGGGGGTTGAGGGAACGGGGGATCTCCCGGCGCTTCATCTCCTCGAAGTAGATCATCTGCTCCGCGGGTGACGCGTTGCGGCCGCCGAGCTCGGGGGCCCAGCCGGGCACGAGCCAGCCCGCGTCGAAGAGCGTCCGTTGCCAGTCCCGGGCCCACGGGGGCAGGTTGGCGCTCGACAGCTTGGGCGCGGCGAGCACCTCCCGGGGAGGGGCGTGCTCGTCGAGCCAGGCGTCGAGCTCGGCTCGGAACGCCTCTTCGGAGTCTTCGTAGCGCAGGCGCACGCCCGCAACGTACCGCCTTCCCGTCGGCGGCTTTTCATCTCCCCCACCGGATCGAATACGGTCACCGCCCCCGGTCGCGGACCGCCCGGTCGGGTCTCGACGACGGAGCAGCGACGTGGACTTCGAGTTCTCGGCCGAGCAGGAACAGCTCCGCGAGTCGCTGCGCCGCTTCCTCGCTGATCACGCCCCGGTCGAGTACGTGCGGGCCCTCTACGGCGACGAGCGGGGGTTCACGGACGAGGTGTGGCGTGGACTCGTCGACCTCGG
>DATISY010000053.1:0-19339 GCA_035468285.1 Acidimicrobiia bacterium | reverse complement strand
GTCCCGGGCTCGCATAGCGGCGCAACCAACCATGCACGTCTGGCGAGCCACCCCAGAGCGGCGAGCCACAACCGTGACCGTCGCGCCCTCATTGAGCACCTCAAGCACAGCCTGAAACCGCTGCTCCACCCAACCCCAGCTCCACCAACCCGGCAATGGACCTCGTCCGCTTGGGGATGACCACCACCAGCAAGAGAAGGGTGGAACCAGCAGCCGCCGACTGTCACCCAGGAACCGGAACGCTGTTGCGTAGGAACCGGAGCCGCGTCCCGAAACTGTCAGGCGCCAACCGGAGCCACCGCGTCAAGCATGAACCGGTATTGCACACCCCGTGTCCACCCGTCCGTTAGAAGATCCGTTAGAAGTTTCGCCCCTCGCGCAGAGGGCCGGTGCTAGGCACCGGCCCTGACCTGCGGTTACGTGGTGGCCGGGGCGGGATTTGAACCCGCGACCTTCGGGCTATGAGGGCCTTGACAAACGTCCGGGGCGTGTCGCCTCGGGCTCGCTCGTCATGCCCAGTGGGTTCATCAGTCCAGACGGTGCCGATCGGTCCGTCCAGGGCCATCCCGTGCTCGTCCGTTGGTGACAAGGTTCGGTGACAGACCTCGCTGACCAATTTTCGGCGAGGTTCGTCGAGCGTCACCTCCCGGGCCCGAGATCACCGTTCCCAGAGTGCCCCTCCTGGTATGACGGACAAGAAGCGCTCGATCATCAGGTTCACCTGCTCGGGAACCTCGAGTTGGTGGAAGTGACCTGCCCCGACGGTTTGACCGATCGTCATCGCGGGGTTGGCGTCGAGGAGGAACGCCGAGTCGTTCGTTGGCACCGCCGATGCGATAGTGAGGACCGGCACGTCGCACTCACGCAGGACCGCCACCGAATCGAACGCCGCCATCGCGCTCACCATGGGGATCGCGATCTCATTCGGCACCGCGCACATGGTCTTGACGATGTGAGCGCGGCGGACGGGATCGTCGGTTGGCAAGAACATCTGCTCGACGAACCGCCGGCGGCCAGCTGCGCCGTCCGGACCCTGAAACGACGGCACGAGCTGTGCGGCGAAGCCCTTCCAAACCTCTTTGCTGAGCGGCGGAGGATCGATCATTGTCACCGCGCTGACGAGCTCGGGCGCCTGCCGGGTCAGCGCGAGCGCGACCATCGCGCCGAGACTGTGACCGAGTACGACGGTGCGGCCGAGGTCGAGACTCCGGGTCAGCGTGGCGACCTCAGTGGCGAAGGCCTCGATCTCGAACTCAGCGGGAGGCGCGCTCTCGCCATGCCCAGGCAAGTCGACCGCTACAACGCGGTGCGCCGCCGAGAAATGATCGAACTGCGGGGCGAAAGAGCTGCGATCGCCGCACCAACCGTGCAAGAACAACATGGTCGGAATGCCCTCGCCCGCCGCGTCGTACGCGAGTCCGCTCATCTCAACCTCCGTGTGTCCTCACCCGACCGCCCCCCCACTTCAGCGGCGTTCCGGGATCCGGACTGGACTGGCGATGCCCGTCGTGCCGGACCGATCCGATCCGGCGCGACGCAGCATCTGGGAGCGATCATCGGGCGGAGGCGGGAGCCTTCTGCAGGTCCTTGACGTACTGGGTGGAGATGGCGTTGCCTCCGATGCCCCAGTCGCCGCTCTCGACCTCGTCGATCGTGACCCACGTGACCCCGCGAAGGGCCTCACCCTCGATGCCCACCATCGTCTCGGTGAGACGGGCGATCATCTCTTGTTTCTGGCTGGTGTCGAAGACTCCCTTGATGACCTTGACCTGAACGAGCGGCATGATGTGCCTCCTTTGCGCCGGGATTGGCGTCTTGGGGCAGTATCCGTGGGGACGGATGCAGCCGAGCTGCACGAAACCTGCGAACTCCTTGCGAGGTCCGCAAGCGTTCTGCAAGCCCGCTTGCAAGACTGGGCCCGTGGACCGTGGTCTCGAGCTCCGGGTGCTGGGCGGGATCGAGGTGGTGCGCTCCGGGCAGGTCGTGGCGATTGGAGGCCTGAAGCCGCGTCTGGTACTCGCGTTGCTGGCCGCGAATCGAGGATCGGTCGTGTCGACGGAACGACTCTGCGAGGAGCTGTGGGGCAACGATCCGCCGGTCGATCCTCCCGGCGTTCTGCAGAGCCACCTGTCCCGACTGCGCAGGATCCTTCGACCCGAAGCTGAAATCGTTGCCCGTCCGCCGGGCTATGTGCTCGAGCTCGAGGACGACGTCGTCGACGCGGGACGCTTCGAGTTGTTGTGTGCCCAGGCGAGCGCCGCGTCGGACCCGAAACTGACGGTCCACCAGCTGCAAGCCGCGCTCACTTGCTGGCGAGGATCTGCATTCGAGGAATTCGCCGAGCTCGATTGGGCGCAGCCCGAAGCGGTGCGTCTCGACGAGCTGCGAGCCAACGCGCAAGAAGACCTGCTGGAGGCGCGCCTCGCGCTCGGTGCACACGCGGCACTCGTCGGCGAGCTGGAGTCCCTCGTTGCGGAGCGCCCACTGCGCGAGCGCTTGTGGCACCAGCTGATCGTCGCGTTGTATCGGAGCGGTCGATCAGCCGAAGCACTGCGGCGCGCGGGTGCGCTGCGGAAGCTGTTGCGGGAGGAACTAGGGCTCGAGCCGTCGCCAGGATTGCGCGAACTCGAAGCGCGTGTCCTCACCGATGACCCGACGCTGCTCCACCCGAGCACCGCGCCGCGCCGCTCTGCGCGTAAACGGCTCCCGGCGGAGACCACAGAACTAGTCGGGCGGGTCGATGAGCTCGACCAGCTCATGGCACGTCTCCGCCGCGATCGACTGCTGACGTTGACGGGCCCCGGGGGTGTCGGCAAGACGCGGCTTGCGCTGCGGCTCGCGCGTGAGTTGTGGGACGAGCTCGACAGCGAGGTTTTCGTGGTCGAGCTCGCGCCCGTTCACGATCCCGTGTCGACCGTCGCGGCAGTCGCGACCGCGATCGACGTGCAGCAGCGTCAGCATCTCTCCGTCGAGGAGACCCTCGTCGAGTATCTACGAGCCCGACGAGCCCTGCTCGTGCTCGACAACTGCGAACACCTCCGTGACACGATCGCGCCGCTCGTTGGCCGCCTCCTCAGCCTCTGTCCCGAGGTGACCATTCTCGCCTCGAGCCGAGAGGTTCTGGGGCTCCCCGGCGAGCAAGTGTGGCGGGTCGGACCGCTCGGCGTCGCGCCGGAGGGCTCGAGCGCCGCGGGTGCGTCCGACGCGCCGGCCGTGCGTCTGTTCGTCGAGCGCGCCAGCGCGGCCCGTCCTGGTTTTGCTCTCCGATCGGACAACGTCGATGCGATCGCCGAAATCGTCCGACGCCTCGACGGACTACCGCTCGCGATCGAACTCGCCGCGGCGCGCATCCGGGCGATGAGCCCCTCGGCCCTCGCCGAGCGTCTCGACCAGCGCTTCGATCTCCTGGCCGGTGCGCAGACGTCGATGATCGCCCGTCACCGTACGCTGCAAGATCTCATGGCTTGGTCGCATGACCTGCTCGAGCCGGACGAGCAACGACTGTTCGCGCGTCTTTGCGTGTTCGCCGGAAGCTTCGGGCTCGACGCGGTCGAGGGTGTATGCGGGGGCGAGGGTCTGAGCGCCTCTCGAGTGCCGATGCTGCTCGCGAACCTCGTCGACAAATCGATGGTGCAACTCGTCGACGAGGACCTCCCTCGGTATCGTCTGTTGGAGACGCTGCGCGCGTTCGGCCGCGAACGTCTGGGCCAACGCGAACGTGACGCAGTGCGAACCCGCCATGCGCAATGGTTCCTCGAAGTGGCTGAATGGTGCGCGCGCGCATTGACGGGTCCCGAGGAGGCCAATGCGGTGACGATCCTCGATCATGACTTCGACAACCTCCGCGCCGCGCACCTCTGGTCGATTGAAAACGCCGATGCCGATGTCGCGCTGCGGCTCGTCACCGGCTTGCGCGAATATGCGTTCAGATGCATGCGCGCAGAGATGACTAGCTGGGCCGACGCGGCAATTGGAGTTCCGGACGCGAGCTTGCACGATCGCTTTCCGATCGTGGTCGCGACCGCGGCCTACGGCCGGTTCGTACGCGGCGACCTCGAGGGAGCGATCGAGCTCGGTGAGTGCGCCGTCGGTGCCGCCGAGCAGATCGGCGTCGAGTGCTCGGGGCTCGCAGAGCGGGCGCTCGGCAACGCCTGGTTCTATAGGGGCGATGCCCTGCGGGCCTCAGGGTGGATGGACCGCATGGTGGCGTCTGCACGATCCGGATCCCCCGCCCGGCTTGCCCACGCGCTGTACATGCGATCGGTCGCGTTCACCAGTGTCGGTGACAGCGTGAAGGGCGCGCAGCTTGCCGGCGAATCCCGGGCCGCCGCCACGACGAGCGGATCACCAACCGCGCAAGCTCAGGCGCTCTACGCCCTCGGCCTCGCGCTCGAGTCGACGAGCCCGATTGAGGCAACGTCGCATTTGCAGCGAGCGGCCGACGTTGCCAGCGACGCCGGCAACCGGTGGATTCAGGCCTTCGCGCTCACCGAGGTGCTCTGGCTCGAGGCCCGCGAAGGCCGACCGCGCGAGGCCCTTGCTCGCTACGCCGACGTTGTCGACCTCTGGTACCGCGGCGGCGACTGGGCAAACCAGTGGCTGTCGCTACGACACGTGTTCGGCATTCTCGTGCAGCTGCGAGCCCATCTCGGAGCCGCGACGCTCCACGGCGCGCTGACCGCGGCCGGCGCCGCGTACGCCTTGCCCTTCGAGGCGGCGGACGCGGAGCGCATCACGGCGCTCGTCGACGACCTGCGCGAGCAGCTCGGAGCCGGCGCGTTCGCATCCGCCGTTCGACGCGGCGCCACGCTCAGCGACGGAGAGATCATCGACTTCGTGCGAGAGCAGATCCACGCACTGTCGAGCTGATAGCCCGATCCAGTACTCCGAAAGCCAGCCTTCAGGTGAGCGTCCCAGCCCGTCCGGACAGTCTTCCGGTTCGACGAGCGCTACAAGCTCGAGAACGGCACGTCCAAGTGGAGCCACCATCCTGCAACCGTCAGGCGCCTACCGGAGCCGCGTCAAGCATGAACCGGTATTTCACAATCACGGCGCCTTGTCACCGAGTTGTCACCGACCATCAGCAACACTGAAGAGGCCCCGAGCTCGGTGTTCGGGGCCTCTGACCTGCGGTTTTCGATGGTGGCGGGGGCGGGATTTGAACCCGCGACCTTCGGGTTATGAGCCCGACGAGCTACCAGACTGCTCCACCCCGCGTCGCGTCCCCACCGTACCAGCGGCGACGACGGTCCAACCATGGGCCGCACGTGGGTGGTCCGGGTCGGGGCGCGAGCCGGCTCCGGTAGGGTCCGGGTCGAGTCTCTGACGGGGAGGACTTATGTCGCTGTACGACACGCCGATCAGCGCCCTCGACGGCACGCCGGACCGCCTGGCGAAGGAGGGAGGGAAGGCCACCCTCATGGTGAACGTCGCGTCCAAGTGCGGGCTGACGCCCCAGTACGAGGGGTTGGAGCGTCTGCAGGAGCGGTACGAGGACCGGGGATTCTCGGTGCTCGGGTTCCCGTGCAACCAGTTCTTGGGCCAGGAGCCGGGGACGCCGGAGGAGATCGCGACGTTCTGCTCGACGACGTACGGCGTGACGTTCCCGCTGTTCGAGAAGATCGACGTGAACGGGGACGACCGGCACCCGCTGTACTCGGAGCTGACCCAGGCCCCTGACGCCGAGGGCTACAGCGGCGACATCCGGTGGAACTTCGAGAAGTTCCTCGTCTCGGCGGATGGGAAGGTCGTGGCGCGCTTCGGTCCGCAGGTGGAGCCCGAAGCGGCCGAGGTCACGGAGGCCATCGAACGCTCGCTGCCGGGATGATGGATCGCGACGCGGAGCACCACGGCGACGACGACCGTGCGGTCGACGACGGCGACGACGTCGAACTGGAGGAGGCGATCCCGGACGACCCCGAGGTCCCCGAGGCGGACGCGATCGAGCAGGCCACCCCCGCCCCGGTCGACGACGAGGACTTCTGACCCGACCGCGCAGCGGCCGGGCTGACGGAGCTGAGCGGGGCGGGTTCAGCCGATGTTGACGAGGCTGTCGAGGCCCAGGGAGCGCATGGCGTCGCTGAGCCGGGCCGTGACCTGGGGCAGCTGGTCGGCGAGGAGGATCGCGCCGAAGACGGCGAGCAGCGCGGCTGAGCTGAGCGTGATGGCCCGGGAGTGGCGCTTCACCCACGTGAGGGGCGCGGTGAGGCGCCCGAAGGCGAGGCCGACGACGAGGAACGACGCGCCGAGCCCGAACGAGTAGGCGGTGAGCAGCAGGCTGGCGCGTCCGAGGTCTTGGCCCTGCGCGGCGAAGTTGAGGACGGTGCCCAGCACCGGCCCGATGCACGGTGTCCAGCCGAGCCCGAACGCCGCGCCGGCGACCGGGGTGGCCAGGGGACCGAAGCGCTCGAGGTGGGGGTGGAACCGGAACTCCTGGTAGAGGCGCGGGGTCGTGAGCAGCTGGGAGCCGGCGAGGTACGCGGCCATGAGGAGGACGAGCCCGCCCGAGACGCGGGTGAGGGTGTGCTGGTTCTCGAAGAGGGTCTTGCCGGCGGCGGTCGTGACCAACCCGAGGAGGACGAACACGACGGTGAACCCGGCCACGAAGAGGCCGGTGTTGATGGCGATGCGGCGCAGGACCCCGGGGGTGGTCTCGCCGAGCTCGCCGATAGTGAGCCCGGACATGAGGCTGAGATAGCCGGGGACGATCGGCAGGACGCAGGGAGAGAGGAAGGAGATGATCCCACCGCCGAACGCGGTGAGGATGTAGAGGGTGCGCGTCGCGTCCGAGGTCGCGGCGAGGACGAGCGGGAGCATGGGCTCCCTGATGCTACGGGTGGTTCACCGGCGGGCCGGGGCGGCCCGCGGGCTCAGCCCATCGAGCTGGACTTGATGACGAGGAACACGGCGCCCTGAGGGTCGGCGAGGACCGCGAAGCGGCCGGGCGGGATGTCGGTCGGGGGCCTCATCACGGTGGCGCCGCGAGCGGTCGCGTCCGCCACGGTGGCGTCGGTGTCCGCGACCGCGAAGTAGACGCCCCACACCGGTGGCATCCCCTCCATCGGGGGCGGCATGGCCCCGCCGATGCTCTGGTCGTCGAGGAGGAACTCGGTGTAGGTCATCGGGCCCACCTGCTGGGTGCGAGCCTTCCAGCCGAACACCTGGTTGTAGAACGCCGCCGCCTTGTCGACGTCGGGGGTCGTCAGCTCGTTCCAGGTGAGCGCGCCGGGCTCGTTCACGACCTCGGCGCCGAGGTGCTGCTTGGGCTGCCAGGCGCCGATCACCGCGCCGGTGGGGTCGGCGAAGACCGACATGCGTCCGGCGTCGGGGACGTCCATCGGCGGCATGAACACCGCGCCACCAGCCGCCTCGACCGTCTTGGTCGTGGCGTCGGCGTCCGTGACCGACACGTAGGAGTTCCACGTCGGCGGGATGCCCATGTCGCGCTGCCCCGGGGGCTGGGCCATGAGGCCGGCGGCGTTGCGGCCACCGAGCTTGGCGAGCGTGTACACGATCTCGCCGCCGTCGCCGGTCTGGTCCTCGAACTCCCACCCGAACAGCGGGCCGTAGAAGCCCTTCGCGGCAGCGACGTCGGTGGTGCCCAGGTCGACCCAGGACGGGATGCCGGGCGCGTATTCGGTCTTGGTGGTCATGGCCGGAACCTACCGTCGGTTTTTCCACCGGGCAAGGGAAACATCGAGATAACGTCGGGGGAATGCGGCGTACCTACGGGCAGTTCTGTCCCGTCGCTCGGTCCCTCGACGTGCTCGGCGAGCGCTGGACGCTGCTGATCGTCCGGGAGCTGCTGCTCGGTCCGCAGCGCTACTCCGACCTGCGGGACCGGCTGCCCGGCATGTGGTCGAACCTCCTGGCGCAGCGCCTGCGCGACCTCGACGCCGCCGGGCTGGTGCGCCGCCGGGAGCTGCCACGGCCCGCGGCGCGCCTCGTGTATGAGCTGACCGAGCGGGGCCAGGCGTTGGAGCCGCTGGTGTACGAGCTGGCGCGGTGGGGTCTCGAGCTGCTCGACGAACCGGGAGGTGACGTGGTGCCGCGGCACTCGCTGCCGCTCGGCCTCAAGGGGCTGGTGCTGGTCGACGCGCTCCCCGACGGCGCGTTCGCGGTGGCGTGCGCGCTCGACGAAGGGGCCTGGACGGTCCGGGTCGCCGCCCGGGCCGAGGGGTTGCGGCCGCTCACCCGCGTCACCGTCGGCGAGGGACTCGACGGGGACGCGACCGTGACACTGCGCGGGTCGATCCTGACGCTGCTCGCCGCGAGCCGCGGGGACGCGGCAGGCGGCGCGGGCGTCGAGCTGGACGGCGCTCCCGCCGACGTGGCCGTCGCCGAGCGGCTCTTCGGGCTCGGCGCGCTAGTCGGCTGACGCGTCGCGCTCGTCCCGGGCAGACGCGACGCGCTCCTCGGCGAGGGTCACGTAGCTGGCGTCGGTGTCGTAGCCGACGTAGTGCCGACCGGTGCGCACCGCGGCGACCGCGGTCGATCCCGAGCCCATGAACGGGTCGAGGACGACGTCGTCGCGGTACGTGTAGAGGTGGATGAGCCGCTCGGGGAGCTCGACGGGGAACGGGGCGGGGTGCCCGATCCGGCGGGCGTGCTCGGGCCGGATCTCCCAGACGTCGAGCGTGGATTCGAAGAAGTCGTCCTTCGTGACGGTGTTCTCGAACGGGAGGCCGCGCCGCTCGCGTTCTTTGCGGGGCACGGCGCGGTCGAAGCGGCCCTTGGACGCGACGATGACCCGTTCGGTGATGTCGCGCAGCACCGGGTTCGCGGCCGAGAGGTAGGAGCCGACCGCGATCGACCCGGACGCGCCCTTGGCCTTGCGCCAGACGATCTCACCCCGGAGGAGCAGCCCGAGGTCGTCCTGGAGGATGCGGATCACGTCACCCGACAGCGACCGGTACGGCTTGCGGCCGAGGTTGGCGACGTTGACCGCGAGGCGCCCGCCGGGCTCGAGGACCCGTCGGCACTCGGCGAACACGTCGCGCAGCATGGTGAGGAACTCGACGTATGACGCGGGGATGTGCCCTTCGCCGAGGGCCTGTTCGTACTCCTTGCCCGCGTAGTAGGGGGGCGAGGTGACGACGAGCGCGACACAGCGGTCGGGGACGGCGGTCATGTCGCGGGCGTCGCCGCAGATCAGCTGGTCGGCGGCGGGGCAGGGTTCCAGCGTCTCGTCGTCGGAGAGCTGGGGGGTGCCGAACCGGGCGTAGAAGTCACTGGCGTCGTGGCTTTCCCGCTTGCCGGTGCCGAACGGCTGGGTGCGCGTCGCCACCGTCGCACCGTAGTGCCCGGCCGTCCGGGGCGGGGACGCTCAGTCGGGGATGATCGGGTCGTCGGACACCGCGGCCTCGGCGAAGGTGGCCATCTCGCGGAGGACGCGCGCCGCGGTCTGGACCAGGGGCACCGCCAGGCACGCGCCGGTGCCTTCCCCGAGCCGGAGACCGAGGTCGAGGAGGGGCGTCAGCCGGAGGTGCTCGAGCGCCGCCGTCGCGCCCGGCTCGGTGGAGCGGTGGCCCGCGACGCAGCGGTCGGCGACGCCGGGGGCGAGCGCGTCGGCGACGAGGAGCGCGGCGAGGGCGATGACGCCGTCGACGATGACGGGGACACCACCGGCGGCGCCGGCGACGACGAAACCGGCGAGCGCGGCGATCTCGAGGCCGCCGAGCTCGGACAGCACCGAGACGGGGTCGAGGTACCGTGCGGCGCGCCGGGTGGCGCCGTCGACGATCGCGGTCTTCGCGGCCAGCATGCCGTCGTCGATCCCGGTCCCCCGACCGGTCACCGTCGCCGCGTCGCGGCCGGTGAGGCTGGCGATCAGCGCGGCGGACGCGGTGGTGTTCCCGATGCCCATGTCGCCGGTGGCGAGCAGGTCGTGACCCTGCGCGAGGAGGCCTTCGGCGACCTCGACACCGGCGTCGAGCGCGGCGCGGGCCTCCGCGATCGTCATGGCGGGACCGTCGGCGAGGTTCGCGGTCCCGGCCCGCACCTTGCGGTGCTGGACGGCCGCGAGGGCGCTGACATCCGACGCGACGCCGATGTCGACGACCGCGACGGTCGCGCCGACCTGGCGGGCGATGACGTTGATCGCGGCGCCGCCGGCGACGAAGTTGGCGAGCATCTGGGCGGTGACCTCCTGGGGCCAGGGCGTCACCCCCGAGGCGACCACCCCGTGGTCGGCGGCGAACACCGCCACCGCGGGTCGGGCCGCGACGGGAGGCGGGCTCGTCCCGGCGATCGCGGCGAGCTGGACGCCGAGGTCCTCGAGCCGGCCGAGCGATCCGGGGGGTTTGGTGAGCTGGTCCTGGCGGGCCCGGGCGTCGGACGCGGCGGCGGGGTCGAGCGGCTGCACCCGGGCGGCGGCACGAGCGAACGGGCCCCGGGTGGACGTCGCGGCGCGTTCGAGGGCGTCGGCGACGCCGCGGTCGGTCGCGGCGAACGCGGTGCCGGCGGCGCGCGCCGCGGCCTGGTCGGTGTCGAGGTCGCCGATGTAGAGCGCGCGGTCGGCGGTGGCGTCGAGCCGGTCGAGCGCGAGGCGGAGCGCCGCCGGGTCGGGCTTCGCTGCGCCGGCGTCGACCGAGGTGACGATGACGTCGAGGTGCTGCAGGCCGGCCGCGTCGAGGAGCCGTCGGACGTCGGGCTCGCGCATGACGGCGGTGTTCGTCACCGCGGCGAGCCGCGTGGTGGGGGCGAGCGCGTCGAGCGTCTCGGCGACACCCACGTAGGGGCGGGCGTCCAGATCGCTGACCGATGTCCCTCGCGGCGCCTCCTCGATGAGGGTCCCGCCCACGTCGAGGAGCACGACGTCGAGGTCGTCGGTCAGCATCGCGATCACCGAGTCGAGCATGGGGTCCACCTTTCGAGGGCGCGTCGGAGCGCGTCGAGGCCGGCTGGGTCGGGGACGGCGATGCGGGCACCGCCGGTGATCCCGAAGGTCGTGGTGTCGCGCACGAGGACGCGGTGGCGGGCGAGGTGCTCCCGCAAGCCAGGTGCGTGCCGGACGAGGACGTAGTTGGCGTCGGAGGGATCGGCGGTGAGGCCCGCGCCGCCGAGCACCGCCACGAGCTCGTCGCGCAGGACCGCGACGTGGTCGGACCAGCGGAGGAGGTCGGCGGTGGCGAGGAGCTCGGGCACGACCGCGACGGCAAGCGAGCTGACCGCCCATTCGGGTTGGCGGTCTCGGACCCGTCGGGCCAGCTCGTCGTCGGGTGTGACGACGTACCCGACGCGCAGGCCGGGGCAGGCGAACAGCTTGGTGAGCGACCCGACGACGACCGCGTCGGGATCGCTGCGGGTCCACGTGCCGGTCGCGAGGGGGTAGAAGGCCTCGTCCCACACGTCGCTCCGCGCCGTGGCCGGGGCGAGGCGGCCCGTCGGGTTCCGCGGGTTCGACGCCCACCGGCACCCGGCGGTGTCGAGGCGGCTGAGGTGGCGGGCGTACAGCGAGAAGTCGGGGTCCTCGACGTGCCCGACGGGAAGCTCGGCGGCGACGAGCGCGATCGCCTCGGCGCCACCGTTGGTCAGCACGAGTCGATCGGGGTCGACGCCGATCGCGTCGGCCAGGGCCTCCTGCGCCGGGCGGACGTCGGGATACTGACGCACCGTGCCCGCGTACCGCGCCACGAAGCCGGTCACGTCGGGGGCGCAGGGGTTGAGGCTGACCGACAGGTCGGTGACGTCCTCGACGGTGACGCCGAGCGCGCGCGCCAGGCGGGGGCCGTCCCCGCCGTGGGGGCCACGCGGCGCGATCACGGGATCCGTCATCGCGCGGCCCGTCGGGCTCGGGTCGCGACCATGAGGCCGAGCGCGATGAGCAGCGCGGCGAGGGTCAGCTCGACCCGGTCGGCGAGCTGCACGGCGCGGGCGATGTCGCAGGGCTCGGGTCGGGGACCAACACCGAGCGGGGGGCGCGACTCGAGCCGGTCGGCGTAGCGCGTCGGGCCGCCCAGCTGGAGGCCGAGCGCGGCGGCGAAGGCCGCCTCGGCGACACCGGCGTTCGGCGAAGGGTGCGCCGCCGCGTCGCGCTGGACGGTGGTGAGCACGGCGCGGGTCCGGTCGGGACGGCTGGCGCAGACGAGCAGGACCGTCAGTCGCGCGGGGAGGTACGCGGCCGCGTCGTCCAAACGGGCGCCGACGCGCCCGAAGTGCTCGTAGCGCTCCGAGTGGTGGCCGACCATGGCGTCGATCGTGTTCACAGCCCGGTGCGCGGCCGCGCCGGGCGCGCCGAGGACCGCGCCCCACACGGCGGGGGCGACGACCGCGTCGACGGTGTTCTCGGCCAGCGACTCGATGGTTGCCGCTGCGATTCCCGACGCGTCGAGGGCGGCAGGGTCGCGGCCGACGAGGGTGGGGAGGAGGGCCCGCGCGTGGTCGAGGTCGTCGGCCGAGAGGGCGGCGGCGATGTTGGTCGCGGTGGTGCGCAGCATGCGACCGGCGGTGCTGCACGCGACGGTGAGCGCGGTCGACCGGACCGCGAGCCCGGCGAGGGTGGCGGCCGTGACGCCGACCGCGGTGTACGCGGCCCCGGCAGCGGTGTCGTCGGCGTACCAGGACCGCTCCAGCCTGGTCATGAGCCACCCGAAACCCGCGACGGGGTGCCAGGACGCAGGGGGCTCACCGACGAGACGGTCGACGAGGAGCCCGGCCGCCGCGCCGACCAGGCGGGTGGGCGGGCCGGACCGGCTCACCACCGGGCCCCCGCCACGACGAGGCCGGCCGTCTCGGCGACGAGGATCGCCGCGCCGAGGACGTCGCCGGTGAACCCGCCGACGCGGTGATGCCCGATCGCGAGGACGCTCGCGCCGGCGACCAGCGCGGCCGCGATGACCGCGACGCCGGGCCATCCGACGCCGAGGACGGTGAGCGCGGTTGCCGGGAGCACCGCGAGCGCGAGCAGCCGCGACGCCGGTCGGGTGAGGAACGGCGAGGCCAGCCCGTCCTCCCGGGCGTACGGCAACCACGCCGGGGCGGCCGCGGCCAGGGTCCGCGATGCGCACCAGAGGCCGGCGAGGAGGGCGATGTCGGCGGGGCGGGCCGCGAGCCCCGCGGTGCGGGTGACGAGCACGACGATGAGCGCGGCGGCCCCAAAAGCGCCGACGCCCGGGGAGCGCATGATCTCGAGGCGGCGCGCCCGGTCGGCGTGGGGCAGGAGCCCGTCGGCGGCGTCGGCGAGCCCGTCGGCGTGGAGCAGGCCGGTGATGGCGAGGTCGGCGGTCACCGCGAGCGCGGCCGCGAGGAGCGCGGGGAAGGCCTGGACGGCGAGCCACCACACCGACCCGACGGCGGCACCGATGGCCGCACCGACGACGGGGAACCACGGCAACGACCGGGGGGTGGGCGGCGCGGGGCGTCCGAGGACGGTGAGGAAGCCGAGTGCCTCGAGCATCACGGCGCCCCACGGGAGGGATCGAAGCGCTCGAGGCGAGTGACCCGTCCCGCGACGACGAGGAGGACCTGGTCGGCGGCCGCGGCGACCGCCGCGTTGAGCTCGCCGAGCTGGTCGGTGAATCGGCGGCCCGCCTCGGTCGGCGCGTGGACCGAGAGGCCGACCTCTTCGGTGACGAGCACCGTGGGGTCGGGGCGGCGGCGCAGCGCGTCGAGCAGCGCGGTGGTGTCGACGACGAAGCCGTCCGTCGCGGCGACCCAGCTCCCGAGCGAGTCGACCAGGACGGTGCCGCTGGCGGTGCCGACCGCGTCCGGCAGTGCAGGTCCGCATTCGACGGTCGGCCACGAGTCGGGGCGGCGGGCCTGGTGCGCGCGGACCCGCTGCGCGAACGATTCGTCGGCGACGACGGTGGGGACGACGACGGTGACGGGCTCGCCCAGCGCGGCCGCGACGTGGCCCGCGACGTCGGATTTGCCGGAGCGGGTGCCCCCGATGACGAGCGTGATCACGCGAGACCGGCGGTGACGGCGGCGTGGGCCGCGCGGGCCAGGTGCGAGCCGAGGCGGGAGCGCGGGCCGCCGTAGGGCTCGGCCGGGCCGTCGGGCGGCGTCAGGACGCACACCGCGTCGGTCGGCGTCCCGCTGCCGGCGACGCCCCCCTCGAGGAGGGCCTGCACCTTCGCTTCGGTGATGGTGGCGACGGTGTTCACCAACGCGGCGTCGGACAGCCGCTCCGGGAGGAACGCGACGACGTTGATCGTCCCCGCCACCGGGGCCGCGCCGGTCACCGGGGCGGCGGCGGCGGCCCAGGCCGGGTCGCGAAGCCCGACGGTGGCGAACACGGTGACGGCGCCGCTGTCCCCACGGGTCCAGCCCCGGACGTCGGCGGCGGTCAGGAACCCGACGCCGGGCCCGTCACAGCCCGCGGCGGAGGCGATCGCCTCGAGATCGGGCGCGGGGTCTTCGCACCGGTAGTCCGAGGGGACCTGGGCGTTGAGGACCCAGTCGCGGACGCCGATCCCCCCGCCGGTGGCGGTGGACGCGATCGCGAGGCGCGGCTCGGGCAGCTGCCAGACCAGCACGGGCAACGGCGCTCCGGTGACGGTGTGCTGGGTCTGCGCCGGCGCGTCGACGGGGACGGGCCGGTGGCTCAGTAGTCGATTCCCTTCTTGGCGACGATCCCGCGGTCGTAGGCGTGCTTGATGTTGCGCATCTCGGTCACCGTGTCGGCGAGGTCGACGAGCCCGCTCGGCGCGTCGCGTCCGGTGGCGACGACGTTCACCGTGTCGGGCCGGCCCCGGATGGTGGCCACGACGTCGTCGGGGTCGATCCAGTTCCAGTTCATCGGGTAGGTGATCTCGTCGAGGACGACGAGGCGGTGCTCGCCTCCCTGGATGAGGTCTTTGGCGTGCTGCCACGCCGCGCCGGCGACGGCCTGGTCTTCGGTGAGGTCCTGGGAGTCCCAGGTGAATCCTTCCCCGATCGCGAACCAGTCGACGCCAAGCTGGCGGGCGATCTTCTCCTCGCCGGTCCGCCAGGCGCCGGACTTGAGGAACTGGATGACGGCGACGCGCCATTCACGGGCGAGGGCCCGCAGGACGATGCCGAACGCCGCGGTCGACTTGCCTTTGCCGTCGCCGGTGTTGACGATGACGAGGGACGGGGCGCGGTCGAGGTGCTCGGGCCGGGGATCGTCGGTCGGGGGTGCGGACACGTCGGGCGTGCCGAGATCGGCGGTCATCGGGACCGACCGTGGTGCGGGTGGCGGGGCGACATGGCATTCCTCCTCTCGGTCGAGGAGGGACCCGTCCGCCGACAGCCAGGGCTGTCGAACGAACCGCTCTTTTCCTCGAGAGCTTCGTTCGTCACCGGCCGGGCTGGCGACCTGGCTCGCCTCGGGAGAGGACGACAGTTGCGGGACAGCGCCGGAATCGCACCGGACTTCGCAGCCGACCGGTCATCGGATCGTAACCACGCATCGCGACGACTGCCAGCGACCGGCCGCGAGCCGCAGGGTCAGCTGGCGCGTGACTGCGCGGCGGTCCACGACGACCAGAGACTGGCGTAGCGGCCCTCGCGGCGGACGAGCTCCTGGTGGGTGCCGAGCTCTTGGAGCTCGCCGTGGTCGACGACCGCGATGCGGTCCGCCCGCGACGCGGTAGAGAGCCGGTGCGCGACAACGACGACGCTGCGCTGGTCGGTGAGCACCTCGAGGGCCTGCTCGACGGCATGTTCGGTACCAGGATCGAGGTTGGAGGTGGCCTCGTCGAGGATGAGGAGCGCCGGGTCGGCGAGCGCGGCGCGGGCGAGGGAGACGAGCTGGCGTTCCCCGGCAGACAGCCGCGACCCCCGTTCACGCACCTCGGTATCGAGACCCGCGGGGAGGGCCCGGAACCGGTCGAGGATCCCGAGGGCCGCGAGCGCCGCTTCGACGTCGGCGTCCGTGGCGTTCGCGTTCCCGACGCGGACGTTGTCGAGGATCGTCCCCGCGAACAGGAATCCCTCCTGGGGCACGACGATGATCCGCTCCCGCAGCGACGAGAGCGTCGCGTCGCTCAGCGCGACGCCACCGAAGGAGACGTGGCCCTCGGCGGGGTCATAGAAGCGGGACATGAGCTTGGCGAGGGTGGACTTCCCGGCGCCGGTGGGGCCGACGAGCGCGAGCCGCTCACCGTCACCGACGGAGACGCTGACGTGGCGGAGCACGAGCGGCCCGTCGCCGTACCGGAACGACACGTCGTCGACCTCGAGCACGCCGGTGGCGGGCAGGTCGACCGCGCCGGGCCGTTCTGCGATCCGGGGCGGCGTGTCGAGGAGCCCGACGAGCTTCTTCAACGCCGCGCCGGCCTGCTGCAGCGTGTTGTACAGCTGGCTGAGCTGCTGCACCGGCTCGAAGAGGCTGTTGAGGTAGAGGACGAACGCGGCGACGGTGCCGACGGTGACGATCTTCTGGTCGGCGAAGAGGCCTCCGACGCCGATGATGAGCGCGGTGCCGGCGACGCCACAGAACTCGATGAACGGGAAGTAGCGGGTCCCGATCCGGACGGTCTCGAGGTTGGCGTCGTACTGGGCCTCGTTGGTCTCGCGGAACCGGCGGGCGAAGGCCCGCTCACGGCCGAAGGCCTGCACCACACGGACGCCGGCGAGGCCCTCTTGGAGGGTGGCGAGGTTGTGCCCGATTCGGTCGCGCACTTCGAGGAACGCCCGGCTCGACTCGCGGCGGAACCACCGGCTTGCCCACACCACCGGTGGGACGACCACCAGGGTGCACAGGGCCAGCTGCCACGACAGGACGAGGATGACCACGACGGCGCCGACGAAGAGGAAGACGTTCTGGGCGAACTGGGCCAGGCCGATCTGGACCAGGTCCTGCATGGCGTCGACGTCGGAGGTGAGGCGGGCGACGAGCCGGCCGGTCTGCTCCCGCTCGAAGAAGCCGAGGTCGAGCGCCATCAGGTGACCGAACACCCGGTTGCGCAGGTCGCGGAGGAACGGCTCCCCGATCTTGGAGACCGCCCAGATCGCGGCGCGGCCGAAGAGCAGCCCGGCGAGCGCGACGGCGAGGTACAAGCCGGCGGAAAGGTCGAGCGCGCTCTCGTCCTTGCCGCGCAGCCCGGCGTCGATGCCGTGCTTGACGAGCGCCGGCCCGGCGAGGAGACAGCCGGTCCAGATCGCGATGAGCCCGACCGCGAGGTAGATGCGGACGTGGTACTTCGCGAGGAGCGCCCAGAGGCGGCGCACGAGGTGCTTGGCGTCCTCGCGGGTGAGCAGCTCCTCGTCGGTGGCGAAGGCCTGGCGGCGCGCGTCGGAGCCCATCAGTCGCTGGCTCCCGCGACGGGCACCACGGCACCGGTCTGGGCCAGGACCTCGCGGTACCGCTCGGTGGAGCCGAGAAGCTCCTCGTGGGTGCCTTCGGCGACGATGCGGCCACCGTCGAGGAGCACGACCCGGTCCGCGAGCGCGATCGTCGCGGCCCGGTGGGCGATGATGAGGGTCGTGCGGTCCCGCATGACCTCGCGCAGCGCGGAGCGGATCTCGTGCTCCTTCGTCGGGTCGACCGACGAGGTGGCGTCGTCGAGGATGAGGACCCGGGGGTCGGCGAGGACCGCCCGGGCGATCGCGACGCGCTGACGCTGCCCTCCGGACAGCGAGTATCCGTGCTCGCCGATGAGGGTGTCGTAGCCGTTGGGGAGTCGCTCGATGAACTCGTCGGCGCCGGCGAGGCGGGCCGCGTTGCGCACCAGGTCCATCGACGCGTCGGGTTCGGCGAACGCGATGTTCTCCGCGACGCTGTCGGTGAAGAGGAACGTGTCCTCGAACACGATCCCGATGGCGCGACGCAGCTCTCTGAGGCGCAGCTGCCGGATGTCGATGCCGTCGACGAGGATCCGGCCCCCGTCGACGTCGTAGAAGCGCGGGAGAAGCCGGGCGATGGTCGTCTTCCCGCTGGCCGTCGCACCGACCACCGCGACGGCCTCACCGGGGCGGACCCGGAGGTTGAACTCGCCGAGGACCGGGGGCCCGTTCCCGTACGCGAACGACACGTCTTCGAAGGCGAGCTCGCCGCCGCCGGTCGGGGGGAGCGCGCTGGGCCGGGCGGGGTCGGCGACCGCGGCGTCGGTGACAAGCAGCTCGTGGATCCGTCCCGCGGCGGCCGAGGAGCGAGCCGCCTGGGCCACCAGCATCCCGACGAGGCGCAGCGGCCACAGCAGATAGAGGATGTAGGAGTTGAACGCGACGAGGTTGCCGATCTGGAGCTGGCCTTGGAGCACGAGGTGGCCGCCGTACCCGAGGATGATGACGAGCGCGAGGGCGGGCAGGAAGTCGACCAACGGCAAGAAGTTGGCCCGGAGGCGGGCGCCGGCGAGGGCCCGGTCCATGACCTGGTCGGTCTCGACCGAGAGCTGGGCCTCTTGGCGGGTCTCGGTGCCGAATCCCTTCACGACCCGGATGCCCGCGACGCTCTCCTCGACGACGCCGGAGTAGTCCCCCAGCTCGTTCTGCAGCTGGAGGGACACCGGGTGCAGGCGGTGCGAGAACCGGGCCGCGGCGATGCTGAGCAGCGGGAGCGCCCCGAGGGCGAAGACGGCGAGCAGCACGTTGTGCAGCACCATGACGATGATCACGCCGGCGAGCAGGAACGTCGTCGCCACGGTGAGGGGCAGGAGGACGACGACGAGGTTCACCTGCTGGATGTCGCTGTTCGCTCGGGCCATGAGCTGGCCGGTCTGGGCCCGGTCGTGGAACGCGAAGTGCAGCTGCTGGAGGTGCGCGAAGAGGCGTTGGCGCAGGTCAGTCTCGACCCGGTAGGCGATTCGGAAGGCGGTGTAGCGGCGCAGCGCGGTGCCGATGCCCTGGATGACCCCGACACCGAGGATCAGGAGCGCGTAGATGACCACCTTGTGGCCGTTGCCGGGCAGGATCCCATCGTCGATGGCGAGGGCGGCGAGCAGCGGCCCGGTGAGTCGGGCGCCGGTCCAGAGAGCCCCGGCGAGGATGCCGAGGATGAGCCAGCGGCGCTGCACCTGGAGCTCGGACCGCATGAGCCGCCAGCCGTCTCGGCGCGACTGGTGGTCCTCGTCCAACGCCTTCAGCTCCTGCGACCGCGGCGAGTGCCCGGCGCGCAACGTCGCTCAGGCCATGGCCGCAGGTTACCAGGGGCCCCTCGGGGGTCCCGGGGGTGTATTCGGGCGGGTCGCGCGGGTCTGGTTGTGCCTCAGCTGGGCTCGGCGCGGCGGCCGTAGAGCTCGGTGATCATCTCGACGAGCGCGTCGCGGTCGCGTTCGGCGTCGCCGATGAACGCGCCGGTGCGCACCCCGCGCTCTTGGAGGTCCGCGACGAGCGCGCCGACCGATCCGGCGTCTGCGCCGACGATGATCGCGACCGGCTCGTCGGTCACGGCTGGGAGGTGATCCGGACGTACTCGCCTCGGTAGAAGAGGAGG
>DATISY010000052.1:0-3629 GCA_035468285.1 Acidimicrobiia bacterium | reverse complement strand
CGCCCCGGGCGCTCGTGAACTGCCTCAACTTCGGCAACCCCGAGCACGCCGACGTGATGTGGCAGTTCCAGCAGACCGTCGAAGGGATCCGCGAGGCCTGCGAGGCCCTCACGATCCCGGTCATCGGCGGGAACGTCAGCTTCTACAACGAATCGCGCGGTGCGGACATCGACCCGACCCCCATCGTCGGGGTCCTCGGCCTCATCGACCGGCTCGACACGATCCCGCCGCCCGCGACGTTCGCCGACGGGCAGCGCATCGTGCTCCTCGGTACGACCCGACCCGAGCTCGGCGGATCGGAGTGGGCCGCCCGGCACGGGCTCACCGGCGGCGCCGCGCCCACGGCCGACCTCGCCGACGCCGGCCGTCTGCACCGGCTCGTCCGCGACCTCGTCGCCGACCGGGAGGTCGCGGGCGTCCACGACTGCGCCGACGGCGGCGTCGCTGTGACCCTGGCCGAGATGGCCATCGTCGGCGAGACCGGATGCCGTGTCACACCCGAGCACGCTGACCTGGCCCCCGCCGTCTGGTGCTTCGCCGAGTCCACCTCCCGGGTGGTCCTGGCCGTCGACCCGGACGCGGTCCCGGTCGTGACCCAGCGGGCACAGGCCGCCGGAGTGCCCGTGACCGAGATCGGTGCCACCGGCGGCACGCACATCGCGATCGACGGCGCGTGTGACGTCCCCCTCGCGGACGCGGCGCGGGCGTGGCGCGAGGCCTTGCCACGCACGCTCGGAGCGCTCGACTAAGTCGGCGTGCCCGTCGTCTCACGCACCGCCGACGCCGTTTCGCTCCAGCCACGAGACCACGAGCGCGACCGACGCTTCCGACGACCGGTCGTGCGTCGGGACCCGCAGCTCGGGCGCGACCGGCTCTTCGTAGTGGTCCCGCGCCGCGCCGCCGTCGACGAAGATCTCGACGAAGCCGGGGATCGCGGCGCGGAACTCGTCCCGGGCGCTCCGGCGAGGATCGTCGGCCGCCATGACCACGATGACACCTGCCGTGGTGAGGAGCCGAGCCAGCCACGCCAGGGAGGCGATCGGGTCCGCGGGGCTGAGGTGCGCCGAGACGTCGGGCTCGTCGACCAGGGCGACGGCGACGCCCCGCCGGCGGAGCTCGGCGGCGACGGCGACCCCGATCGTCGTCTTGCCCGCCCCGGCTCGGCCGGTGAGCCACACGCAGGACCCGGTGCGTTCGGCCACGCTCGCCCACGCTAGGGGCCGCGCCGGGGTCGGAACCCCCGACCGGCCGTGGGATACTGGAGTTGCTATGGAGCCTGACTCGAGCGGTGCTCGCCCCGGACACGCGTGCGGGGTGTTCGGGATCTATGCACCGGGCCAAGCCGTCGCCCACCTCACCTATCTCGGGCTCTACGCCCTGCAGCACCGCGGGCAGGAATCGGCCGGGATCGCGGTCAGCGACGGCGAGACGATCACCGTCGTCAAAGACATGGGTCTGGTCACGCAGGTGTTCGACGAGCGGCGCCTCGCCCCTCTCGACGGCCACCTCGCCATCGGGCACAACCGGTACTCGACGACGGGGTCGAGCACCTGGCGAAACGCGCAACCGGTCTACCGCTCCGTCGGCGACGCCGGCTTTGCGCTCGGCCACAACGGCAACCTGACGAACACCACCGCGCTCGCCGGCCAGCTCGGGATGCTCCCCGGGCTGGCTGCGCCGCCATCCGAGGTCGACTCCACGACCGACTCCGCGCTCATCGCCGAGCTCGTCGCGAACGAGTACCCGTCCGAGTCCCGCTCCGACGGTCGTGACCTCGAACCCGCGCTCGAACGGGTCCTCCCGCGCCTCGAGGGTGGGTTCTCCCTCGTGCTCATGGACGACTCGCGCCTCATCGGGGTCCGGGACCGGCACGGCTTCTGGCCTCTGGTCCTCGGCCGGATCGAAGGTGGCTGGGTCCTGGCCAGCGAGACCGCGGCGCTCGACATCATTGGCGCGCACGTCGTCCGCGAGGTCGAGCCGGGCGAGATGATCGTCATCGACGCGTCCGGGGTCCGCGAGCACCGCTTCGCGGAGCCCACCCCGCACCTGTGCCTGTTCGAGTTCGTGTACTTCGCTCGCCCCGACACGTACCTCTACGGGCGCAGCGTCCACGCGGCGCGCCAGCGGATGGGCGAGGAGCTGGCCCGCCAAGCCCCCGTCGACGCCGACATGGTCATGCCGGTCCCGGAATCAGGGGTCCCCGCGGCGCAGGGCTACGCGAGCGCGTCGGGGATCCCGTACGGCGACGGGCTGGTGAAGAACCGCTACGTCGGTCGAACGTTCATCGAGCCCAGCCAACGCCAACGCGCCGGTGGGGTTCGCATGAAGCTCAACCCGCTGCCCGAGAACATCCGCGGGAAGCGGCTCGTGGTCGTCGACGACTCGATCGTCCGTGGCACCACGACCCGGCAGGTCGTCGCGATGCTGCGCGAGGCGGGTGCCGCCGAGGTGCACTTCCGGGTCTCGTCACCGCCGTACCGGTGGCCCTGCTACTACGGCATGGACACCGGCCGTCGCTCCGAGCTGCTCGCCGCCGATCTGTCCGTCGGGGAGATCGCCGACTACCTGAAGGTCGACTCGCTGGCCTACCTCGAGCTGGACCGCCTCACCGCCGCGACGGGCGCGCCCCCTGACGGGTTCTGCGCCGCGTGTCTCTCCGGGCGGTATCCGGTGCCGGTCCCGGAGATGCACGACGCGAAGCATGTGCTCGAGGACACCCGGTCGCCGGACACCGACCCGGTCGCGCCGGTCGGCGACCCGTTCCCGGCGTGAGCGCACGCCGCGCGCGCGGCCCGGGCTTGACCTACGCCGAAGCCGGCGTGGACGTCGCCGCGGGCGAGCAAGCAGTCGAGCTCATCAAGGACCACGTCCGCTCGACGTTCCGCCCCGGGGTCCTCGGCGACATCGGGGGTTTCGGTGGCCTCTTCGACCTCGCCAAGCTCCGGTACGAGGACCCGCTGCTCGTCTCCTCGACGGACGGTGTCGGGACCAAGTCGCTCCTCGCGCGCCAGCTCGGACGGTACGACACCATCGGGATCGACTGCGTCGCAATGTCGGTCGACGACATCGCGGCGCACGGCGCGGAGCCCCTCTTCTTCCTCGACTACATCTCGGTCGGTCAGCTCGTCCCCGAGCAGATCGACGAGATCGTCGCCGGTGTCGCTCGGGGATGCCGGGAGGCCGGCTGTGCCCTCCTCGGCGGCGAGATGTCCGAGCATCCCGGAATCATGGAGCCCGGCGAGTTCGACCTGGTCGGCTTCGCCGTCGGCGTCGTCGACCGCGGGAACCTGCTGCCCGCGGGGGTCGAGCCGGGCGACCTCGTCATCGGTCTCGCCAGCCCCGGGTTGCGCTGCAACGGGTACTCGCTCGCCCGCCAGGCGATCGACCGGGCCAGCCTCTCACTGGGCCGCCGGGCATGGCGGGGGGCGCAGCACACCCTGGGCGCGGAGCTGCTGCGCCCCAGCGTCCTGTACGCACCCGCCGTGCTTGAGCTGCGCCGCCGGGTCGACCTGCACGCCCTCAGCCACGTCACCGGCGGGGGCATCGCCGCCAACCTCGCACGGGTCCTGCCGAAAAGCTGCGATGCGGTGCTGTATCGAGGGCGCTGGGAGGAGCCGCGGATCTTCTCG
>DATISY010000051.1:0-19110 GCA_035468285.1 Acidimicrobiia bacterium | reverse complement strand
CGGCGCCGAGCCGTCGTTCCGCTGCACCGAGATCCGCCGCCACGGGCCCGCACGCGTCGCGGCCCGCGAGTACCGGGTCCCCTGCTCGATCCATGTCGTCATGCAACGCGCCGACGACGCGTGGCGCGCCGAGCTGCGCCGCACCTCCATCGCGGACCTCGTCGGCCAGGTCGCGGCGACGGCGGCACCGCAAGCCCTCGCGAAGGGACTGAGCTGGATAGAGGAGGTCCTGCGATGAAGGTGTTCCTCACCGGCGCCACCGGCGCGATCGGCCCGACCACGGTCGGGGCCATGCTCGACGCCGGGCACAACGTCCGCGCCGTCGCCCGCGACGCCGACAAGGCCGCACGTCTGCGCGCCGCGGGCGCCGAGCCAGCCGTCGTCGACCTCTTCGACGCCGACGCGGTGCGGGACGCCACCGCGGGCTGCGACGTCATCGCGCACTTGGCGACGAACGTTCCGCCCCTCTCCCGGGCCGCCCGCCGCGGCGCATGGGACACCCACAACCGGCTCCGCACCGACGGCACCCGGCACCTCCTCGCCGCCGCGAGCGCCAACGGGATCGGCACCGTCGTGAAGGAGTCCGTCACCTTCGTCTACCCCGACTGCAGGGACGGCTGGATCGACGAGGGGATAACCCCCGACGACCGGGGCCCGTTCCTCGCGCCCACCTTGGAGGGTGAGGAGCTGGTCACCGACTTCGGGGCACGCGGCGGTCGCGGCGTCGTGCTCCGCTTCGGGTTGTTCTACGGACCGTCGAGCCGCTCGGTGGACGAGGGACTGCGCCTCGCCCGGTTCCGGGCCTCGACCGTGGTCGGTCGTGCCGACGCGTACCTCTCTTCCATCCACACTGACGACGTCGCCACCGCGGTGGTCGCGGCGCTCGAGGCTCCGTCCGGGATCTACAACGTCGTCGACGACGAGCCCCTGACGCGACGCGACTACCTCGACGCGTTCGCCCGCGCGTTCGACCTCCCGAAGCTGTGGCTCACCCCCGCCTGGCTCCTGCGGCTCGTCGCCGGCGGCCCCGCGGAGGTGCTGCTCGCGTCGCAACGCGTCGCCAACGGTCGGTTCCGGGCCGCGACCGGCTGGCACCCGGCCTACCCCAGCGCCCACCACGGCTGGGCCGCCATCGGCGAGAGCCGCCGCTCGGGAGCGACCCGATGAGTCGCCGTCTCGCCGCCCGACTCGCCCTCGGCTACCTCGCGGTGACCGGGCTGTTCGTCGGGGCCTGGGCGGCGATCGCCCCCCGGTCCTTCTTCTCGGACTTCCCCGGGCTCGGCCACATGTGGACCGCGGCCGACGGCCGCTACAACGAGCACCTGGTCCGCGACGTCGGCGACCTCAACCTGGCGCTCGTCGTCGTGACCGTCGCGGCGTGCATCTGGTTCACACGATCAATGGCCGTCACCGCCGCGCTGGCCTGGATCGTCTACTCGGTCCCGCACCTCGTGTACCACCTGTTCAACCTGGGCGCGGTGACCGCCGACGACCGCCCGGCCGAGGTCGTCACCCTCGCGGTCCCCGTCGTGCTGGCTGCCTTCATCATCGCGATTGCGGCGCGGGACCCCGCGCCGAGACCTGACTGACGACGCCTCCCCCGGGGACGTCCGTCGGCGCAGCGCGAGACTGGGCTATCACCGGTGATGACACTGCCTTGTTCCGCTTCGAGCACGTCACCGTCGCCGGAGACCGGCGGCCCCGTCTCGACGACGCGACCGGCACGGTGCCCCCCGACGGCATCACTGTCCTCGCGGGCCCATCCGGGTCCGGGAAGTCGACCCTGCTCCGCTGCTGCAACCGACTCGAGCTCCCGACGGCCGGCCGCGTCGTGTACCGCGGCCAGGACGTCGCCGAGCAGGATCCCCTCCGGCTCCGCCGCCGCGTCGGGATGGTCTTCCAGCGCCCCACCCCTTTCCCCGGCACGGTCCGCGCCAACCTGCTCGTCGCCGAGCCCACGCTCGACGACGGTGACGCGGTGCATGCCCTCGAAGCCGTCGGGCTCGACGCGAGCTTCCTCGGCCGCACCGCCGCCGACCTCTCCGGCGGAGAGGCGCAGCGGGTCTGCCTCGCGCGCACGCTCGTCACCCGGCCCGCGGTGGTCCTGATGGACGAGGTCACCTCGTCGGTGGACCCTGCGGCGCGCCTCGGGCTCGAGAACCTCGCGCGGGGTCTCGCCGAGACCGCGGTGAACGTCGTGTGGGTCACCCATGACCTCGACCAGCTCCGTCGGCTTGCCGATCACGTCCTGATTCTGATTCGCGGCCGCGTCGCCCACGCCGGGCCCGCCGCCACCCTGGAAGCCGACAGCCCGCCCGACGTGCGGCGCTTCCTCGCCGCGCTCGCGGTGGACGACGAGGTCGACGAACCGTGACCGACATCGGCTGGGTCGGGCTCGGGATCTCCGCCAGCCTCGTCGCGGTCGCGGTCGCGCTGTCCCTCTGGCGTCAACTCGGCCTCGAACGCAGCATCGCGTGGTCCGCGGTGCGCGCCCTGGCCCAGCTCCTCGTCATCGGCCTGGTCCTCGACGCGCTGCTGCAACCGGGCGTGTCCTCGGCGTGGGCGTGGCTGTGGGTCGCGCTCATGCTGCTGATCGCGGCCTGGACGGTCGCGCGCCGCGCCCCCGCGGTACCTGGCTTGTTCCAGCTCGCGCTCACCGCGTTCGCGACGTCCGCGATTCTCACCCTCGGTGTGCTGTTCGGCTTCGGGGTGTTCACCGTCAACGTCCGCACCATCGTTCCCCTCGCCGGGCTCATGATCGGCAACTCGATGGCAGCCACTGTGCTCGTGGCCCGGCGCCTCGTCGAGGAGCTTCACGACAAACGAGACGAGATCGAAGCTCGCCTGGCGCTCGGCCAGCCCGCCGAGGAAGCCGCCCGGCCCTACGTCCGGAACGCGCTGCGCACCGCCCTCTCACCCCAGATCGAGACGACGAAGGTCGTCGGGCTCATCGCCCTGCCCGGGTCCATGACCGGCCTGATCCTCGCCGGCGTCGACCCCCTCAACGCCGTCCGGGTGCAAGCCGCGGTGATGTACCTCATCCTCGGCTCCGTAGCCGCCACGACCACCGTCGTGGGTCTCGGCGTCCGGCGTCGCTTGTTCACTCGAGACCACCGGCTCGTACCGGTGGCCGAGGCGGGCTGACTTACCGGCGACCCGCGTTCGGGCGCGACCCGTGGTTGGCCTTGTTGCGGCGAGCCCGCAGGCGACGCTTCTTCGACTTCTTCGGCACGGGGAGCAGGGTAGCCGGTCCGAAACGGAACCCATTGCTACGATCGCGGGCCTGCAGGGGACGAGGCACAGCGCCAGCGGACGTCACTGGCGGGGCACGACTCGAAGTCGCCGGGGGCCGGCACGCATGCACGCACGAGGTATCCGAGCCGCTCTGCTCGCGCTGCTCCTGGGGGTCGGTGGCGTCGCCGCGGCGGGATGCGTCCCCCCACCCCCGCCGGTCAACACGCTGTGCTCCGCGTCCGCGGCGCCGGCCGCGGGCGCTCAGGTCGCCCTCGTCGCCCAAGGGGGCGCTCAACCCACGGTGGTGAAGTTCCAGGCCCATGACCCCGCGCAGGTCTGGATGAAGGTGGCCCAGCTCAACCAGACGGGGCACGTCTTGGCGGTCGGTCCGGACCAGCTCGTCCACGCCGACGTCGTGAACCCCCCGGGCAACAACCCAGCCTTCACCCAAGGTCTCCAGACGGACTTCCAGCCCGCCGAGGTCGACTTTCCCTCGGCGTGGAACGCGGTCCCGTCACTCGTCGGGACGGGGGTTCGGGTCGCGGTCGTCGACACCGGCGTCCAAGCCGACCATCCCGATCTCGCGGGCAACGTCACCGTCGGCAACGATTTCGTCTTCGGCAACGCGGCGAGCAGCTTCGCCCGTGTCGACGGCAACGGGCATGGCACCCACGTCGCCGGGACGATCGCGGCTGTCGACAACACGATCGGTGTCATCGGCGGCGCACCGCGCGCCACCATCGTTCCCGTCCGCGTCCTTGACTGCGGGGGCGCGGGCAGCACGTCCAGCGTGGCGGCCGGCATCCTCTGGGCCTCCGACCCTGCCGGCGGCGCCGCGAAGGTCATCAGCATGAGCCTTGGTGGACCCGGACCCGACCCGGTGCTGCAGATCGCGATCCAGGTGGCGATCAACCGTGGCGCGGTCGTGGTCTCCGCCGCCGGAAACTGCGGGGACAACTTCTGTCTCGACGGGCTTCCCAACACCGCCGAGTACCCAGGCGCATACGCCGGGGCGGATTTCCCGACCTTCCACGGCCACGGCGTCATCGCGGTCGGGGCGCTGGATGCCACGAATCCGGGGAGCATCTTCCGAGCCGGGTTCTCGAACAGCAACGACTACGTGACCATCGCCGCGCCGGGCGTCAACATCTATTCCACCGTGCCCTACAGCGGACGCCCGCACTCGTCGCCTTCCGGGTACGGGCCCCTCAGCGGCACATCCATGGCGACCCCGCACGTCTCGGCCGTCGCCGCGCTCATCTTCCAGCGCTGCCCGAACGACACCCCGACCCAGGTCGAAAACGAAATCGTGAGCGGCGCGCAGGCCCTCGCGCCGCCACCACCCGGGACGACCGGCTTCGTGTCCCCCGCGGTCGGGATGCTGCGCGCCGATGCCGCCGTGTCAGGCGTCTGCCCCTGACGCGCCCGGGCCGCATCAACCGGGCGGTGCCTGCGGCACGGCCCCGTCGGTCCAGATCGACTTCTCGACCCGGTTCGTGATTCGCCATCCGTGCGGGGTGCGGACGAGGTCGTCGTGGTACTCGCCGCCGACGAAGAAGATGCTCGTGGAGCCGTCGCCTTTGCCCATGACCATCGGGTTGTAGAACTCGGATCGGCTCGTCGCCCGGTCACCGTCGATGGTGATGTCTTTGTTGGTGACGAGGTGCTGGTAGGCGGGGAAGTGAGGCAGCACCTTCGCCAACCAGGCCTTCACGTCGGTGTACGCGCCGGCTTCACCGCCGGAGCTGGTGTAGTCGAGCTGCGCGTCAGGTGTGAAGACGCCGTCGAGCTCATCGAACTGCTTGCTGTCGAGCGCCCACGCGTAGCGGGTCAGCACGTCTTCGATCTCGAGGCGGTCAGCGAGCGCTTGCAGGTCGGGCATCGGTCCCCCTTGGCGAGTCGGCCTCGGAGAGTCTGCCCGCGACCGCCGGTAGCCTCGCCACCGATGGAGCATCTCGGGCTGGTCGGCCTCCCGGAATCGGGGCACACGGGGGTCTTCGCCGCGTTGACGGGCCAGGACGCCGCGAACGCCGCCGATCGGGTCCTCGGGTCGGTCGCGATCCCCGACGAGCGGCTGGACCGGCTGGCCACGATGTCGAAGTCCAAGAACATCGTGCGGGCCACGTTCCAGGTGGTGATGCTCCCCGCACTGTCGACCGAGGCCGGCAAGGGGATGGGCAGCCGGCTCCTCGGCTCGCTCCGGGATTGCGACGCGGTGCTGCTCGTCGTCCGTGCCAGTGAGGGGCACGATCCGGCCCGGGAGCTCACCTCCCTGGAGGAGGAGCTGATCCTCGCCGACCTCGGCTCGGTCGAGGCCCGTCTCTACAAGCAGCGCCGAGCTGCGAAGGGCGACAAGTCCCTCGCGGCCGAGATCGCGACGCTCGAACGCGCCGAGGCGGTGCTCGGTGACGGGATCCCGGTCTACCGCTCCGACCTCAACGCCGAGGACCGCACCAACCTCGAGCCGGTCTTCCTCCTGACCAACAAACCGGCGCTCGTCGTCGTCAACATCGACGTCGACCAGCTCGACGACGCGGACCGTCTCGTCGAGCCGTTCGGCGACGACGCGCTCGCCGTATGCGTCGAGCTCGAAGGGGACCCCGAAGTCGTCGCGGCCGAGGGGGAAGAGCGAGCCCAGCTGCTCGCGGACCTCGGTGTCCCCGAGAGCGTCGTGCCGCGGTTGGCGCGCTCGGCATTGCACCTCCTCGGTCGCCGCACCTTCCTCACCACGGGCGACAAGGAATCGCGTGCGTGGACGTTCCGAGCTGGTTCCACCGCCCCCGAGTGCGCAGGCGTCATCCACTCGGACCTGCAGCGGGGCTTCATCCGCGCCGAGGTCATCTGGTGGGAGGAGCTGCTCGAGATCGGCTCCTGGGCCAAGGCCAAGGAGGTCGGCAAGCTCCGGGTCGAAGGCAAGGACTACGTCGTGCAGGACGGGGACGTGCTCGAGATCCGCTTCAACGTCTGACGAGGACCGTTGGATGAGCGAAGGGCGACTGGTGCTCGTCGGCACCCCCATCGGCAACCTCGGCGATCTCGCCCCGCGGGCGGTCGAGGCCCTCCGCGACGCCGACGTCATCGCGGCCGAGGACACCCGCCGGACCCGAGGCCTGCTCACCCACGCCGGGGTATCCGCGGGCCGGCGGCTTCTCGCAGTCCACGAGCACAACGAGCGGGCCCGCGCCGCCGAGCTGGTCGAGAAGATCCGCAAAGGAGCCGTCGTCGCCGTCGTCACCGACGCGGGCATGCCGGGCGTCTCGGACCCCGGGGAGCGCCTCGTGCGGGTCTGCGTCGAAGCAGGCGTCATGGTGGAGGTGGTGCCCGGACCGAGCGCCGCCCTGGCCGGTCTCGCGATCTCCGGGCTCCCGAGCCAACGGTTCGTGTTCGAGGGGTTCCTGCCTCGCCGCGGCACCGCCCGGCGCGACCGGCTCGGTGCGCTGGCCCGCGAGCCGCGCACGATCGTCATCTTCGAATCGCCCCACCACCTGGCCGAGACCCTCGCCGACCTCGCCGGGGCCTGCGGCCCGGACCGGCCGGTGGTCCTCGCCCGCGAGCTCACCAAGCTTCACGAAGAGGTCTTCCGCGGCACCCTCGCCGAGGCGATCGCCCACGCCGACGCGCGCGAGCCGCGCGGCGAGTACGTGATCGTCGTCGGCGGGGCGCCCGCCCCGGGCGAGGCCACCGAGGCCGACGTCACGAGCGAAGTCGACGCCGCGCTCGGTGCCGGCCTCTCGGCGAAGGACGCGGCGGCGCAGGTCGCGGCCCGGCTGGGCATTGCCCGCCGTCGGGCGTACGACGCGGTGCTCGCGCGGCGCGCCAATCCCTGAGTGCGTCGCGCGCGAGGGTCGGTACCCTGGACCTGATGGGCACGCCGTTCTATGTGACGACACCGATCTACTACGTGAACGACGTGCCCCACATCGGGCACGCGTACACGACGATCGCGGCCGACGCGCTCGCCCGCTGGCGGCGGCTTTGGGGCGACGATGTGGTGTTCCTCACCGGGACCGACGAGCACGGGCTGAAGATCCAACGGGCCGCGGAGTCGCAAGGGGTCAGTCCCTTGGAGTGGGCCGACCGGACGAGCCTCGGTTTCCGGGGGGCGTGGGACCTGCTTGACATCAGCAACACCGACTTCATCCGCACCACCGAGCCCCGCCACTACGAGGCGGTGCAGCAGTTCCTCCAGGTGGTCTACGACAACGGCTACATCGAGCTCGCCACCTACGAGGGCCTCTACTGCGTGGCGTGCGAGGCCTATTACACCGAGGACGAGCTCGTGAACGGCCTGTGCCGCATCCACGGCACCCCCGTCGAGCGGGTCACCGAGGAGAACTACTTCTTCCAGCTGTCACGATTCGAGGACCGGCTCCTCGAGCACTACCGGGAACATCCGGACGCGGTCAAGCCCGAGAGCCGCCGCAACGAGGTGCTCGGCTTCATCAAGGGCGGGCTGCGAGACTTCTCGATGAGCCGCACTTCGCTGTCGTGGGGCATCCCGCTGCCGTGGGACCCGAAGCACATCACGTACGTGTGGTTCGACGCGCTGTTCAACTACTGCACCGCGGTCGGGTACGGGCAGGACCGGGCCCGCTTCGACCGCTACTGGCCTGCCGACTACCACGTGATCGGCAAGGACATCCTGCGGTTCCACGCCGTGTACTGGCCCGCGATGCTGATGGCCGCCGGCGAGCTCCCCCCGAAGCACGTCTTCGCCCACGGCTTCCTGCTCGTCGGCGGGGAGAAGATGAGCAAGACCGCGGCGAACCAGATCGCTCCCGCTGACCTGGTCGCGGACTTCGGTGTGGACGGTGTTCGCTACCACTTCCTCGCCGACCAGAAGTTCGGTCCCGACGGTGACTTCAGCTATGAGGCGATGGTCGCTCGCCACAACGCTGACCTCGCCAACAACTTCGGGAACCTCGCCAGCCGGGTCCTGAACATGGCAACGAGCTACTGCGGTGGTGTGGCCCCCGACACGCGCGCCGACGGCACGCTCGTCGCGGCCGCCGCGCGTGCCCTGGACGGCGTCACCGCGGCGCTCGACCAGCTCGACTTCGCGGGCGGGTTCGGCGCGGTCTGGGACCTCATCCGAGCCGCCAACGCCTACATCGAGGCCGAGGAGCCGTGGAAGCTCCACAAGGCCGGCGACGCCGAGGCCACCACCGCGGTGCTCGGGGACTGCCTCGAGGCGCTCCGGCTCATCGCCGTGCTCGCGTCGCCGGCCATCCCCAACGCGAGCCGCGAGCTGTGGCGCCGGCTCGGCCTCGCCGGCGCACCCGAGGACGAACGGCTCCCGGAAGCGGCGGCGTGGGGGCGGGGCCCCCGCAGCACCCAGCTGGACAAGGGCGCCCCGCTCTTCCCGCGCATCGAGTCCTGAACCGGCCGGTGTCCGACGCGGTGAGCGGCTGGGTCGACTCTCACGCCCATCTCTGGTCGCTCTCGGTCGACGCCGAGGACGCGTTGGAACGCGCCCGGGCCGCGCACGTCGACGGGGTGGTGTGCGTCGGGACCGACGCGGCGTCCTCCCAGGCGTCCGTCGCGGTCGCCGAGCACCATGACGACGTGTGGGCCACGGCTGGGCTCCATCCGCACGACGCGACGCGCCTGGACGCCGAATGGGACACGATCGTGGCGGTCGCCTCGTCGCCGACGGTCGTCGCGGTGGGGGAGACCGGCCTCGACTTCTACTACGAGCACTCGCCGCCGACGACCCAGGAGACCTCGTTCCGCCGCCACATCGCGTTGGCGAAGCAGCTCGACCGTGCACTCGTCGTCCACACCCGGGACGCCTGGGCCGACACCTTCCGAATCCTCGCTGATGAGGGCCCACCGCCCAGGACGGTGTTCCACTGCTTCACGGGCGGACCCGACGAGGCCCGCCGCGCCCTCGACCTCGACGCGTGGCTGTCGTTCAGCGGCATCGTCTCGTTCCGCACCGCCGACGCGGTCCGCGCCGCCGCCGCGCTGACCCCACTCACCCGGCTGCTCGTCGAGACGGACGCCCCCTACCTCGCGCCCGTCCCGCACCGGGGCCGCGAGAACGAGCCCGCCCTGGTGCCCGTCGTGGGCGCGGCCCTCGCCGCGGCGAAGGGCCTCGACCCGGCCACGATCGCCGCCGCGACCACCGACGCCGCGGCGGCCGTCTTCGGGCTCCGGGCGGCCCCCTGACCTGCGCCTTTGCCCGGATTCGCTCCGGGAGGCGGTGGATGCGCCAAGATGCCGTCTTGACCACGTCCGGCTGACGGCGGCGACTGCGGGTCCCGCCAGCCTCAGGACGGACGACGGCCCGGAGGCGGAGTCCCATTCCCGACCACGAACGGATGAGTCGCTGGACCCACCGGCACGTGCTGCGCGCGCGGCGCCGACCGTCCAGCGCCCACGTCGCCGACCTGGTCCAGCCGTCCCCGGCGCGTGCCGAGCCGCACGACGAGACGTCGTGGCTGCCCCTACCCGAGCCCGAGGGGCTCCCCAGCGTCGAGGAGCTCCTCACCCCCGACGTCGCCGACACCACCGAAGCTCGCGCCGTGCCGCCTTCGTTGCCGTCCCCGGCGCGCGCCGAGCCGCACGACGAGACCGCCTGGCTCCCGCTGCCCGAGATCGAGGACCTGCCCGAGATCACCGACCTGCTCTCACCGGACACGAACCTCGACGTCCCCGCCGCCCGCGAGCTCCCGCCCGCCCAGCCGTCCCCGGCGCGCGCCGAGCCGCACGACGAGACGTCGTGGCTGCCGCTGCCCGAGATCGAGGACCTGCCCGACATCACCGAGTTCGTCGACCCCGAGCCGGCGACGACACCACCGCCCGACGTTCGCCGGCACCGGCGCGGACTCACCGGCCTCGGTCCACGCCGGATGCTCGCCGTCGCGCTCGCCACCGTCATCGTCGCCGGCGGTGCCTACCTGATCCCCCGGGTCTTCAACCAGGGTGACCACGTGCAGATCCGGGTCGACGGCCGGCTGATCTCCGCCCAGAGCGGGCAGAGCACGGTCGGCGCGCTCCTCAAAGAGCAGAAGGTCACGCTCGGCGCCGACGACCGGGTCGAGCCGAGCCGGGCGTCCTCCCTCTCCGACGGGATGACAGTCCGGGTGCTGCGGGCGTTCCCGGTCACCGTCGACCTCGACGGCGCGACCCGCGTCGTGTACACCGCGTACTCGGTGCCCCGCGACTTCGTCGCCTCCCTCAAGCTCCCGGCGAACGTCGCACCGCGGAACCCGCCGACCAAGCTCCAGTCCGGCGCCAGCATCCAGCTCCGCACCCGCCGCAAGGGCACCCTCGCCCTCGACGGCCAGGGCGTGAACTACGACCTCCCCGTCCTCACGGTCCGCGAGCTGCTCGCCAACTACAAGGTCGTGCTCGGCCCCCAGGACACCACCGACCCACCCGTCGACTCGGTGATCCCAGTCGACAACCCGTTCGTCACCGTGGTGCGCGTCGCCACCAACATCCAGGTCGTCTCCGCGCCGTACGCCGTTCCCGACCAGACGCTGCCCGACCCGAACCTCGACGTCGGCTCGACCCGGGACCAGCCGGGATCGCCTGGGGTCATGCGCACCGCGTACGCGGTGACCAGCAACAACGGCTCCGAATCAGGACGGATCCCGGTGTCGCAGGTGCCGACCGTCGTCGCGCAGCCGACCATCCACTACTTCGGGACCAAGGCCGATCCCCGCTGGGACAACATCGCCCGCTGCGAGACGGGCGGGAACTGGGCCATGCAAGGCCCCCAGTTCTCCGGCGGTGTCGGCTTCTACAACGGCACCTGGAACTCGTTCGGCGGCCAGCAGTTCGCGCCGAACGCCGGGATGGCGACACGCGAGCAACAGATCATCGTCGCCGAGCGGGTCCGGAAGCGGTACGGGTTCACGGCATGGGGTTGCGGCAAGAAGCTCGGCTATCCCTGATCCCTCGGAACGCCGCCCACCCCCGCGATACGGTCGACATCGTGCCCCCCACCTCTCCACTGTCGGTGCGCGCGCTGCTCGCTGACCACGACGTGCACCCGAGTCGCGCGCTCGGCCAGAACTTCTTGGACGACCCGAACACGGCGCGTCGCATCGTTCGCCTCGCCGAGCTCGACCCCGGCACGAACGTGCTCGAGATCGGTCCCGGCCTCGGAGCCTTGACCGGCGCGCTCGCCGACGCGGGCGCGCACGTCCACGCGCTCGAGCTCGACCGGCACCTCGTGTCCGTCCTCGAGCAGACCGTCGCCGGGCGCGACGACGTCGACGTCGTCGCCGGCGACGCCCTCACCTTCGACCTCGGGACGCTCCGCGGTGACGGGTGGGCGTGCGTGTCGAACCTGCCCTACAACATCGCGACGCCCGTGGTGGTCCGGCTCCTCGAAGCGGCACCCCAGGTCAGCCGACTGCTCGTCATGGTGCAGCGCGAAGTCGGGGAGCGGCTGGCGGCGACGCCGGGCGACGACGCCTACGGCGCCGTCTCGGTCAAGGTCGCCTACTACGCCGCGGCCCGGGTCGTCGGGGTCGTCCCACCCACGGTGTTCCTCCCCCAACCGAAGGTCGAGTCGGTCCTGGTGCGCCTCGACCGCCACCCCGCGCCCCCGGTGCAGGTTCCCGAGACCGAGACCCTGTTCCGGTTGGTGCGAGCCGGGTTCGCGCACCGCCGCAAGATGCTCCGCGGCGCGTTACGCCCGGTGCTGGGCGACCGCACCGAGGCCACGCTCGTCGCAGCGGGGATCGCGCCGACGGAGCGGGCCGAGTCGCTCGGCCTCGACGCGTGGGCCACGCTCGCCCGGGAGACCGTCGCGGCGTGAACGAGCTCACCCAGAGCGGGCGCCTCGGGCACGTGCGCGCCACGGCCTACGCGAAGCTGACCCTCAGCCTGTCTGTCCTCGGCCGACGCGAGGACGGCTACCACGACCTCGAAGCGCTCGCCGTGTCGATCATCGACCCCCACGACATCCTCGAGGTCGAGGCGGTCCCCCACCCCGGGGGTGTCACCTTCAGCGTCGACGGCGACGCAGAGCGCGTCCCCGAGGACGCGACCAACCTCGCGGTGCGCGCCGCCGAAGACCTCCTGATCCGAGCCGGCCGCTCCGGGCACGGTGTCCGCATGTGGCTCCGCAAGGGCATCCCCGCCGGCGCGGGCCTCGGCGGCGGCTCGGCCGACGCCGCCGCCGCGTTCGCCGCGGTGCGGCGCATGCTCGAGATCGACATCGGCGACGACGAGCTCCTCGAGCTCGGCGCCAACGTCGGCTCCGACGTCCCGTTCTGCATCCAGGGCGGCGCCGCGTGGATGCGCGGTCGGGGCGAGCAGCTCGAGGCGGTCACCCTCGACGGCCAGCTCCCCCTCGTCGTCGTCCTGCCCCGCTTCCGGATCTCGACCCCCGACGTGTACCGCGCGTGGGACGAGCTCGGCGGCCCGATCACGCAGCGGCGCATCGCCGCCCCGCCCGCGGTCGCCGGGATCATCACCGGGCTGGCCAACGACCTCGAAGCCGCCGCGGAGCACGTCGAGCCCCGCCTGCCCGAGTTCCGCCAGCAGCTCGAGGAGGTGGCCCAAGCGCCCGTCATCCTGGCCGGGAGCGGCTCGGCGTACGCCGTGATCCCCGACGTGAAGACCGTCGCCGACGCCGGGAAGCTGGCGAACCGCATCAGCTCGAAGCTGCGGGTCCCGGCCTCGGCGACCTCGGCCGCGGCGCACGGGGTGCGGCTCTCGGCCTGAACGCCGGACGCGGAACGGCCGCCCTGCCGGGCGGCCGTCGGGCTACTTGCCCTGCTGGCGACGCTGCCAGCGGGTCTTCTTCAGCAGCTTCTTGTGCTTCTTCTTGCGCATGCGCTTGCGGCGCTTCTTGATCAGGGATCCCATGAGTGACAAGCACGGTACCTGCGAAGCGGGCTCGAGTCACAATCGCACCACGGTTGGCGCCGAGACCCGGGGTAGCCTCGCCTCACGAGAACCTTGTCGGGGGTGGTGTAACGGCAGCACGGGGTCCTTTGGAGTCCCAAGTCGAGGTTCGAAACCTCGCCCCCGAGCGACGCCGTCGCAGACTTCAATGGGTGTCATGGAAGGGGTGACCGAACTGGCCTACCGACCGCTCGCCGCGGTGGTGCTCGCCGCCGGGGAAGGCACCCGCATGCGCTCCGCGACGCCGAAGGTGCTGCACCCGCTCTGCGGGCGACCCATGATCCTCCACGTCCTGGACCGGCTCGCCGAGCTCCCGCTGGCTCGCATCGTCATCGTGGTCGGGCACGGCGCCGAGTCGGTCACCAAGACGGTCCAGGAGCAGCTCGCCACCGAGATCCCGATCGAGTTCGTCGAGCAGCGCTTCCAGCGCGGAACGGGCGACGCGGCCAGCGTCGGCCTCACCGGGTCCGGCTTCGACCTCGATGGTGAAGACGACGTCCTCGTCCTCACCGGCGACACCCCGCTGCTCCGCGCCGAGACCCTCGCCCAGCTCGCCACCGAGCACCGCCTCGCCGACGCCGCGGCCACGGTCCTCACCGCGGAGCTCGACGACCCCACCGGGTACGGCCGCATCGTGCGCGACGCGCGCGGCGCTGTCGACCGCATCGTGGAGCAGCCCGACGCCAACGACGCCGAGCTCGAGATCACCGAGGTGAACTCGTCCATCTACTGCTTCCGGCGGGGCCTCCTCGCGCCCGCGCTCCGGCGCCTCGACCCCGAGAACGCGCAGGGCGAGTACTACCTGACCGACGTCGTCGGGGTGCTGCGCTCCACCGGGCACGTCGTCGTCGGCACCGTCGCCGACGACGCCACCGAGACCCTCGGGGTCAACGACCGGGCCCAGCTCGCCGAGGCCGAAGCGGTGCTGCGGGGCCGCATCAACCGGTACTGGATGCGGGAAGGCGTCGCGATGACCGACCCCGACACGACCTACATCGACGCGTCCGTCGACCTCGAAGCCGAGGTGCGCCTACTGCCCGGCACCATGCTCGAGGGCCGCACCGCGGTCGGGGCCCGCACCGTCATCGGCCCCCACTGCCGCCTGGTGGACACCATCGTCGGCGAGGACGCCGTCATCCAGCAGACCGTGGCCCGCGAGACCGAGATCGGCGACGGCGCCACGATCGGCCCGTGGGTGTCGCTGCGCCCCGGGACCCGAATCGGCGTCGGCGCGCACGTCGGCACCTTCGTCGAGACCAAGAACGCCGACATCGGCGACGGCGCGAAGGTCCCGCACCTCGCGTACGTCGGTGACGCCGAGATCGGGCCGGGCGCGAACATCGGTGCTGGGACCATCACCGCCAACTTCGATGGTCGGTCCAAGCACCGCACCAAGGTCGGCCGTGACGCCCGCATCGGATCAAACACGGTGCTCGTCGCGCCCGTGGAGGTCGGTGACGACGCGTACACCGCGGCGGGCGCGGTCGTCACCGACGACGTCCCGCCCGGCGCGCTCGCCAAGGGCGTCCCGGCCCGCGTCGAAGAGGGCTGGGTCGAATCCCGCCGCCAGGCCGAGGAGGACGACGCGCGCCCATGACGCACCTGGAGTTCACCCCAACGAAGCGGCTCATGCTCTTCGCCGGACGCGGCAACGACGACGTCTCCGCGGAGATCGCGAACTGCCTGAAGGTCCCGCTCGGCTCCGTCGTGCTGTCGAGCTTCGCCAACGGCGAGCTCTACTGCCGGTACGGCGAGAGCATCCGCGGCGCCGACGTGTTCGTCATCCAGAGCCACTGCGAACCCATCAACGACCGCATCATCGAGCAGCTCATCATGATCGACGCCGCGAAGCGCGCCTCCGCGAAGCGGATCACCGCGGTGTGCCCCTTCTACGCGTACGCCCGCCAGGACCGAAAAGCCGAAGGCCGGGAGCCGATCACCGCCCGGCTCCTCGCCGACCTCCTCACCGCCGCCGGCGCCGACCGGGTCGTGACCGTCGACCTCCACACCGGACAGATCCAGGGGTTCTTCGACATGCCCGTCGATCACCTCACAGCCGTGCCGCTCCTCACCAACCACCTCGCCGAGGTCGTCGCCCCCGATGTCACCGTCGTCTCCCCGGACGCCGGCGGGGGCAAGCTGGCCCGCCGGTTCGCCAACAAGCTCGCCGACCACAAGATCGAGGCCGAGCTCGCCTTCATCGACAAGCGCCGACCGAAGGGGCTGCACAACCTGGCGGTCGCGGTCGAGGTCGTCGGCGACGTCGAGGGCCGCTCCTGCATCCTCGTGGACGACATGATCGACACCGCCGGCACCATCAGCTCCGCCGCCGACCTGCTCCACACCCGCGGCGCGGCCGAGGTGATCGTCGCCGCCACCCACGGGGTGCTGTCGGGCCCGGCCGTGGACCGGCTCAAGAACGCGCCGATCCGCGAGGTCGTGGTCACCAACACGCTCCCCATCCCGGACGAGAAACGCTGGGATGCGCTCACCGTGCTCTCCATCGCGCCGATCATCGCCGAGGCCATCGACGCGGTGTTCGAGGACTCCAGCGTCAGTGAGATCTTCCGCGGGGACAACTTCTAGACCGATCCCAACGACGACTCTCCGCCGCGAGACGAGTCGATGCTGGACGCCGTCGGGCGTCGGAGCACCCCCAGGCCCTCGTTCCCACCGTTTCCCGGCCACCGCTTGGCGCGGGGTGCGTCCCGCGAGCAGAATGGGCAGTCCCCCGTTTCGAAAGGCGTGTCCAGCCATGGCCGAGGAAGTCCTCACCGCTGAGCCCCGGGCCGACCGCGGCTCCCGCCCCGCGGGACGGCTGCGGCGCGCCGGCCTCGTGCCCGCGGTGGTCTACGGCCTCGGCGGCGACACCGTCACGGTGACGGTCCCGTCACGGGAGCTCGGCCACATCCTCGCCCACGGCGCCAACACCTTGATCCGGCTCCGCCTCGACGGCGATGACCAGCTCACCCTCGCCCGCCAGGTGCAACGCCATCCCACCCGAGGTGACCTCGTGCACCTCGACTTCATCCGCGTCCGCACCGACGTCGCCGTGAGCGCCGAAGTCGCGCTCCACCTCGTCGGCGAGCCCGAGGGTGTCCGCAACGGCGGCCTCCTCGAGCAGCTGGTCTTCGGCCTCCCGATCGAGGCCATGCCCCAGGACATCCCCGGCTCGATCGAGGTCGACGTGGCCACCATGGACATCGGCGACCAGATCCACCTCGACGCCATCCCCCTCCCTTCCGGCGTGACCGCCACCATCGAACCCGATGCCCTCATCGCCCAGGTCGTGGCCCCGCGCGTCGCCGAGGTCGAGGAAGCCGCCGAGGGCGAAGGCGAAGAGGGCGAAGCCGCCGAGGGCGAAGCCGGCGAAGCAGCCCCCGCCGCCGAAGCCCCCAGCGGCGACGAGGCCGGCGGGGAGTAGCGCGTGTTGCGGCGGCGGGGCTCACCGCCGGCGCGCACCGGGACGCCCGCCGACCTGCTCGTGGTCGGTCTCGGCAACCCCGGCGCCGAGTACGCCCACAGCCGCCACAACGTCGGCGCCGACGTCGTCGAGATCCTCGCGGCGCGACACGGCGCCAAGCTCCGGTCGGGCAAGGAACGCGCCCACGCCGACGAGGTCACCATCGTGGGCCACCGCGTCGCGCTCGCCGTCCCCGACCAGTGGATGAACGACTCCGGTGACGCGGTCCGGCGCCTCGTCCGCCGCTACGGCGTCGCCCCCGAACAGGTCGTCATCGTCCACGACGAGCTCGACCTCCCCGTCGCCGCGCTGCGGGTCAAGGCCGGCGGCGGCCTCGCCGGCCACAACGGACTCCGGTCCGTCAAGGACCACCTCCACAGCGACGCCTTCACCCGCGTCCGCGTCGGTGTCGACAAGCCGGGCTCGAAGGAGCGAGGCGCCAACCATGTCCTGTCCCGGTTCTCGAAGCGGGAACGCGCCGAGATCGACGTCACCCTCCAACAGGCCGCCGACGCCGTCGAGGTCATCGCCACCGACGGCGTCGACGCGGCCATGAACCGCTTCAACGGTTCCACCTCGGCCCCCGACGCCTGAGGCCACCGCCGCCGCGTCCGGTCGCCCGCGCCGTCGGTAGTCTCGGACCCGGTCCCGGGGGCGCGCCCTGCGCTCCCGGCGCCGTCGCGCGCCATGACCAACACCACCGCCCCCCTCGCCCCGCTCGCTGCCCTCGCCCCGCTCCTCGCGGGCGACGACACCGTCCGGGCTGTGGTCGCTCGCGCCCCGACGGCCGCCGTCCCCGCCGCGGCCCGGGCCATCTTCGTCGCCGCCCTCGCCGGTGTCAGCACCCGCCGGCCGATCCTCGTGGCCACCCCCACCGGCGCCGACGCCGACCGCCTCGCGCACGACCTCGGCTGCTTCCTCCCACCGCACTCCGTGGAGTGGTTCCCGGCGTGGGAGACCCTGCCGTTCGAGCGGGTGTCGCCCTCGCTCGAGACGATGGGTCGGCGGGTCCGCGTGCTGTGGCGGCTCCGCCAGGGGGGAGACACCGCCCCGACCGTCGTCGTCGCCCCGGTCCGGGCGCTGGTGCAGCGCCTCGGCCCGCACGTCGAAGACGTCCATCCGATCGAGGTCCGTGGGGGCCAGGTCGTCGACCGCGACACCCTCGTCGAGTCGCTCGTCACGGTCGGCTACCGGCGCGAGTACCAGGTCGAAGGACGCGGCGAGGTCGCGGTACGAGGCTCGATCGTCGACGTGTACCCCGTCACCGACGACCACCCGGTCCGCATCGACCTGTGGGGCGACGAGGTCGACCGACTCTCGGCGTTCGCCGTCGCCGACCAACGCTCCACCCACGACGTCGACGCGGTGCAGATCTTCCCCGCGCGCGAGCTGCTCCCCACCCCGGAGGTGCGGGCCCGGGCCGAGGCGCTCCAGACCGCGGCGCCGTGGGGTGCCGAGCAGTGGGAGCGGCTCGCGAACGGGCAGGTGTTCGACGGGATGGAGTCATGGCTGCCGTGGCTCACCCCCGAGGAACGGCTCCTCCCCGACCTGCTCCCCGACCCCGCGGTGGTGCTCCTCGCCGAACCGAACCGGATGCGCGACCGGGCCCAGGAGCTCCTCGACGAGGAAGCGTCCCTCGCCGCCGCGCTCGCGCAAACCTGGGGCGCCACCGGGGCGTTCCCGCGCCTGTCGCTGCCCTTTGACCGGCTCCTCGCCCACACCCGCGCCGGCGCGACCGCGCTGCTCGCCACACCCGAAGGACCAGACACCGCGCACCTCGCGGGCACCGCGTTCGCGCCCATCGCGGGCGACGCCGACCATCTCGCCCGCCGACTCCGTGGCCTCGCCGCGGACGGGTACCGGGTCGTCATCGCCGCCGAAGGCAGCGGCTCCGCGGCGCGCCTCGTCCAAGTCCTCGGTGACGACGGCGTCGACGCCACCCCCAACACGGTCGCCCCCGGGGTCATCGGTGTCACCGCCGCGCCCCTCGACCGCGGCATCGTCCTGCCCGGCCCGCGCCTCGCGCTCATCGCCGAAGCCGACCTCACCGGCCGCCGCCGCGTGCACCGGGCGCCCCGGGGCGCGCGCCGCGGCGCGGACCTCTACGACGCACTCGAGCCGGGCGACTACGTCGTGCACCACACCCACGGCGTGGCTCGCTACGGCGGGATGGTGCAGCGCGCCATCGGTGGCGTCGCCAAGGACTACCTCCTCCTCGAGTACAAGGGCGGCGACAAGCTCTACGTCCCGACCGACCAGGTCGGCATCGTCCGGCGGTACACCGGCGGCGAGACCCCCACGCTGCACCGCATGGGCGGCGCCGACTTCGAGCGCACCCAGGCCCGGGTCCGGGCCGCGACCCGCGAGATCGCCCAGGAGCTCGTCGTCCTGGACCGGCGCCGGCTGGCGAGCCCGGGGCACGCCTTCGGCGCGGACACGCCGTGGCAGCACGAGATCGAGGAGGCCTTCCCGTTCGAGGAGACCCCAGACCAGCTGCGGGCCATCGAGGATGTCAAGCACGACATGGAGGAGCCCGTCCCCAT
>DATISY010000050.1:0-10022 GCA_035468285.1 Acidimicrobiia bacterium | reverse complement strand
TGGGAGGGTTGGTCGCGTTGGAGCCCTGCAAGGTGCGCCAGAACTTGAAACCGAGGTTGTAGAAGTAGACGTCGCTGGAGACCTCGATGGCGTGCGGGAGATCCACGATGCCGTGCGGGGTCTTCCCCGCGTTGCAGAACTGCTGCGGCGGGTTCCCGAAGCTCAGACAGCCGTTGTCGACAAAGCTGTAGCCGGCGGTCCCCGGGACCGCGTTGATGGCTTGGGCGTGCTCGAGCGCGGCGATGGCGGTGATGAGCTTGAACGTCGATCCCGGCGGGTAGAGGCCCTGGGTGGCCCGGTTCAGCAGCGGGTAGTTGCTCGCCGGGCTCGTCAGGGTCTTGAACTCGTCGAACGGGACACCGTTCGTGAACTTCGTGACGTCGAAGGTCGGGTTGGAGGCCATCGCGACGACGGAGCCGTCCCGGGCGTCGAGGACGACCGCCGACCCGCCGGGTGCGGCGAAGTTCTTGACCTGGGTCTTGAGCGCGGTATCCCGCATGCCGCGGACCTGGGTGATGCCCTGCTGGAGGGAGTCCTCGGCGACCTTCTGGATCCCGACGTCCATCGTGAGCTGGAGGTCGTTGCCGGACTTCGCGGGGACGTCGTTGATGACGCGCACCGCCTGCCCGCGGCTGTTGACCTCGAGGCGGCGGATATGCGGTGTGCCGCGCAGCTCGCTCTCGAAGACCTGTTCGATGCCGTCCTTGCCGATGACGTCGCTGCCGCTGTAGCCCTCACCCTTGTGCAGCTTGAGGTCCTGGCCGTTGACCGCGCCGACGTACCCGAGGAGCTGGGACCCGTAGCTGGGGATGAAGGGATCGTTGTTGTTCGTGAAGAGGTACTTGCGGACGCTGTGCTGGGTGGCGATGACGCCGGGGAACATCTCGGGGCGCTCTTTGATGTAGACGAGCGCGTCGTAGGGGACGGTGTTCGACGCGGTCGGCGTCACCGGTGCCGTGGTGGTGGTCGTCGTCGGCCCCGTCGTCGAGGTCGACGTGGACGACGAACCCGAGGTCGGCGTCGTCGCCGGGACCGTCGCGCCCGGCGCGGCCGCGTTCGACGGCCAGGCGATCGGGATCGGCTGGAAGGCGGTCAACGTCGGGTTGTTGATCTGCTTCCAGACCGACGCCTCGGGGGTGTTGAGCAGCTTCGCGAGGTTCTTGACGGTGACTTTGAGCTGGCTGAGCGGGAGGCCCCGGCTGATCTCGATGGTGTCGACGAGCTGGTTCTGGACGATCGGGATGCCGTTGCGATCCAGGATCTGGCCCCGGAACCCGGGTTCGGTGACGGTACGGATCCGGTTGGCTTGGGTCTGGGCCGCGAAGCTGTTCGAAGACCCGACCTGGAGGAACCAGAGCCGGGCGAGGAGCCCACAGAAGAGCGCGCCGATGATCACGCCGATGACGGAGAGTCGGAGTCGACTGTTGGCGTCGGTCACGCGTCGATCATCCCGTCAACTTGGTTCGGTCGCTGCGTCGCTCGCGCCCACGGTCCGCCCGAGGCCATCCTCCGTCACGCTCGCCGAGACGGCGCGACAGCCCTACGCGGGGGTCACGTATCGGGGGGAGCCTATCGTTGAGGCCACGCGTTCCCAGCGTCAGCCTCCCGGACCGCCCAGCGCACAAAGGGAAAGACGGCGATCGCGACCAGGGCGTCGTAGAGGGAGGCGAGGATGATGATCTGGATGTTGTGGATGGCGAACAGCTCGTCGTGGCCGGCGATTCCACCGACGACAATGAAGATGACGTTCCCGACCAGTCCGCCGACACCGCCGAGCACCGACGCGATCCCGCGAGATTCGCGTATCAGGCCGCTCTGGAACAGCCCGACGCCGTAGCCGGTGAGCGCGAACGCGAGCGCGGAGAGACCGAGCGGTGTGGAGAGGAACAGGTCGGTGGCCAGCCCGGCGGCGAACCCGAACAAGGCGCCCGACACGGGGCCCTCTTCGTAGGCCATGGCGACGGTCGCGACGAGGGTGAGGTCCGGGACGGCGCCGAACACTCGCAGATGGGTGAACACCGTCGTTTGGAGCACGACGAGGCTGATGACCACGAGGAGCAGTCGGATTCGACGGTTGACCACGAGCCGATACTCACCCGCCGGAGGGGGTCGAGGTCGGGTCGGGCCAGCGGAGCACCTTGACGAAGTCGAGGTTGCTCAAGTCCACGAGGGTGCTGATCGTGATCGTCGGGGCGAGCGCACCGACGGACTTGGTTGAGCTCACCACCTTCCCGACGGGAACGTCAGGCGGGAAGGCGGAGTTCGCCACCGCGCTGGTGAAGAGCAGCTCGCCCTTTTGGACCTTGGGGTCCGTCACCGACAAGAAGCCCAGCGTGAGCTGACGGTCGCCCGCGCGCGCCTGGGTGATCGCGGTGGCGATGCTGGTCTCGAGCCGGACGCCGACGCCGATCGCCGGGCTGTCGATGAGGGTCACGGTGGCGCCCCCGCTCGACACTTGGGTGACACGCCCGACGAGGCCGTCGCCCGTCACGACCGGGTAGCCGACCTGGATGCCTTTGCTGCTGCCCTTGTTGATGAGGACCGTCCGCTCGAAGTTGCCGGGCGAGCCGCCCGTCACACGGGCCGCGATGCCGGTCGCGCCCTGCACGGTGGGGAGGTCGAGGAGCTTCTCGAGCTGGCCGACCTCGGAGCCGATCCCGTGGGTCTTGAGCTGCTGGGCGTGCAGGTCGGCGATCTCGCGCTTGAGCCGGGCGTTCTCGTCACGGACCGAGCTGTACTTGGTGATGCCGTTGGCGAGGTTGCGCACCGGTGAGAACGCGTCGTCGACCAGGGACTGGACGGGCGAGATGAGGTTGTGGGCTTGGGCTCGCAGCGTGTTCACGATGCCGTTGTTGCCCGAATCGATGGTGACGAGAACCAGCGATGTGACGACGAGCATCAGGAGGAGGGTCCGACCTCGCGTGTCTCGCCGATAGACGACCATGAGCGCCTCTCAGAGCCGGAGGGGCCCGGTTCAGTCTTCGGGGCCGCTGATCAGCACCTGACGGAGCACATCGAACTGCTCGAGACACTGCCCGGAACCGAGCACGACGGAGAACAGCGCGTTCTTGGCCCGTCGCACCGGCATGCCGGTCTCGGCCTGCACCGCGGCGTCGAGGCCGAGCAGCAGTGACCCGCCACCCGCGAGCATGATGCCTCGCTCCATGACGTCGGCCGCGAGCTCGGGGGGCGTCTTGTCGAGCGTCACCTTCACCGCGTCGACGATCGCGGCGACGGGCTCCTCGATGGCCTCGCGGACCTCTTGCGTGGACACCGTGATCGTGCGGGGCAGGCCGGTGACGAGGTCACGGCCCCGCACCTCGGCGTAGAAGTCCTCTTCGAGCGGGTACGCGCTCGCCAGCTGGAGCTTGACGTCCTCCGCGGTGCGCTCCCCGAGCGCGAGGGAGTACTCGCGCTTCATGAACGACATGATCGCCTCGTCGAACTCGTCCCCTGCCACGCGGCTCGATTCGCTGGTCACGATCCCACCCAGGGAGATGACCGCGACCTCGGTCGTCCCGCCGCCGATGTCGACGATCATGTTGCCGGCGGGCTCGTGGATCGGGAGCCCGGCCCCGATGGCGGCGGCCATCGGCTCCTCGATGACCATGACCGGCTTGCGGGCCCCGGCGAACTCGGCGGCTTCCTGCACGGCTCGCCGCTCGACGCCGGTGATGCCGGAGGGGATGCAGATGACCATGCGGGGCTTCGCCCAGCGGTTGCGCTGATGGACCCGCTGGATGAAATACCGGAGCATCTTCTCGCAGATGTCGAAATCCGCGATGACACCGTCTTTGAGAGGCCGGATCGCCTCGATGTGGCCCGGGGTGCGGCCCAGCATGCGCTTCGCCTGGGCGCCGACGGCGAGGATGCGGCCGTCGCGCGCGTTCACCGCCACGATCGACGGCTCGTTCAGGACGATTCCCTGCCCGCGCGCGTACACCACCGTGTTGGCGGTGCCGAGGTCGACCGCCATGTCGCGGCCGATGACGTTGGAATACCAAGGAGCGTTCACAGACCGTCCGGTGCGTTGACGAGGTCCGGGAGTTGGCACAGGCTAGGACCTCCAGGGAGGGCGGTCCAGCCGTCCTCCACAGGCTCCGGGCGCACCACCGGACGGCGGCGCTTGCAGCGATTCAACCAGCCGGGCCCACCCCAAGGACGAATTTCAGGCCAGGTCGGGGAAGAAGAGCGCGATCTCGCGCGCCGCGGAGTCCGGGCCGTCCGAACCGTGGACCAGGTTCTCGCCCGTCTCGAGCGCCAGGTCACCGCGGATCGTCCCCGGGTCCGCTTCGCGAGGATTCGTCGCGCCCATGAGGCGACGGACGACCGCCCACGTGTCCGGTCCCCCCTCGAGGACCATCGCCACGAGCGGGCCCCCGGTGATGAAGGCGACCAGATCGGGGAAGAACGGCTTGTCGCGGTGCTCCTCGTAGTGGCGGCCGGCCAGGTCGGCATCGATGCGACGCAGATCCATGGCCACGATGCGGATCCCCTTGCGTTCGACGCGGCCCACGATCTCGCCGACGAGGCCCCGCTCGACCGCGTCGGGCTTGCAGAGAAACAACGTGCGGGATGACATCGTCGGGACCCTATCCGGGGCCGGGCGCCAGCTCGCCGACACCGCGGTGACGGAGCGTGGCGCGGGCCGCACCGACGGTGTACAGGGAGCCGGTCACCACGATCTGGCCGTCCGGCGGGGTGACCGCCCGGGCCCGGTCCAGTGCGGCGGCGACGTCGGGGACGATCTCGATCCGGTCGGCGGGCGGACCGAGGTGGCGGGCCGCGACCGCGACCGTCTCGGGATCGTGCGCCCGGGGGCTGGGCGGAACGCAGACGATGACCTGGGCGGCATCGGCGACGCCGAGCGCCTCGAGCATCTCGGGGGGGTCCTTCTCACGCAGGAGACCGACGACGAGGGTCCGGGCCGAGGCAGGGAACGCCTCCGCGAGCGCATCGCGCAACGCGTGCGCCCCAGCGACGTTATGGGCCCCGTCGAGGAGGAGCAGCGGGCCGCGCCCGACGACCTCGAGGCGGCCCGGTGAGCGGATCTGGCCCAGCACGCGGGTGACCAGCTCGGCGTCGAGGGGCCGGTCGAGGAGCGCTTCGACCATCGTGACCGCGAGGGCGGCGTTGTCGGCCTGGTGCGCGCCATGCAGGGAGAGGAACACGTCGTCGTAGCGCGCTTCGGGCGTGAAGAGGCTGACCAGTCGGCCGCCGTGCGCGACGCGGTTGGCGGTGATCGCGAAGTCGCGTCCCCGCTCGATGACCCGCGCCGCGCCACGCTCCCGGAACGGGGCTTGCAGCTCGGGGTCGGTCTCCCCCAGGACCAGGGTCCCGCCCGGCTTCACAATTCCCGCCTTGTCACGTGCGATCTCGAGGGGGGTGCGCCCGAGGTACTCGACATGGTCGACGCTGACGTTGGTGACGGCCGCGACGCGCCCTGCGACGACGTTGGTGGCGTCCCAGCGGCCGCCGACCCCGACCTCGATGACGGCGGCGTCGACCGCGATGTCGGCGAACCACCGGTACGCGACGCCGGTGAGGATCTCGAAGTAGCTCGGCGGCTCGGGGAGGTGGGGCTCGATCGTCGCGACGAGGGCGAGGAGCTCGCCGAGGGTCTCGTCGTCGATCGGATGGTCGTTCCACGAGATCCGCTCGTTGACCCGCTCGAGGTGGGGGCTGGTGAACGCCCCGACGGAGAGTCCACTGTCGACGAGCAGCGCGGTGGCGACCCGCGTGGCAGAGGTCTTGCCGTTCGTGCCGGTGAGGTGCACGACGGGATACTCGAGCTGGGGCGACCCGAGGAGCGCGGCGAGGGCCTCCATGCGGGCGAGCGTCGGACGGTCGAGGCGGCGGGTCGCGCCCGCCGGGACGCCGAGCGACTCGAGGTTCACGTGGTCCTCGAGCCACGCCCGTGCTTCGTCGGGTCGCACCGGCAGGTCAGGCGTCGTCGGGCGGGACGAGCTCGGCGTCGACGCGTGCGGGCGTCCCGACGAGGAGCTCCAGGTGGTGGGCGCGCGCCGCCTCCCGGAGGTCGTCCTCCGCCGCTCGGAGTAGCGCGATCGTCGCCTCGGTGTCGTACACCGTGAGGTGGACCACTTCGGTGCGCAACGACCGCTTGTGCTCACTCTTCACCTTGTTGACCTGTCCCAGCACGTCGGCGGCGGCGCTGAACACCGCGGGGTCGCCGTCACGGGCCGCGTCGCGGAGCGGGCGCACGTCGGGCCACGACGCCCGATGGACGGAGCCGGGCCGCCACCACGACCAGACCTCCTCGGTCACGAACGGCAGGTGGGGTGCGAAGAGGCGCAGGAGGCTGTCGAGGGCGAGGACGAGCGTGGCGCTGGCCGACGCGGCCGTCGCGTCCTCGGCGCCCCGGTAGGCGCGCTGCTTGACGAGCTCCACGAAGTCATCGCAGAAACGCCAGAAGAACCGCTCGGTGTGGTCGAGGGCCCTGGCGTAGTCGTAGTCCTCGAACGCGGCGCTCACCTCGCTCACGAGGTCGGCGAGCGTCGCCAGCAGTGCCCGGTCGAGCGGTCGCTGCACGGCGTCGGGTCCGGGGAGCTCCCCCTCGCCGCCCGCACCGGCGACGGTGAGCGTGAACTTCGACGCGTTGAGGAGCTTGATCGCGAGGCGACGGCCGATCTTCATCTGGCCTTCCTCGAACGTGGTGTCGGTCCCGGGGCGGCCGCTCGCGGCCCAGTAGCGGACGGCGTCGGAGCCGTACTGCTCCAGGATCCCCATCGGCGTCACGACGTTGCCCTTCGACTTCGACATCTTCTTGCGGTCGGGGTCGAGGACCCAGCCAGAGATCGCCGCGTGCCGCCACGGGAGGGTGTCGAACTCGAAGTGGGCGCGCACGATGCTCGAGAACAGCCATGTGCGGATGATCTCGTGCGCTTGGGGGCGCAGGTCCATCGGGAAGGTGCGGGTGAAGAGATCGTCGTCTTCGCTCCACCGGCAGGCGATCTGGGGGGTCAGCGACGAGGTGGCCCACGTGTCCATGATGTCGGGGTCGGCGACGAAGCCACCCGGCTCGCCGCGCTGCGACTCGTCGTAGCCGTCGGGAACCTCGGACGAAGGATCGACGGGCAGCCGGTCCTCGGACGCGACGATCGGGTGGTCGTGGTCGGCGCGGCCGTCGGCGTCGACGGGATACCAGACGGGGAACGGGACTCCGAAGAACCGTTGCCGGCTGATGAGCCAGTCGCCGTTGAGGCCCTCGACCCAGGACTCGTACCGCGCTCGCATGTACGGGGGGTGCCACCGCAGCTCCCGGCCACGGGCCAGGAGCGCCTCGCGCAGCTCGGCATCTCGGCCACCGTTGCGGATGTACCACTGGCGGGTGCTGACGATCTCAAGCGGTCGCTCCCCCCGCTCGTAGAACTTGACGGAGTGCGTGACCGGCTTGGGTGCACCGACGAGCTCACCGGCATCGCTCAGCAGCTCGACGACGCGGCGTTGCGCCTGCCGTATCGTCTTGCCGGCCAGCTCCTGGTACGCGTCGCGCGCCGGGGCGGTCGTGATGACGTCGGGCGCCCCAGCCAGGATGCGGCCGTCCCACCCGACGACGGGGCGGGCCGGCAGGTTCAGCTCGCGCCACCAAGTCACGTCGGTGAGGTCACCGAACGTGCAGATCATCGCGATCCCGGAGCCCTTCTCGGGATCGGCGAGGGGATGGGCGACGACGGGCACCTCGACGTCGAAGAGAGGGGTGCGCACCGTCGTGTCGAACAGGGGCTGGTAGCGCGTGTCGTCGGGGTTCGCGACGAGCGCGACGCAGGCCGGGATCAGCTCGGGGCGGGTGGTCTCGATGACGACGGGGTCGCCGTCGGGACGGTGGAACCGGACCGCGTGGTACGCGCCAGGCATCTCGCGGTCTTCGAGCTCGGCTTGCGCGACCGCGGTCCGGAAGTCGATGTCCCAGAGGGTGGGGGCCTCGGCCTGGTACGCCTCACCTCGGGCGAGGAGATGCAGGAACCCGCGCTGCGAAGTCCGTTGGGTGGTCTTCTCGATGGTGGTGTAGGTGAGGGTCCAGTCGACGGAGAGGCCGAGGTGGCGCCAGAGCTCCTCGAACTTCGCTTCGTCGTCGACGACGAGTCGTTCGCAGAGCTCGATGAAGTTGCGGCGCGAGATCGCCACCGGTGGGTCCGGGGGCTTGGCGGGCGCCTCGAAGGCGGGGTCGTACGGGAGGGACGGGTCGCAGCGGACGCCGAAGTAGTTCTGGACGCGTCGTTCGGTGGGGAGGCCGTTGTCGTCCCACCCGATCGGGTAGAAGACCGCCCGGCCCCGCATGCGCTGGTACCGGGCGATGGCGTCGGTGTGGGTGTAGGAGAAGACGTGCCCGACATGGAGGGACCCCGACACCGTGGGGGGTGGCGTGTCGATGGAGAAGATCTCGTCGCGGGTCTTGGTGCGGTCGAAGCGGTAGGTGCCGTCCGCGTCCCAGCGTTTGCTCCAGACGTCCTCGATCCCGTCGAGGGTGGGCTTGTCGGGGACCAGCATGAACCGAGTCTAGAGACACGCTCCTGTCCGCTGTCCCCCGAATCGCCTGCCTGCGGTTGACCGGTGAGCCGCGGGCGCCGAGGCGCGCGGGGCTGGGTTAGGCGGAGCGGCGGTCGGCGGTGCTCGTGATGAGGGTCGGTGTCATGTGTTCCAGCACGACGCTGCGGTCGATGACGCAACGGGCCACGTCGGAGCGGCTCGGCAGGTCGTACATGACGTCGAGGAGGACCTCTTCGAGGATGGCCCGGAGGCCTCGGGCGCCGGTCCCTCGTTTCAGGGCCTCGTCCGCGACGGCTTCGAGCGCGTCGTCGGTGAGGACGAGGTCGACATCATCGAACTGGAAGAACTTCTGGTACTGCTTCAGCAGCGCGTTCTTGGGCTCGATGAGGATGCGCATGAGCGCGTCCTCGTCGAGGTTGTGGACCGCGCCGACGACCGGGAGTCGCCCCACGAACTCGGGGATGAGCCCGAACTTCAGGAGGTCTTCGGGCAGCACCCCGGCGAGGAGCACGCCGAGGTCTTTCTGGTCGGGGCGGCGGACGTCGGCGCCGAAACCCACGCCACGGTTCCCGGTGCGGCTCTCGATGATCTTGTCGATACCGGCGAAGGCGCCGCCGCAGATGAACAAGATGTTCGTCGTGTCGATCTGGATGAACTCTTGGTGCGGGTGCTTGCGGCCGCCTTGGGGCGGGACGGACGCGGTGGTGCCTTCGAGGATCTTCAGCAGCGCTTGCTGCACCCCTTCGCCGGAGACATCGCGGGTGATGGAGGGGTTCTCGGCTTTGCGGGCGATCTTGTCGATCTCATCGATGTAGATGATCCCGGTCTCGGCTTTCTTGACGTCGTAGTCGGCCGCTTGGATCAGCTTCAACAAGATGTTCTCGACGTCTTCACCGACGTAGCCGGCCTCGGTCAGCGCGGTGGCGTCAGCGATCGCGAATGGGACCTTGAGCAGGCGGGCGAGGGTCTGGGCGAGGAGGGTCTTGCCGCAGCCGGTGGGGCCGATGAGGAGGATGTTGGACTTCTGCAGCTCCACCTCGGGGTCGCCGTATGCGCCGGCTTGGACACGCTTGTAGTGGTTGTAGACGGCGACGCTGAGGATCTTCTTGGCCTGGTCCTGCCCGATGACGTAGTCGTTCAGGTACTCGTAGATCTCACGCGGCTTGGGGAGCTCGTCGAAGCGGACTTCGGAGCTCTGCGAGAGCTCTTCCTCGATGATCTCGTTGCAGAGATCGATGCACTCGTCGCAGATGTAGACACCGGGCCCGGCGATGAGCTTCTTGACCTGCTTCTGGCTCTTCCCGCAGAAGGAGCACTTCAGCAGGTCGCCGCCGTCACCGAACTTGGCCACGCTGTGCCTCCCCCTCGATCACCGTCGGTCAGCTCACGCCGGCCGCAGTGCCGACCGAGGCGAGCTCGCGGTTCGTGAGGATCTCGTCGACGATCCCGTACGTCTGGGCCTCATCCGCGCTCATGATGAAGTCCCGGTCGGTGTCGGTGCCGACCTTCTCGAC
>DATISY010000049.1:0-7294 GCA_035468285.1 Acidimicrobiia bacterium | reverse complement strand
CGCCTACTGGCGCCAGACCACCCTGGACACCTACAGCGACGCGAACGGCGGGTCCTGGGTCCTCAACGCGGAGGGGAACAACGCCGTCGGCGCCGGCTTGTCGGGTCCGGTGCCCGCACAGACGCTGCACCAGACCTATGCGGTCGGTCCCCTCGGGGAGCGCTGGATGCCCGCGGCGTTCGAGCCGGTCGCGGTCAATCAGTCGGGTGTGCTCGTCGTTCGGTCCTCGTCGACGCTCGTGACGTCCCGGAGCTCCATCGACGGCCTGCGGTACACCGTCGAGTCGCGCCTGCCGGACCTCGCGCCGAACGCTGCGCAACGTGCCGCGACGGCGGCGCCGGTACCCGCGTCGTTGCGCCCCTACCTTGGGGTCCCCGCCGGCGTCACCGCGGACGTGCGCGCCGCGGAGCAGCAGGTCGTGCGCGGCACGACCAACCCGTACGACCGGGCCGCGGCTTTGCGCGACTTCTTCCGCGGCGGCGCGTTCACCTACGACCAGAACGTCCAGCTCGGCGACGACGCGGGCGCGATGTCACGGTTCCTGCAGAGCCGCCGAGGGTTCTGTGTGCAGTTCGCCGCCACGTACGCGGTCATGGCGCGCCTCGCGGGGATCCCGGCGCGGCTCGCGGTCGGGTTCACGCCGGGGACTCCTGACGCCCACGGCGTGTATCACGTCACGAACTACGAGGCGCACGCGTGGCCGGAGGTGTGGCTCGCGGGCATCGGCTGGACCAACCAGTTCGAGCCCACACCGGCCGGCTCGGCGCCGGGCGCGAGCAACCTTCCCCAGGACATGGCATCCGCGGGGGCTCCGCCGGCCCGGGCGGCGCCGGTGCCGACGACGACCCCGGCCACGACCCCGGCGGCACCGGGAGGCTCCAACGGGACCGGGTCCGGGACCGGGTCGCCGTCCGCGCCGTCCGGGCGGGGCGCGACCGTCACCCGACCGTCGAGCGGCGGCGGGAACTCGACGCTGGGTGGGGTCCTGTTCCTCGTCGCGCTGGCGGCCACCGGGATCGGCGTGGTCGCGGCGTTGGCCCTCGTCCGGAAGCGTCGCCGTCGGCGTCAGCGCCGCGCCGGGTCGGATCCCGCGGCGTTGATCAACGGTGCATGGGCCGAGGTCCTCGACGAGCTGCGCGACGCGGGGGTTGGGTGGCCGGTCTCGCTCACCCCCCTCGAGCTCGCGGCGGGGCTGCGGGGCCGGCTGGACCCGACGATCCCGCCACCGTTCTCGTCCCTGGCCCACCGGTACACCGCGGCCCGGTACGGCGACGGCGAGCCCGGGCCCGAGTCGGGCGAGGCGGCGTGGCGCGACGCGGAGGCCGTCGTGCGGGCGTTGGAACGCAGCCTCGACCTGCGGGCCCGGCTCCGGGCCCAGTTCGCGACGCGCCCGACGGGTCAGCCCGACCCGGCGGGGTGGTCGCTGCCCCGGAGGCGGTCGACGAAGGTCTGACGGTCCTGGGAGAACGCCCGGACCTCGGCGTCGACGTCGGCGGCCATCTGGTCGACGGCGACGAACAGGGCGAGCTGGCCGTGGCGCAGCGCGTCGAGGATCTGGCCGTCGTCGCGGCAGGCCCACACGTGCTCCCCGTCCGTCACGACGCGGAGCCCGGCGATGTCGTCGCCGGTGTCGAGGATCGCGGCGACGGCCCGACGGATCCGGGCGAGCGGCAACCCGGCGTCGAGGAGGGACCGGACCATGCGGAGCGCGACGAGGTCACGGAAGGCGTAGGGGCCGTCGAGCTCGTCGCCGCGGGCGACGATGAGTCCGCAGCCGTGCCAGTAGTTCAGCTGCGACGCGGAGCAGCCGGTCAGGCGGGCCGCTTGAGGGGCGCTGAAGCCCATCCCGTCGAGCGGACGGTCAGGAGGCGTCGTCGTCGCGGTTGAAGCGCTCCCGCCACCGCCGCCCCGCGTCGCCGAACACGCCTTTGAGGGCGCCGCCCCGCATGGACCCGGTCAGGCTCTCGAGCCCGGCCCTTCCCATCTTGCGGACGTTGCGCTCGATGACGAGCAGGCAGAACAGCATGATGAGGAACCCGACCACGCCGAGCGCCAAGACGCTCGTGAACGTCGTCACGAGGAGAGCCAGCCCGGCGACGAAGCCCGCGACGGCCCACTTGATCATCCGAGCCGCGTGGCGGTACAGGGTGGTGTCGGACACCTGCTGCACGAGCTTGGGGTCAGTGACCGAGAGGTTGGCCTCGATCTCCTTGAGGATCCGGTGCTCGTCTTCGGAAAGCGGCATGGCGCTGGGCGAAGCTCCTCTGTCTGGGACCCGACTCCGGGACCCCCGGGGCCGGCGGGCGGGAGGGCGCCTCATTGTCGCGCAGCCCCCCTCTACCCTCAACGCGGTCGTGGCGTAATTGCTTCCCCTCCCGCGGCGGCGGACTGGTAGGCGGCGGCGACGACCCGATGGGCGGCGAGCGCAGTCGCCGCGTCGGGGAACCCGACGGCGGCGGGGCCGTCCGCGGCGAGCGCGTCGAGGAAGGTCTTCGTGGCGGGGGCGTACTCCCCGATCAGTCGGACGAGCGGCTCGGATCCGGCCATGCCGGTCACCCAGGCCGGCGGGTCGGTGGCGATCGTCTCGGACCGGTCGGAGGTCTCCAGGTGCAGCGGTCCGGCCGCGTCGTCGTCGAGCCAGAGCAGCGCGTCGTCGCAGAACACCTCGACCCGTCGGGCGGACCCGCGGCTGAGGATCTGGTGCCAGACGCTGGTGAGCGTGGCGACGCTGTCGTCGCCGAACGTGAGGGTCAGCGCGGCGACGTCGTCGATCCCGGGGTGCTGGTACCGGGACGTGACGTCGGCGCGGACCCGCACCGGATCTCCGAGGAGCCAGCGGAGGACGTCGACGTCGTGGATGGAGTGCTCAAACAGCGTCCCGCCACCGGCGCGGGTCACGTCGGCGCGCCACTCGGACGCGTACGCGCCTTGCACCGGGAAGTACTGGTCGTCGCGGAACACGACCGCGAGCGGCCGCCCGTGCCGTCCGCTCCGAACCTCCGAGACGAGCGCCTGGAAGACGGGCACGTGCCGGAGGACGAGACCGACCTGGTGCGGGACGGTGGCCAGCATCGCGGCGACCGCCTCGCAGGCTGGGAGGGTGGGTGCCAGCGGCTTCTCGCAGAACACCGCGTGGCCCCGGGCCACGGCAGCGGCGACGACGGCGTGATGGGCGGCGGTCCAGGTGCAGATCCACACGACATCCACCCGGTCGAGCAGCGCGTCGAGACCGTCGCAGGCGACCGCGCCGTGGGCGAGGGCGAACGCGGCCGCCCGCTCCGGGTCGGTGTCGTACGTCGCCGTGACACAGGCGTCGACCAGCTGGTGCTTGATCAGCTGATGCAGCGTGTAGGAGTGGATGAAGCCGATGTGGCCGCACCCGACGATCCCGACGCGCACGGTCACGGCCGAGTCCGCTCGGGCCCGACCCGGGACCGCGGGGCGCGCGTGACGGCGTCGTCGCCGTACCGGGCCCGTACGTCGTCGATGGTGCGCTCCAGGGTCGCGTGGCGGGCCTGGTCCGTGCTGCTGGGGCCGAGGGGCAGGCGGCGTTGCACCTCCGAGACGGGCACCAGCTGCTGCGCGGCGAGACCCAGGAGGCGGAGCCCGTCGCCGAGGTCGATCTCGGCGAGCAGCTCCCGCCCCACCGCGACGAGCTCCCGCGCGGCGTCGGTCGGGTCGGGCAGGGTGCGGGACCGGGTGATCGTCCGGAAGTCGCCGTACCGTGCCTTGAGCTGCACGGTCCGTGCCGCGACCGCGCTGTCGCGGAGGCGCACCGCGACCCGCTCGGCGAACCGCATGAGGTCGACCTCGAGGCGATGCCGGTCGCGGACATCAGTTGGGAAGGTCTCCTCGTGCCCGATCGACTTCGCGTGCCGTTCGGGTTCGACCGGCCGGTCGTCCTCGTTGCGCGACAGGGCATGGAGGTGAGCGCCGTGCGCGTTGCCGAGCGCGTGCCGCAAGGTGTCCTCGGGGATCGCGGCGAGGTCTCCGACGGTGTGGACCGCGAGGCGCTCCAGCCGGCGGCGAGTCGCGGGACCGACCCCCCAGAGCCGGCCGACGTCGAGCGGGTGGAGGAACTCGAGCTCGGTGCCCGGTTCGACGATGAGGAGCCCGTCGGGCTTGGCGAGGTCGCTGGCGATCTTGGCGAGCAGCTTCGTCGTGGCCAACCCGACGGAGGCGGTGAGCCCGGTCTCGGCGCGGACCCGGGCCCGGATGTCGAGCGCGATGGTCCGGGCGGGCCCGTAGAGCCGGCGCGCGCCCCGCGTGTCGAGGAATGCTTCGTCGAGCGAGATGGGCTCCACCAGCGGCGTGTAGGCGCGCAGGATCCCCATGACCGCGCGGCTGGCGTCGGTGTACGCGTCGAAGCGGGGCGCGAGGAACACCGCGTCGGGGCAGGCGCGGCGGGCGCGGGCCATCGGCATCGCCGAGTGGATCCCGAACCGGCGCGCCTCGTAGCTCGCCGCGGCGACGACGCCGCGGGGGCCGAGCCCACCGACGACGACTGGCCGGCCTTGGAGGGAGGGGTCGGCGAGCTGCTCGACGGAGGCGTAGAACGCATCGAGGTCGACGTGGAGGATGCCGGGCTCGGCGGCCACATTCACCCGGTCATCGGGAGGGTGCGCTCGACGAGGAGCTCGTCGCGGCGTTGGCCCCGCACGTCGTAGGCGTAGCCCCGGGCCGCGTCGGGTCCCCAACGCTCGGTGAGCCACTCCACGAGGGGCTCGCGGACCCAGGGGGCGCCGTCGGCGAGGCGGGCCAGACAGTCGGGCGTCTCGATGAACTGGGCCTCGACGACGATCCCGTCGGGATCCTCGACGCGGAGCTCACCGTCGAACGCCACGGCGCGGTGCACTTCGACGCGTAGCCGCCAGTCCATGTCGGGCGCGACGGCCTGCACCTCGTACAGGGGGCCCTCCCAGGCGGTGACGCGCAGCCCCGTCTCCTCGAAGACCTCACGGGTGAGGCCGTCGAGGAGGGAACGGTCGGCCGCGTCGATGACCCCGCCCGGCGTCGTCCAGTCGGAGTGGCCGCCGCGGCGTTCGTTGCGGACGAGGAGGAGCGCACCGTCGATCTCGATGAGCGCGCCGGCCACGAGCCACTCTCGCATCGCGGAGGAGCCTACCGGTGGCTCGTGGCCGTACGATCCGGGCCATGACCGGTGACGACGACCTCAACGCGAACCCGTTCCCGGCGGGCCTGCCGTCCCGCGGTGCCTACCTGCTCGCGTTCGTGAGCGTCGTGCTCGCGGGTCTGTTCGGCGGGATCATCGGGTACGGGCTGGTCGACGTGGGCTGCACCGGGAACTGCAACACCTCGAAGGTCGTGGGGACGCTCGCCGGGGCCCTCACGGGCGCGATCGGGGTCGGGATCGTCGCGGTGCTCGTCCTGCGGGCCATGGCCGAGTGGAAGCGCCGCCCCCCGGGGTGACTACGGGCCGAACGTGAGCCGCCGGAACGCCTCCGCGTAGCGGACGCTCGCGGCCCGGCCGGCTTCCTCGGCCCGTTCCCGGAGGAACTCGCGGAACCACTCCCCCGTCTCGGTCAGCTGGCTGGCATGGCAGAACAGCGCGTCGATCTTGCGTTCGAGCGCGTCGCTGATGTCGACCCAGCAGTTCGGCTCGAGCGTCCCCGAGAGGTAGACGGCCCGCACCTGGTGCGTCGTGAGGCCGGCGACGATCTGGTCCCGGAAGTAATGCGGGTTACCGGCGGCGGGGGCGACGGCGTCGAGGGCGGCCCAGCCGGTGACCCGGTGGTCGCGGTGGTTGAAGTACGCGTCGCCGAAGAACACCGCGGTCGGGTCCGGGCAGAGGACGACCTCCGGTCGCAGCTCCCGGACGTGTCGCACGATCGCGGCGCGCACGTCGAGGTCGTCGGGCAGCTCACCGTCGCTGTAGTCGAGATGGAAGTGATCGGTGAAGCCGAGCACCTGCCCGGCTTGGGCGGTCTCCTCGACCCGGAGGCGGGCCAGCGCGTCGGGGTCGGCGTCGGGGTCCGTGGTGCCCTTGTCGCCCCGGGTCGTGATGAGGACCCACACCTGGGCGCCGGCGTCGGCCCAACGGGCCAGCGTCCCCCCGGCGGAGATCTCGGGGTCGTCGGGATGGGCGTACACCGCGAGCGCGCTCGCCGGCGTCTCCGCGCCGGGAGCGGTCACCACGCCAGGCCGAGCAGCCCTCGCATCGTCGTCTCGAAGTCCTCGAACGACAGCGAGTCCCGCGTGCTGAGCGCGAGGTCGGCGTCGGCGCCGACCGGCCACCGGAGGCGCGCCTCGGTGCTCTCGAGGGCGTCGGCGATGACGGCGGCGACGATCTCGCCGCCTTGCGGTGCGCCGTCGCCGTTGAGGACCTCTCGGGCCGTCTGCCACTGCCGGTCCAGCTCGTCGTAGGGCGCGTCGTCGAGGCCCTGACGGACGGTGTTGCCGTGGAACTCGGTCTCGAAGAAGCCGGGCTCGACGAGACGCACCCGGATCCCGAAATGGCCGACCTCGAAGTGCAGCGTCTCGGACAGTCCCTCCAACGCCCACTTGGACGCCGAGTAGAACCCGTCGAGGGGAACCCCGACGCGGCCGGCGACGGATGACACGTTCACGATCGTGCCCGACCCGCGTGCGCGCATCCCGGGGAGCACCGCCTGGATCATGCGGGCCGCGCCGAACAGGTTCGTCTCCATGCAGCGGCGCGCGTCGTCGAGGTCGACGCGCTCGACGGGGCCGACGACACCGAAGCCGGCGTTGTTCACGAGGGCATCGAGCGGTCCGGCCCTGTCCACCGCGGCACGGGCCGAGTCGGCATCGGTGACATCGAGCGGCACCGTCATCGCGACGTCGAGGTCGCCGAGCGTGTTCACGTTCCGGGCGGTCGCGATCACGTCGTGGCCCCGTTTGGTGAGCTCGACCGCGGCGGCCCGACCGAAGCCGGTGGAGCAGCCGGTGATGAGCACGCGACTCATGAGTCCTCCTTGCGCAGGTCGTCGAGGGCCGCGATGGCGTGCTCGAGACCGGCGTCGTCGATGTCCTTGTGCGTGACGAAGCGTACGGTGACCGCGTCGATCATGCCGCAGCGCACCCCTCGAGCCCCCAGACGGTCGACGATGCCGACGGGGAGGCGGGCGGCGTCGGCGCAGACGATGTTGGTCTCCACCGTCGTGGGGTCGACGCTGTCGGGGAACCGGTCGGCGAGAGTCTCGGCGAGGCGGCGGGCCCGCTGGTGGTCGTCGGTCAGCCGCTCGACCATGGTCTCGAGCGCGACGAGGCCCGCGGCGGCGATGACGTCTCCGGCGCCGCACAGCACGGAGCC
>DATISY010000048.1:0-17856 GCA_035468285.1 Acidimicrobiia bacterium | reverse complement strand
CGGGACGTCCGGGGCCGTGTCCTCGACGTCTTGGGTCGCGTCGACCTCGACGACCATCCACTGGCCCGCGACGGGTTCGTCTACGGCATGGTCGTCCAGCACGAGCATCAGCACCAAGAGACCATGCTCGCCACGATCGACCTCATGGGCCGGCCCTACATGCCGCCCGGCGGTCTCACCACTCACCCCGGCCGCCGGCCGCCCGACACCCCGGGGAGCCCCGAAGTGAGCCTGCCGGGCGGTCCGTTCGTGCTCGGCACCGACGTGGAGCCGTGGGCCTACGACAACGAGCGGCCCGCCCACGGGGTGCGTGTCGCCCCGTTCCACATCGACCGGACCCCGGTGACCAACGAGGCGTACCAGGCGTTCGTGGACGACGGGGGGTACGACACGCCGACCTGGTGGACCACGGAAGGTTGGGCCTGGCGTTCCGAGGCGCGCCTCGTCGCCCCGCAGGGCTGGTGCCGCGAACGCGCCCGCTGGACCGTCCAACGTTTCGGTCACCGCGAGGACCTCACACCCGGCGAACCGGTGCAGCACGTCTGCTGGTACGAGGCCGATGCCTTCGCCCGCTGGTCCGGCAAGCGGCTGCCCACCGAGACCGAGTGGGAGTACGCCGCGTCCTGGGACCCGAGCGGGACGAAGCGTCGGCACCCGTGGGGCGGCGACGAGCCGACGCCGGCCCGGGCCAACCTCGGGCGCCTCCGCCTCGGTCCCGATCCGGTCGACGCCCACCCCAGCGGCGCGACACCGAGCGGTGTCCTCGCGATGGTGGGTGACGTCTGGGAGTGGACCTCGACGCGGCTCTCCGGGTACCCGGGCTTCGTCTCGTTCCCGTACCGCGAGTACTCCGAGGTGTTCTTCGGCCACGAGTACCGCGTGCTGCGCGGCGGGTCGTGGGCGACGCACCCAAGCGTCGCCCGGACCACGTTCCGCAACTGGGACTACCCGATTCGACGCCAGATCTTCTGCGGCTTCCGCTGCGCTCGCGACGCCTGACCGCCATGTGTCGCCACCTCGCCTACCTCGGACGACCGGTCGCGCTCACCGAGCTGCTGTGCGACGCCCCGCACAGCCTCGTCGAGCAGGCCCGCCATCCCCGTCACCAGACCAGCGGCACCGCCAACCCCGACGGATACGGCGTCGCCTGGTACGACCAGCCGGGCCGGCCCCGCCGGTACCGGTCGACGACCCCGATCTGGGCCGACGTGGATCTCCCGGCGCTCGCCGGGCCGGTCTCGGCCCCGGCGGTGCTCGCCGCGGCGCGCCTCGCCTCCCCCGGCGCCCCGGTCGAGGCGACCGGCAATGCGCCGTTCGTGGCGGGACGCCACGCGTTCTCGCTCAACGGGATCGTCGACGGCTGGCAGGACGGTGCCGGCGCGGCCCTGCGCGCGTCGGTGTCACCCCGGAGGCGGGGCGACATCGTCGGTGTCACCGACGCCGAGGCGCTGTTCGCCATCGCCCTGGATCACCTCGACCGCGGCGCCGCGCCAGCCGACGCGCTCGCTGCCGTCGTGCACACCGTCGAGACGCGCACCACCGGACGCTTGAACCTCCTGCTCACCGACGGTGTCACGGTTGCAGCCACGGCATGCGGCAACTCGCTGTTCGCGTGTCACCGCCCCAACGGCACCCTGATCGCCTCCGAGCCGCTCGACGACGACGAGGGCTGGTCCCGGGTCCCGGACCGGACCGTCGTGGTCGCCACCTCCGAAACCCTGACCTCGGCCCCACTGTGAGGACGCCATGACGACCAGCCCGCTCGACGTCCACGTCGACGTCCACCTCACCCACGCGACGATCGCCGACGCGCTCGCCACCGACGTGCGCGCCGGATTGACTCGATCACCGAAAGAGCTGCCACCGAAGTGGTTCTACGACGACCGCGGCTCGCGGCTCTTCGACGAGATCACCCGGCTCCCCGAGTACTACCCCACCCGGGCCGAGCGATCGATCCTCGTCGCGCGCGCAACCGAGATCGCCGAGGTCACCGGCGCCGACACCCTGATCGAGCTCGGCTCGGGAACCTCGGAGAAGACCCGGCTCCTGCTCGGCGCGCTCGCCGAGGGGGGCACCCTCCGCCGTTTCGTGCCGTTCGACGTCAGCGAAGCCACGCTGCGGCACGCGGCGCACGCGATCGGCGAGGAGTACGGCGTCGCCGTCCACGCCGTCGTCGGCGATTTCGAGCGACACCTCGACGCGCTCCCCGAGGGTGGCGTCCGGATGGTCGCGTTCCTCGGGGGCACCGTCGGGAACCTTGCGCCGCTTCCGCGCGCGAGGTTCCTCGGCGAGCTCGCCACCCGGCTTCGTCCCGGCGACGCGTTGCTGCTCGGCACCGATCTGGTCAAGGCCGTCCCGCGGCTGGAAGCGGCCTACGACGACGCGGCCGGCGTCACCGCCGAGTTCAATCGCAACGTGTTGCACGTCATCAATCGAGCCCTGGACGCCGACTTCATGCCCGAGCGGTTCGAACACGTCGCCCGGTGGGATCCCGTGGAAGCCTGGATCGAGATGCGACTCCGGGCCCGTTTCGCGCACCGTGTCCAGATCGGTGACCTGGACCTCACGGTCGAGTTCGCGGAGGGCGAGGAGCTCCGCACCGAGATCAGCGCCAAGTTCACCCCCGAACGCGTCGCCCAGGAACTCGGCGCGGCCGGCTTCGCGCTCCGCCGGTGGTGGACCGACACCCCCGGCGACTTCGGTGTCGCGCTGGCGACCCGTACGTGACGAGCCTCCCGGGCCACGAGCTGGCCGAGGCGTGGCGGCGCGAGCTCGCCGACCCGACGGGGGTGCCGCTCGACGCCGCGGGGTGCGCCGCCCCGTCGGCCCGCGTGCTCGATGCCACCGTCGCCCATCTGCGACGGGAGGCCGCGGTCGGGGGGTACGCCGCCGAAACCGAGGCGCGCCCGACGCTCGCGGCGCTCCGGGCGGCGCTCGGCGCGCTGGTCGACCTCCCGGCGGAGCTCGCCGCGGTCACTGCGAACGCCACGACCGCGTTCACGACCTTGCTCGGCGCGTGGCCGTTGCGATCAGGCGCCCGAGTCGCGACGCTTCCGTCTGAGTACGGCAGCAACCGGATGGCCCTCGAGGCCGTCGCGGTGCGCCGCGACTGGACCATCGTCGACCTCGTCGCCGACCCGGTTGGGCGGCTCGACCTCGACCGATTGGAGAACGAGCTGCGCCACGGCCTCGACCTGGTGTGCTTCCCCGTGGTGGCGAGCCACCGGGGCGTCGTCCAGCCGGCCGCCGAGGCAGCGGCCGTCGCCCACGCCGCGAGCGTGCCGATCATCCTCGACGTGGCCCAGGCCGCGGGGCACGTGCCCCTCGGTGGCGTCAGCGCTGACGCGTACGTCGGGACCGCCCGCAAGTGGCTCCGGGGCCCCCGCGGGTCGGGTTGGTTCGCGACGACGGCGGCGGTCGCCGACGTGCTCGTGCCCGAGTACCCCGGGCTGACCGGTCTCGGCGAGCCCGGCGTAGCGCGCCTCGAGCTCGGCGAGGCCGCCGTCGCGGCGCACGTCGGCCTGGCCGTGGCGCTGGACGAGCTCGCCGCGGCGGGGCCCGCCGCGGTGGCCGGCCGGATCGCCGCGCTCGGCCGGGCCGCCCGCGCTCGCCTCGACGGGCTGGCCGGCTGGCGAGTCCAGGAGCCCCTGGACGAGCCGTCGGGGATCGTGACCCTGGCCCATCCCGACGAGGACCCGATGGCCACCGCCCGAGCCCTGCTCGAACGGGGCATCGTGACCTCGGCGATCCCGGTGGCGAGAGCGCCGCGGGACCTCAGCGCCCCTCGGCTGCGGATCTCCCTGCACGCCTACTGCCGCCTCGACGATCTCGACGCCCTGGAGTTTTCACTACGGCGGTAGTGAGAATACAATGGGGTGGTGAGCGCCCCCCCTGCTCCCGTGCCGCCCGCGCTGGGCATCCATGACCTGCACGTGGCGGTCGACGGCAACGAGATCCTGCGGGGCGTCTCGCTCGAGGTCGGCGCCGGCGAGCTGCACGCGCTGATGGGCCCGAACGGGTCCGGCAAGTCGACGTTGGCCAAGACCCTCCTCGCGGACCCGGGATACGAGGTCACGAGCGGCCGGATCCTGCTGCAGGGCGAGGACGTGACCAAGCTCAGCACTGCCGATCGGGCCGCGCGGGGCTTGTTCCTCGGGTTCCAGCACCCCGCCGAGATCGCGGGCGTCAGCGTCTTGAACTTCTTGCGTCAGGCGATGGCCGCCCGGCAGGGCATCCAGGACCTGTCGGTCCTCGAGGTCCGCATGGCGCTGCTCGACTGGACGAAGCGCCTCGGAACCGACGATCGATTCGCGCAGCGGTACCTCAACGAGGGCTTCTCCGGCGGAGAGAAGAAGCGCAACGAGATCCTCCAAATGGCGCTCCTCGAACCGGACGTCGCGGTCCTCGACGAGACCGATTCCGGTCTCGACATCGACGCGCTGCGCGTCGTGGCCCGGGGCATCGACGCCGTCCGCGAGGCCCGACCCGCGCTCGGGGTCCTGCTGATCACCCACTACCGGCGCATCCTCGAGCACCTGACCCCCGACCGGGTCCACATCCTGCTGCACGGCCGGATCGTCGCGTCGGGGGGACCCGAGGTCGCCGACCGCGTCGAGCGCGAGGGCTTCGACAAGATCCGCCGCGAAGCGGAAGCCGCGGCGTGAGGGGCCGACCATGACCCTCGATGTCGCCCTCGTGCAGGCCGATTTCCCGATCCTGAAGCGTCAGGTGCACGGACGCGGGCTCGTGTACCTCGATTCGGCGTCGACGTCGCAGAAGCCGACCGCCGTGCTCGACGCGATGGACCATCTCTACCGAGAGTCCTACGCCAACGTGCACCGCGGCGTGTACCAGATCGCGGAGGAGGCCACCGCGGCGTACGAAGGCGCTCGCGGGCGCGTCGCCCGTTTCCTCGGGGCGGCCTCACCTTCGGAGATCGTCTTCACCCGCAACGTGACCGAAGCCATCAACCTCGTCGCCTACTCCTGGGGGCGAGCCAACCTCGACGCGGGTGACGTCGTCGTGCTCACCGAGCTCGAGCATCACGCCAACGTCGTCCCCTGGCACATCCTCGCCGCAGAGCGGGGCATCGAGTTGCGCTGGGTGCCGCTCGGGCCGGATTTCCGGCTCGACTTGTCCGGCCTCGACCGGCTCCTCGACGGCGCCAAGCTGTTTGCGTTCTCGGCGGCGTCCAACGTCCTCGGGACGATCACGGACGTCCGGTTCCTCGCCGACGCGGCCCACGCCGCCGGCGCCCTCGCGCTCGTCGACGCGGCGCAGTTCGCTCCGCACCGCCGCACCGATGTCGCCGCGTGGGATGCCGACTTCGTCGGGGTCACCGGTCACAAGATGCTCGGCCCGACCGCGATCGGCGCCCTGTGGGCCCGCCCCGAGCTGCTCGAAGCGATGCCGCCGTTCCTCGGGGGCGGCGAAATGATCCGCGACGTGCGCCAGGACGGGTTCACTCCCAACGACGTTCCCTGGAAGTTCGAGGCGGGCACCATGCCGATCGCCTAGGCCGTTGGCCTGGGGGCGGCGATCGACTACCTCGACGGGCTCGGGATGGACAACGTGGCGGCCCACGAGGTCGCCCTCACCGACTACGCGCTGCGGGCCCTCCGGTCCCGCTTCGGGGAGCGCCTCACCATCTACGGTCCCGCCGACGTCGACCGCCGGGGCGCGACGATCTCGTTCCTCTTCGAAGGCATCCACGCGCACGACATCTCCCAGGTCGTCGACGAGCACGGCGTCTGTGTCCGGGCCGGACACCACTGCGCAAAACCCCTCATGCGGGTCCTGGGCGTGCCCGCTACCACCCGAGCGTCGTTCTACGTCTACAACGACGAGTCCGACGTCGACGCGCTCGTCGAATCGCTCGCCGCGGCCGAGCGATTCTTCGCGATCTAAAGGAGCCGACGTCATGGCCGGTCTCGAGGACCTGTACCGAGAGATCATCCTCGACCACTACCGGGCTCCCCGCAACCGCGGTGAGCTTCCCACCCCACCGGCGCACAAGGTCGAGGGATTCAACCCTCTGTGCGGTGACGAGGTTGTCCTCTACCTCGACGTCGACGACGACGGTCTGCTCCGGGACGTGCGCACTGGCGGTCAGGGGTGCTCGATCAGCCAGGCGTCGACGTCGATGATGAGCGCCGCGGTGAAGGGCAAGCCGCTGGCCGAAGCCCGCCAGCTGATCCGGGCGTTCAAGGGCCTCATGTCCATCCACGAGTCGAAGCTCGAAGGCGACGCGGACGGCGAACCGGAAGGCCCGCTCGAGGGGGTCCGCCTCGGAGACCTCGAGGCCCTCCAGGGGGTCGTCAAGTTCCCGGTCCGGATCAAGTGCGCCACCCTCGCCTGGAACACCCTCGAGCAGGGCCTCGACGAATCGGAGGGATCGCCCCGCCCGGCGTGACTGCCCCGGGTGCCCACGGTCACACCGGTTCATCGGGGTGTCACGGGCATGAAACAGCCGGGCGGTAGGTTGAGCACTCTGACGGGTAAGAGACCCCCAGGACCCAGGAGGGCTGCATGGACCACGACGAGATCACCGCTCAGCTCACCGGCCTCATCGACCAGGCCCTTGAGAGCTACCGCGGTCGCGACCTCGTTGCGGCGTCCGAGGTGACCGACCTGCTCTTGGACCTGCGGCTCATGCTCCTCGCAGCCGACGAAGTCGCGGCCAGCCCCGCCGGATAGGTCCGCGGGATAGGTCCGCGTCCCCCGACCGCTCCCAGCCGCCGGGCCGGGTTTTGTAGTCTGGTCGCCTCATGGCGGAGCCCCCCGACCCCACCATGCCGGGCGAGCCCGACGAGGGCTCCGGCTGGGTACGACCGTCGGAGCGGCGCGCGGCGCGGCCCCGACCCGAACCACCGCTCGACGACGCGCCCCCCGATTCCCCGACGCCCACGATGGCCGACGCCCCCGACCATGACGACGACCTCGACGATCTCGACCCGGAGCCGACCGAGGCGATCGCGGGCCCGGCGGCTGTCACCGGCGACGCCGCGCTGACCGCCAGCCGCACACGACAACGTCGCCGCGCCCAGCAGCGGAATCGCCGCCGGGCCGTGATGGCCGGGGGTGCCGTCGCGGTCGTCATCGCCATCGTCGCCGCGGTCGCGCTCGGCTCCGGCGGAGGCTCGAAAGCCATCCCCGTCGCCCAGAAGAGCCTGGCGCCCACGACGACCACCGCTCCCGCCGCGGCGCCGCCCGCGCTGGTGGCCACCACCAAGGTCCCCTCGCTGCAGGTGTACGACCAGCCGGCCGCCACCGGGAAGGTCGTCACGACCCTGTCAGCCAAGACCGACTACGGGCTGCCTCGGACCCTGCTCGCGACCGCAATCCAGCCCGGATGGCTCCACGTGCTGCTCCCGATCCGCCCCAACGGCAGTCAGGGGTGGGTCCGGTCCACCGACGTGACGACGTCGACGACGGACTACGCGGTGCGCGTCGTGCTGAGCAGCCACCATCTGACGCTCATGAAAGCGGGCGTCCCCGTCCTGAGCACGGCGGTCGTCATCGGCAGGAACGAGACTCCGACACCCACGGGCTTGTTCTACGTGACGGACCCGGTCGACCTTCAAGCCCAGCCCAACGGCGCCTACGGGGCGTTCGCGCTCGGGCTGTCCGGGTTCTCGAACGTGCTGCAATCCTTCGATGGCGGCCCGGGGCAGATCGCGGTGCACGGGACACCGTTCGCCGACCAGGTCGGCCAGAACCTCTCGAACGGCTGCGTACGAATCCCCAACCCGCTCATCCTGCAGCTCGCCAAGACCGTCCCGCTCGGCACGCCGGTCTCGATCAGCGCGTAGGCCCCGCGGTCCGTCCGCTGCGACCTGGAGATCACCGAGCGGGCGCCGGACGGGGATGGGGCTGCGCCGACCCGGATCGGGTGTGGCTCATACCGACGAGATGAAGCCCCGGGTGAGCTTCGCGAGTTTCGCGGGCTGTTCGAGCGGAAGCCAGTGGGCCGCGTCCTCGACGACGGCGAGGGTCGCGTCGGGAATCTCGGCGGCGTACGTCTCGGCATGTGCGAGCGGAACGAGGCCGTCGCGAGCTCCCGCGACGACGAGCGTGGGCGCGGTGATGCGCCGCAGGCGGCCCCGCAGCTTCGGGTCGTGCAGGTACGGGTCCCAGCCGAGACGTGCGGTCGCGCCCAGCGCCTTCCACATGGGCAGCACTAGCTCGATGGGGATCTCGACCTCCTTACCGACGTCGCCGGTGAACTCCTCCATCGCGTGCATCGCGGCCGCGATCGGATGCTGCTGGTCGACGAACAGCATCTCGGCCAGCTCCGCGGGAGATCGCCCGAACAGCTCCGCGATCGGCGCGTCGGGAAGGTAGATCCCGACGGGGTTGACGAGCACCATGCGCGAGACCCGTTCGGGGTATCGGGTGGCCAGCTCGAGGGCCATCCAGCCACCGAGTGAGGTGCCGAGCACGGCGGGCGCGACCAGTCCGAGCTCCTGCCAGAGGTCGAGCAGATGGAACACTGCGTCGTCCATCCCGTCGATCTCTTCGATCCCCTCGGACTCGCCGAATCCGGGGAAGATCGGTGCGATCACCTCGAAGTCGTCGGCGAGATCTTCCAGGACCGGGAGGCCGGCGCCTTCGCCGCCCGCGGAGTGCAGGTACACCAGCGGGGCGCCGGCACCGCCCCGGAACAGCTGGACCTTGCCGAGGGGTGCGTTGACCCGCTCCTCGTGCAGGACGGTCGGCATCAGGCCGCGGCGACGGTCGGCCGGAAGACGGGCGAGCCCTCGGGGAACTCGGCCGCGAGACGGGGCTTGACCTCATGGGCGAACAGCTCGAGGTTGCGTCGCGTCAGATCGCCCGGGAGGCTTCCGATCTGGAACAGGCCCAGCAGGTTCCCGGTGCCGAGCTGGGAGAGGGCCTCGGTGAGCTGTTCGGTGACCGTGTCGGGCGAGCCGACGATCGCGTACCGTCCGGCGACGATCTCGTCCCAGTCGGTCACGTTCAGCATGAACGTCCCTGCGCTCTTCAAGATGTTCGCGAGTGACCGGGCAGACGTGTACCCGGGCGGCTGGATCGTGATCCCCGGTAGGAGCCGTTTCACGAAGTACCAGAGATGCTCCTCGTACTCACGGCGTGCTTGCGCGTCCGTCTCGGCGACGTAGATCGGGACCAGCCATCCGGCCTGGAGGGGATCGGCCTCGTACCCCTCGGCCGAGCAGGCGTCGCGGAACATCTGGAACGTCCGTTTGAACACGTCGAGATGGAAGTAGGGGATCCCCATGTACGCGTAGTGGTGCTTCGCGACGAACTCCATCGTCTCGACCGAGCCCGCGCCGGGGATCCAGATCTCGGGATGGGGCTGCTGGACCGGACGCGGCCACGGGTTCACGTACCGGATCCGGTAGTGCTTGCCCACCCACTCGAATGGTCCGGGGGTCGTCCACGCCTTCAGGATCAGGTCGTGTGCCTCCTGGAACCGCTCTCGTGCGTACGCCGGGTTGACCGAGAACGAGTAGTACTCGGGACCACCACCGACGACCATCCCGGCGATGAGGCGCCCACCGCTGAGACAGTCGATCAACGCGAACTCCTCCGCGACCCGAGTCGGAGGGTCATACAGGGGCAACGCGTTCCCGACGACCGCAACTTTGGCGCGGGTGGTCTGGCGGGCCAGGATCGATGCCATCAGGTTCGGCGACGGCATGAGCCCGTACGCGTTCTGGTGGTGCTCGTTGACACAGACTCCGTCGAACCCGAGCTCCTCGGCGTACAGCAGCTCGTCGAGGTAGCGGTTGTAGAGCTCACCACCGTGACGAGGGTCGAACAGCGAGTTGGGGCAGGTCACCCAGGCCGGACCGTCGTACGCCGGGTCGAGCCCGATGTACGGCATGAGATGGAACGAGAAGAACCGCACGGTCACCTCCCTGTCGGCGAGCGACACCCTAATTGTCTGGCTCGCCGACGTCTTCGAGGACTCGACGGCGCGCGTGGACTCACCGGCTTCGCTCTGTGATACACGGCGTGCCGGGGTGCGTCCTCGGACGCGTGCACCGACATCGCATACGATCCGCGGTCGTGCTCCGCTCCGTGCGTTCGTCCCGGGTGGTCGTGAGCATCGTGGCGGCGTTCGTGTTCGTCGGCCTGGTCGTCGCGGCGGGAGCAGTGTTTCGCGACCGGCAGTCGCCGGGACGTGCCCGTCCGCCGGTCGCGTCCACGACGAGCCCGCCCCGGACCTGACGGAGCCGATGTGGCCGACCCGACCACCCTCCTCGCGGACCGGGCCTTCCTCGAGGGGCCGCGTTGGCACGACAGGGCCCTCTGGGTCTCGGACATGCACGCCGGCGAGGTCCTGCGCGTCGGGCTGGACGGGACCGTCGTCGTCGTCGCACACGTCGACGGGGACCCGTCGGGCCTCGGATGGCTCCCCGATGGCTCCTTGCTGATCGTCTCGATGCGCGACCGACGGGTCCTTCGCCTCGGATCGGACGACCAGCTCCAGGTCCACGCGGACTGCTCGGGCGTCGCCGCGCACGAGATCAACGACATGGTCGTGGACCGGCACGGGCATGCCTTCATCAGCCAGTTCGGCTTCGACTTCCATGGCGGGGCCCCCTACACCGCGGCGCCGCTCCTCCGCGTCGACCCGGACGGTGCGGTTCACGAGGGCGCCGACGGGCTGCGGATGGGCAACGGGCTCGTGGTGACGTCGGGTGGGGCGACGCTCGTCGTGGCCGAGAGCACGGGGAAGGACCTCGTCGGCTTCGACCTGAGCCGGGATGGGACGCTGTCGAACCGGCGTGTGTGGGCTCCGCTGCCCGACTATCCCGACGGGATCTGCATCGATCGGGACGACGGGATCTGGGTTGCGTCACCGGTCGGCGACCGGTTCGTGCGCGTCGTCGAGGGGGGCGACGTCACCGACGTCGTCACCGTGCCGGGCCGCCACGCCATCGCCTGCGCGCTCGGCGGCAACGACGGGCGGACCCTGTTCTTGTGCACCTCCTCGACGCACGGTGAACCCGAGCGCTCCCGGACCGAGCGCGGCGCCCGGGTCGAGACCGTCACCGTGGCGGTCCCTGCGCCGGGCTAGCCGTCCGCGGGCTCCGCTCCCGGTCGACCGGACCCGGCGAGGGCCCAACGGCGCCGGTCTGCGCCAGTCCCACCGGTCGTGCTCGCGAGGGGCCACTGTCGGCTCCTCACCACGAGGCACCAGGTACCCTTTCCAAGGTCCGGGGGCACGTGGAGAGGGGAACCGCCGGCGGATCATGGCGAGCCTTCGCATGCTCTTCGCCGAGGGCGCGTGCCCGCCCGGACCTGCTGCCACGTCGCCATGACCACCACGTCTGACCCTCCCCGCCGACCGCTCGAGCCCCCGCGGACGCGACCGTCGCGACCGCGACCGGAGCCGTGGTTCGATCTGCCGCCGGCGAGGTCCTCCGGCCCGGGGCGTCCGGTGACGGACTGGGTCCGGCCCGCCCAGCGCGGCCGGCAGCGACCGGTCGCCCACGCGGTCCTCGTCGACGACGACGCGCCCGACCTCTCGGCCCCCCCAACCGCGCGTCGCGGGAACGGCAACGGCAACGGTGCGCGGCTGGGAGGCGCGGTCGTCACCGCGCCGAGCAGGCCGCCGCGGGCCTCTTCGGGTGATGCCCCGACGGTGGCCATGGACGCGCCACCCCAACCGGCGAAGACGCGCCGGATGGCGCACCTACGGTCGCTGGACGGCCTCCGCGGCGTCGCCGTGCTGGCCGTCGTGCTCTATCACTTCGCTCCCGGCGTCGCCCCAGGCGGATTCCTGGGCGTCGACATCTTCTTCGTGCTGAGCGGGTTCCTCATTACGAGTCTGCTCGTCGGTGAATTCGAATCCGCGCACCGGATCTCGCTGGCTGCGTTCTGGGGTCGGCGAGGTCGGCGGCTCCTCCCCGCGCTGTTCGTCGTGCTCGGCGCGGTCGGGATCTATGCCCTCGTGATCGCGTCACCCGTCGAAGCGCACAGCATCGCCAACGACGGTCTCGCCACGTTCAGCTATCTGGCGAACTGGCACTTCATCAGCTCTGGACAGTCGTACCTGCAGCACTTCTCGAACACGACGACCAGCCCGTTGCGCCACATGTGGTCGCTGGCGATCGAGGAGCAGTTCTACTTCGTGTGGCCGCTCGTCGTCGCCGGCGCAGGAGCGTTCGTTGGGAGCCGGATACGCGACCCGGAGCGTCGTCGCCGGCTCGTGCGGCGAACGCTCGTGACGATGTGTTTGGTGCTCGGCGTCGCGTCACTGCTCCGGATGGTGACGCTGTACCGACCCGGGGGCGACCCGAGCCGGGTCTACTACGGGACGGACACCCACGCGAGTGTCCTCCTCATCGGGGCGGCGCTCGGCGCGTTGACCGCGGGGGCTCCCGCGATCGTCAACGCCGGTCGCCGGCTGCTGCTGGTGATCATTGGGTCGCTCGCCGCCATCGCTCTCCTCGGGGCGATGCTGGCCGTCGCCACCGACGCGTCGTGGCTCTACCAGGGCGGGTACGGCCTCGTGGCGCTGGCTGTCGTGGTGGTGCTCGCCGCGGCGGCGCAGCCGGGCAAGAACCCGCTGGCCCGGCTGCTCGAGACCCGCGCGCTGGTCGGGCTCGGCCTCATCTCCTACGGCGTGTACCTGTGGCACTGGCCGATCTACGTGTGGCTCACGACGTCGAGCACTGGGTTGAGCGGCCCGTTCCTGTTCATCGCCCGCTCCGCGGTGACGCTGGCGGTGTCGCTCGCCAGCTACTACCTCGTCGAGCTGCCGATCCGGCGGGGCCGGCTCCCCCGGTGGCATCTACGCACCCCGGGTGTGGCGCCCTTGACCGTGGTGACGGTGGTGGCCGTGGTCCTGCTGATCCCCGCGCTGACGTTCCCGTCGGTCGCCGCTGTGCCCGGGGACCGGCCTTCGAAGGCGACGTTCCCCATCGCGGCGCGCTACGCCGCGACGCCCCGCTGTGACACGGGCACGCCGCGCCCCTCGCCGTTGACGACCGCCGGGCATCCGCTCCGCCTGCAGCTCGTCGGCAACTCCCTCGCCGGGGAGATGATCGGGTGCCTGGGCACCATCGTCCGCCGGTCCGGGGCGTCCCAAGACGCCATCACCCAGACCGGCGACGCCATCTGTCGCGTCGAGTCGACGATCCGGTCGCGCACGAACAACCCCAAGACGCACCCCGACGCGGCGGTCCTGTTCGAGCTGCCGATACCGGACAGCCAGTTCCCCCCCAGCGAGCGGTGCCCGACGTCTCGGAGCTTCGACATCGAGTTGGCCAATCTCCTCACGATGTGGAAGCGCGCCGGGGTCCATGTCTTCTTGGTCCCCGACGTCCCCCCGGCCCGTCAGTCCACACCCGACGCGACCCTGGCGCAGTACCAGGCCGCCGCGCAGCGCGACCCGTCCAACGTCACCGTCGTGGACGGCGGCCAGTTCATCCGGGATGTCAATACCCAGTACCAGTGGCGGATGCCGTGCCTACCGGGCGGGGAGCCGGGGTGTGACGCCGGCGGAGGCGTCGCGGTCCGCTGGCCCGTCGACGGCGTGCACTTCTGCTCCGACCCGGAGTGGTCGAAGCACCTCGTCTGCGCGCCGCGGTTCGGTGGCGGCGAACGGCGGGTCGCGGCCGCGATCGCCACCTCGGTCCACGCCACGATGCAAGCGGCCGCCGGGAGGCCGACCCGCTGACCGGGGTCGGCTGTATCGCCGCGGCGTGCGGCGAGGTGCTCGGATCAGAAGCCGGGGTCGGCGAACGGGTCGCGTTCCTCGGCGGTCGTGATCGCGAGCTGATCGACGCCGAGCTCGGCGGCGAGCCCCTCGTAGCCGACGGCTTCGAGCCGGTCGGCGAGCTCCGGGCCGCCGCTCGTCACGATCCGGCCGGCCATGAGCACATGGACACGGTCGGCGTGCAGCTCGCTCAGGAGCCGGACGTAGTGCGTGATGGCGAGGACCCCGAGCTTGGCGTCGCGGGTGAGGGTCTCGACCCGGCGGGCGACGTCGCGGAGGGCGTCGACGTCGAGACCGGAGTCGAGCTCGTCGAGGACGGCGATCGTGGGGTGGAGCACCGCGAGCTGGAGGGTCTCCATCCGCTTCTGCTCCCCGCCGGAGAACTCGTCGTTGACGCCTCGGCTGAGGAACTCGTCGGTGATGGCGAGACGCTGCGCTTCGGTCCGGACCCGCCGGTCGATGTCGTCGCCCGGGCTGCCGTGGGCCTGCTCGGCGGCGCCGAGCAGGGCGCTGACGGGAACGCCGGGCACCGCCACCGGGTACTGCATGGCGAGGAAGAGGCCCAGCTGAGCCCGGCGCCACGTCGGGAGTCCGAGCAGCTCGGTCCCGTCGAGGGTGACCGAGCCGCGGCTCACCTCGTAGTCGGTTCGGCCCATGAGGACGTGGGACAGCGTGGACTTGCCGGAGCCGTTCGGCCCCATGAGGGCGTGGACCTCACCCGAGGTGACGTCGAGGTCGACGCCGCGGAGGACCTCCACGCCGTTCACCGAGGCGTGGAGGTCGCGGATGACGAGACGGCTCGTCACGTGACCTCCACGTAGACGTCGTCGCCGTCGACCCGGACGCTGAAGACGGGGACCGGCTTGGTGGCGGGCAGGGTCTCCGCCTCGCCGGTGACGAGCGAGAACGTCGAGCCGTGCTTGGGACACTCGATCTCGCGCTCGTCGGGCCAGACGTCGCCCTCCGAGAGCGAGTAGTTGGCGTGGGAGCACCGGTCACCGATCACGTACCAATCGTCGGGTGAGCCGTCCACCTTGGAGGGGAGGCGGACCACGGCGAGGCGGCACCCGTCGACGTCGACGCGCGTGGCGGTGCCGGGCTCGACGTCGTCGACGGCGCAGACGCGGACCTCAGGCATGACCCAGCTTGGCTTCGACGGTGCGGCGCAGCGCGCCGGCGAGGGACGGGACGGGGAGGCGGGTGAGGACGTCGTCGAAGAACCCGAGGATGATGAGCCGCTCGGCTTCGTCGGGGGGAACGCCCCGCGACGCGAGGTAGTACAGCTGGTCGTCGTCGATGGGGCCGACGGCGCTCGCGTGGGAGCAGCGGACGTCGTTGGCCTCGATCTCGAGGTTGGGGATCGATTCGGCGGCTGCGCCCTCGGAGAGGACGAGGTTCCGGTTGGTCTGGTAGGCGCTCGAGGCTTGCGCCGACCGGCGGAGCCGCACCAGCCCCGAGTACACGGAACGGGCGTGGTCCTCGACCGCGCCTTTGAACAGCAGGTCGCTGCGGGTGTGGGGGGCGTCGTGGTCCTGGAGGGTCCGGAAGTCGAGCATCTGGTCACCGTCACCGAAGTAGACGGCGAGGAGGTCGCTCTCGCCTCCGGAGCCGGTGATGAGGGACTCGGTGCGCATGCGGGCGTAGTCGCCGCCGAGCGCGACGGCGGACGATCGGAGTGACGCGTCCTGCCCGACGTGGGCTCGCTGCAGACCGATCTGCCAGGTCGCGGGGCCGTGCTCCTGGACCGAGACGTACCGGACGCGGGCGCCGTCGCCGACGATGAGCTCGATGACGCTGTCGCACAGGTGGGGTTCGCCGTGGGCCGCGAACCGGTCGACGACGGTGACCTCGGCGCCTTCGCCGACGATGACCAGCGTGTGGGGGAAGCTGGCGAGCCCGTCGCCTCCGGAGCGGTGCTCGAAGAACAGCGGCTCGTCGACGACGACCCCGGCGGGGACACGGACGTACGCGCCGCCGACGACGAAGGCGTCGTGGAGCAGCGTGAACGCGTCAGGGGACGCGTCGGAGCAGGTGCCGAGCCAGTCGGCGGCTTCGGCGTCGTCGACGTCGAGCAGGTCACCGACGACGACGCCTTTGGAAGCGAGGCCGGCGTCGATGATCGGTACGTCGAGGGATCGTTGCGACGGTCCGCGTGGTTCGAATCGGTCGAGGTCGAAGTCGTCGATGCGCGAGTAGCGCCAGACCTCTTCGCTCGCCGACGGCCAGGTGACGGCGGCGAGCTGCTCGGCGGCGACGACACGTCGAGCCACGAGCCAGTCGTGACCTCCGAGCGCCCGGGCGGTATCGGGCGTGAAGCCGGGCACTACCCGACGGCGCCTTCCATGTTGAGCTCGATGAGGCGGGTCAGCTCGACGGCGTACTCCATCGGGAGGGTCTTGATGATCGGCTCGATGAAGCCGTTCACGACCATCGCGGTGGCTTGCTGCTCGGTGAGGCCCCGGCTCATGAGGTAGAAGAGCTGGTCGTCGCCGACCTTCGAGACGGTGGCCTCGTGGCCGATGCGGGCGTCCTTCTCGTCGATCTCCATGTACGGGTAGGTGTCGGAGCGGCTCTCGTCGTCGAGGATCAGCGCGTCGCAGCGCACGTGGCTCTTGACGTGGTGGGCGCCCTCGTCGACCTTCACGAGGCCGCGGTAGGTCGTGCGGCCGCCACCCTTCGAGATCGACTTCGAGTCGATGATCGAGGTTGTCTCCGGGGCGGCATGGGTCATCTTGGCGCCGGCGTCTTGGTGCTGGCCGGGTCCGGCGTACGCGACCGACAGCACCTCACCGTGGGCCTTGGGGCCGACCATGACGACCGCCGGGTACTTCATCGTGAGCTTGGAGCCGAGGTTGCCGTCGATCCACTCGACGGTCGATTCGGCCTCGGCGCGGGCCCGTTTGGTCACGAGGTTGTACACGTTCGGTGACCAGTTCTGGATCGTCGTGTACCGGATCCGGGAGCCGGGCTTGGCGATGAGCTCGACCACCGCGGAGTGCAGCGAGTCCGACGTGTACACCGGCGCCGAGCAGCCCTCGACGTAGTGGACCGACGAGCCTTCCTCGGCGATGATAAGTGTCCGCTCGAACTGGCCGGCGTTCTCCGAGTTGATCCGGAAGTACGCCTGCAACGGCATCTCGACGTGGGTGCCCGCGGGGACGTACACGAAGCTGCCGCCGCTCCACACCGCGGAGTTCAGCGCCGCGACCTTGTTGTCCCCGGGCGGGATGACGGTGCCCAGGTACCGCTGCACGATCTCGGGGTACTCGCGCAGCGCGGTGTCCATGTCGGTGAACACGACCCCCTGCTTGGCGAGCTCATCACGGTTGCGGTGGTACACGGTCTCGGATTCGTACTGGGCGGTGACGCCGGCGAGGAACTGGCGCTCCGCCTCGGGGATGCCGAGCTTCTCGTAGGTGGCCTTGATCTCGTCGGGGAGCTGGTCCCAGTCGGCGACCTGCCCCTCGGTCGGCTTCAGGTAGTAGTAGATGTCGTTGAAGTCGATGTCGGGCATGTTCTTGGCGAACCAATCCAGCATCGGCTTGCGCTCGAAGCGCTTCAGGGCGTTGAGCCGGAAGTTCCGCATCCAGTCAGGCTCGGACTTGTAGCCCGAGATGTCCCGGACGACGTCCTCGTTCAGGCCCTTCTTGGGCGTGTAGACGTAGTCCGAGGTGCTGTCGGCCCACCCGAGCTTGTACTTGCCGAGATCGATGCCGGAGACGGCCATCATCAACTCCCGTCGCCGAGGGCCATCCTGGGCCGGCGGGGGATGCCAGCCCGGGGAATTTCCACTACGCCGATAGTAACAATGGCCGGGGGGTCGAACAATCCCGGGCCCACGGGGCCCGCGGCTTCGACGAGTGGACGCGTCGGGCGCTCAGGTTCAGGGGTGGCCGACGAGGGCGGCGGCGCTCGCCGAGGTGAATGGCGTGGTGGAGGGGGTCGAGCCGCTCCCGCCGAGGAGGGACTGGGCCTGGCGGACGAAGGCCTCCGCCTGGCCGATGTCGATCTGGTAGGTGGCGAGGTCGCCGTTGCGCAGCGCCGTGTCGGCGTCGGCGAACTTCTGGGACGCCTGGTTCAGGAGCGCCTGGGCGGTCGGGTTGGTCGTCCCCGGCGTGGGTGTGGTCGGGGTGGTCGGGGTGGTC
>DATISY010000047.1:0-13626 GCA_035468285.1 Acidimicrobiia bacterium | reverse complement strand
GACCTGGCCGCGACGATCCCCCCCGACGTCGTCGCCGTCGCGGAGAGCGCGATCCGCGCCCCCACCGACGCGGCCCAGATGGCCCGCGTCGGCTTCGACGCCGTCCTCGTCGGGGAGGCGCTCGTCCGCGCCGAGAACCCCGGCGCGCTCATGCCCGCGTTCGCGGCCCCGCTCCGAAACCGCCGCTGTCGGTCCCACCGGCTCCCCATACGATCAGGCCGATCACGCCACCGGAGGTTCGCGATGCGCTTCCTACTGGACCGGGACCGGATGCCAACCGCGTGGTTCAACGCGCTGCCGGTCCTCCCCACCCCGCTCGACCCGCCGCTGCATCCCGCGACCAACGAGCCCGTCGGTCCCGACGACCTCGCGCCGCTGTTCCCGATGGCCCTCATCGGCCAGGAGATGTCGACCGACCCGTGGATCGACATCCCCGGCGAGGTGATCGACATCCTCTCGCTGTGGCGTCCCACGCCACTCATCCGCGCCACGCGCCTCGAACGGGCCCTCGGCACCCCGGCCCGCATCTACTACAAGGACGAATCCGGGTCACCAGCCGGGTCGCACAAGCCCAACACCGCGGTCCCGCAGGCCTTCTACAACCAAGCGGAAGGCATCACCCGGCTCACCACCGAGACCGGCGCCGGCCAGTGGGGGACCGCGCTGTCGTTCGCGTGCACCCAGTTCGACCTCGACTGCAAGGTGTACATGGTGCGCGCCTCGTACGAGCAGAAGCCCTACCGCACCATCCTCATGGAGACCTGGGGAAGCGAGGTCGTCCCGTCACCGGTCGACGACCCCGACAATCCCGGTTCGCTCGGCCTCGCGATCAGCGACGCGGTCCGCGACGCCGCCAGCCGCGACGACACCCACTATGCCCTCGGCTCCGTCCTCAACCACGTCCTCTTGCACCAGACCATCATCGGCCTCGAAGCCAAAGAGCAGCTCGCCCTCGCCGACGAGTCCCACCCCGACGTCGTGCTCGGCTGCTGCGGCGGCGGCTCCAACCTCGGCGGGATCGCGCTCCCATTCCTCCCCGACGACCGTGTCCGCCTCGTCGCCGCCGAGCCGTCCTCCTGCCCGACCCTCACCGAAGGCCGTTTCGACTACGACTTCGGCGACGCCGCCGGCATGACCCCGCTGCTGCGCATGTACACCCTCGGCCACGACTTCGCGCCCCCACCCATCCACGCCGGCGGCCTCCGCTACCACGGCGATTCGCCCATTATCTCCAACCTCGTCAACACCGGCCGCATGGACGCCATCGCCTACCCCCAGGGCAAGACCTTCGAAGCCGCGATCATGTTCGCCAACGCCGAAGGCAAGCTCCCCGCACCCGAAGCCGGCCACGTCATCCGAGCCGTCATCGACGAGGCCCTCGCCGCCAAAGAGACCGGCGACGAACCCGTCATCCTCTTCAACTTCTGCGGCCACGGGCTCCTCGACCTCTCCGCCTACGACGACTACCTCCACGGACGCCTCGTCGACGCCTGAGCCGGACTCAGGCCCGTGACGTCCGGGGCCTGGCACGCTCCCGGCGACCGATCCGTGAGCAGGGCGTGCGGCGTCCACGTCCGCGAATAGCGTTCGTACCGATGGGGGACGACGCCGCCGCCTCTCCGACCTACCTCATCGACCTGCTCGAAACTGGGCTGAGTCAGTGCATCGCCGCATTGAGGGCGATGGTCGATCGGGACTGGTCAGCGCGTGCTGGGACGCTGGACTGGACCTGTTGGCAAACCGTCGACCATGTGACCGACTGCCTCTTCTCGTACGGGTTGCAGATTGCCGGCAGGGTCCAGGGAGGATGGCTCAAGCTCCAGGAGCTTCATGCCCAGCCGGAGGCGAGCCCATCAGAGCTCCTGGACTCCCTCGATGCAGTTGGCAACCTGTTCGTGGCGATCGTACGGGATGCCCCAGCGGACGTGATCTCATCCGATGGCTACTTCGACCTTCAGATCGCGGACTGGATCGCACGAGCCCTCAACGAGGCCTTGCTCCACACGTTTGACGTCCTTTCGGGACTGGGCGCGAGCCTGGAGCCCAGCCGGGACGTGTGCGCATTCGTCCTCGCAACGCCGACGCTCTGGATGTACGACGGCGTCGACGACCGAAGGGCACCTGACCCCTGGAGCGCAATGTTGGTGGGCTCAGGACGGTCGACTGCCTAGGTGGTGGTGTCGCGATGCCGCAGGGGCGTAACCGTCAGCGACCGCGCCACTGGGGGTCGCGGCCCTCGGCGGTGGCGGCACGCCCTTCGCGGGCGTCGTCCGTGGCGCCGACGACGCGGCGCATGGTCTCGCCCATGCGGACCGCGTCGTTCCAGGGGAGGTGCTGGCCGCGGTAGGCCATCTCCTTGACGGCACGGACGGCGAGGGGTGCGCCGGCGCAGAGCCGCTCGGCGAGCCCCCGGGCGGCGCTCAAGAGCTCGGCGCGGGGCACGACGCGTCCGGCGAGGCCGATCTCGGCGGCGCGGCGGGCGTCGATGCGGTCGCCGGTGAGGAGGAGCTCGAGGGCGGGTTGCATCCCGACGCGTTGGGGGAGCCGAATGGCGCCGACGATGGTGGGGACGCCGAGGCGGACCTCGGGCATCCCGAACTGGGCGTCGTCGGCCGCGATGACGAAGTCGCAGGCGGAGACGAGGGTGAGGCCGTACCCGAGGCAGTAGCCGTTCACCGCGGCGATGGTCGGCTTCCAGACCTCGAGACCGGACTCGAAGGAGTTGATCGTCGGGATCTCCCAGAACGAACCGGGCCAGCTCCCCGCGGACTCGGCGCCGTCGCGCAGGTCGGCACCGACGCAGAAGGCGCGCCCGGCGCCGGTGATGATCGCGACCCAGGCGTCCTCGTCGTCGCGGAACCGTTCCCACGCCGCGTTCAGGTCTTGGCGGAGCTCGCCGTTGATGGCGTTGAGGACCTCGGGCCGGTTGTAGGTGATGGTCGCGACGTGCCGGTCACGCTCGTAGAGGACAGTGTCACCCATCGGGGGGCCTATTGGTGGACGCCGTCGACGTACGTCGGTGTGCGCGGATCCCACCACGCCCGCCAGTCGGTGGTCGCGACCCGATCCCGGATCCGCCACCCGGACGGTGTGCGGACGACGACGTCGCGGTACCGCAGCCCGGCGACGGGCAGGCGCCCGCCCTGGCGTCCCGGGTCGCGGTAGACGTGGTGGGTGACGATGCAGGCCTCGCTGTGCGCCTCGTCACCGTCGAGGATCACTTCGTGGTTCCCGACGTTGTGGACGGTGACGGCGTAGATCTCGATCGCGGCGGCGATCCGGTCGACGACGTCCTCCGCCGGCACGGCGGAACCGACCGGCATGAGCGCCGAGTAGTCGACGTGGGTCCCGGGGACGAAGCAGGCCTTGACCCGGGGCCAGTCGCGCCGGTCCACGTTCATCCAGTACTGCATCGTCACGTCGTGGATCGCGAAGCGGTCCTCGACCGTCGTGTCGCTCACGACGTCGTCCTCATTCGCCAGCTCCTTCGCCCAGATCGTGGGGCCTCGGTCGTCGCGACCCTAGATGCCCCGCGGTCGACGCGAGCCTCGACGCGCGGCCCGGGCATCGGTACGTTCGGTCTCGATGGGCGCGCCGACGATCGCCGAGGTCGAGGCTCGCCTCATCGAGGTGCACGGCGCGGGGACGTTCTCGGTGGCGGAGCTGGCTGAGCTCCCCTCGGCCGTTCGCCGGTACCTCACGACGGCTATCGCGCCCGGCACTCCGCGGGGGTTGTGGGCGCGGCTGCGGATGCGGGGCCAGATCAAGATCGGCCGCTGGTTGCCGTTCCGGGCCCGGGAAGTGCTGGCTCCGCATCGCGGGTTCGTGTGGCCGGCCCGGGTCGGCGGCGTGATCGTGGGGTCGGATCGCTACGTCGACGGGGTGGGGGTGATGGCGTGGAAGCTCTTCGGGGTGGTCGGTGTCGCCCGGGCGCAGGGACCGGACGTGTCGCGCAGCGCAGCGGGACGGGGCGGCGCGGAGGCGATCTGGGTCCCGACCAGCCTGCTCCCGAGATATGGCGTCGCGTGGGCCGTCGACGGGGCGGACATCGTGGCCCGGTACCACCTGGACGACACTCCACTCGAGGTGCGGCTCACGCTGGACGACGAGGCTCGGCCGCGCGCGATCGCCTTCGACCGGTGGGGTGATCCCGACCAGTCCGGGACGTGGGGCTGGCATCCCGCCGGTGGCGAGTTCAGCGCCTTCACGACGTTCGACGGGGTGAGCATCCCAAGCGTCGGCCGGTTCGGCTGGTTCTACGGGACCGACCGGTGGGCGGAGGGGGAGTTCCTTCGTTACCGGATCACGGCGTGCGCGCTCGAAGACGGACGCGCCCGCTGACGTCACCGTCGCGGCGCGTCGCCAACCATCTCCCCCTCGCCCGCTGGGAACCGGCCGCGGGGTGGTCGCGGTGGACCCAGTACCGGTTCCAGGCGAGGAACACCACCGTGGCGTACAGCCAGCCGAGGAGGATGTCGGAGACGTAGTGCTCGGCGCCGTACACGAGGACGAAGACCATCAACGCGTTGTAGCCCAGGAGCACGACGCGGCCGCGGCGCAGCACCGGCCAGAGGAGCAGGAGCAGCATGAACGGCCACGCGGCGTGGAGAGAGGGAAGCGCGGCGACCGGGTTGGCCAGCTTGGCGTCACCGTTGAACACCTTCGCGACCGAGGGGAGGTCGAGGGTGGTCCAGATGTCGTGGACCACCCGGCTGGTGGGGGGGAGCGCGCCGTGGCGGCTGGCCAGCCAGGGCGGCTCCGCGGGGATGATGAAGTAGGTGACGAACCCCGCGACGCTCACGGTGGTGATGAGCGCGGCGAGCCGCTTGAACAGGGCCCGGTTCTTCACGTACAGGAACGCGGCGACGGTGAGCGTCACGAAGAAATGGGACAGGTACGCGATCCAGGCGACGTAGTCCCACCAGTGCACCTGGTCGGGTTTCACGTCGAGCCAGCGTTGGAGCTGCACGGTGGGGGCCGTGCCGCCGAAGACGTCTTCGTCGAAGCGCAGCTGGGGGCGGACGATGGCCCGGCCGAGGAGGTCGGGGGCCTGGGCGCGCACGGTGTCGTACCCGGCGGCGATCACCGCGAGGGGGAGCCAGTCCATGATGAACCGGCGGGGCCCGTGGGTCGCCCCGGCGCAGCTCAACGCGGTCAGCCCGACGAGCCACCACAGGACCGCGGGACGGTCCAGGTCGCCGATGGCGGCGCGGGCCAGGACGGTGACGACGACGTACCCGGCGATGATCGGGACACGCCGGCGGACCAGCAGGTCGGCGAGCGCTGCGGGCGCGGTGGCCAGATCCAACGTCGGCGAACCGAAGGTGTCGTCGGTCATGCGGCTGCCCCCCTGGGCTCGCACGGCCGGCCCAGCGTAGTGCCCGATTCGTCGGGCACCCTCCGGTACCGTCCGGGGGGTGTTCGTGAAGGTCTGCGGCATTACCACCGAGGACGACGCCCTCCTCGCCGTGGCGCTCGGGGCCGACGCCCTGGGGTTCGTGTTCGCCTCGGGCAGCCCGCGCCAGGTGCGCGCCAAAGACGTCGGCCCGATCATCCGGCGCCTCCCACCCGGCCAACCCACGGTCGGGGTGTTCCGGGACGAACGTCGGGAACGAGTGGTCGAGATCGTCCACTCGATCGGGTTGAGCGGCGCCCAGCTCCACGGCCGGGAGCCGGCCTCGGAGGTGGCGTGGATCGCCGAGCGGGTCCCGTTCGTGATCCAGGCGTTCCAGGCCGGCGACCCGTCCCTCGCCGCCGCACGGGACAGCGCGGCGCACGCGGTGCTCCTCGACGCGCCCGAGCCGGGATCGGGTCGGGTCTTCGACTGGTCCCTCGCCGAGGGTGTCCCGCCGGGGGTACGGGTGATCGTGGCCGGCGGCCTCGACGCCGACAACGTCGGCGCGGCGGTGCGGCGGGTCCGCCCGTGGGGCGTCGACGTGTCGAGCGGGGTCGAGACCGAGCCCGGCTCGGGCCGCAAGGACCCGATCAAGCTCCGCCGGTTCGTGGAAGCCGCCCGCCGCGCCGCCGACGAGGTGGCGCACGACGGGTGGCGACCCGACCGGGACGCTCGGGACGCCGGTGCCCTCTACGACTGGCAGGTCGACGAGCCGCACCACTAGGCGAGAACCCTGGCCGACGCTGGGTGACGGACCCCTAACATCGGGCCGTGACCTCACCTGCCCGTGCCGTCGCGGTGTCAGTCCCCGAGGCCGGCCCGGAACCAGCCGGGCTCGGCCGGTTCGGTGAGTTCGGCGGCCGGTTCGTGCCCGAGACGCTCGTCCCGGCCTTGCAGGACCTCGAGCGAGAGTTCCGTGCCGCGTGGGCGTCGGACGCGTTCCGGGCCGAGCTGGGCGAGCTGCTCGGCTCCTACGCGGGCCGCCCGACCCCGATCACCGAGTGTCATCGCCTCTCCGAGCAGCTTGGGGTCCGGGTGCTCCTCAAGCGCGAGGACCTGCTCCACACCGGCTCCCACAAGATCAACAACGTCCTCGGGCAGGCGCTCCTGACCCGACGCATGGGCAAGCGACGGGTGATCGCCGAGACCGGCGCGGGCCAGCACGGGGTCGCGACCGCGACCGCGGCGGCGCTGTTCGGACTCGACTGCCTGGTGTTCATGGGCGCGGTCGACGTCGAACGTCAGGCCCTCAACGTCTGGCGCATGCAGCTCCTCGGCGCCGACGTCGTCACCGTCGAATCGGGCAGCGCCACCTTGAAAGACGCGATCAATGAGGCACTGCGCGACTGGGTCGCGTCCGTCGAGACCACCCACTACTGCATCGGCTCCGTGGTCGGCCCGCACCCCTACCCGTGGATCGTCCGCGAGTTCCAACGCGTCGTCGGCGACGAGGCCCGCACCCAGTGCCGCGCCCACCTCGGCGCCGACCCCGACGTCGTCGTCGCGTGCGTCGGCGGCGGATCGAACGCCATCGGGACGTTCGCCGGGTTCCTCGACACCGACACCCGCCTCGTCGGCGTCGAAGCCGGCGGACTCGGCCTCGAGTCGGGCCGGCACGGCGCGTCCGTCACCCGGGGCGTCCCCGGCGTGCTGCACGGCGCCCGGTCCCTGTTCCTCCAAGACGAGGACGGCCAGATCCTCGACGCGCACTCGATCAGCGCGGGACTCGACTATCCCGGTGTCGGCCCTGAGCACGCCGAGCTCGCCGCCACCGGCCGGGCCGAGTACCACCCCGCCACCGACGACGAGGCGATGAAGGGCTTCCAGCTCCTCGCCGTCACCGAGGGCATCGTCCCCGCGCTCGAGCCGGCCCACGCCATCGGCTGGCTGGCCCGCGAGGCCGGGCACGCCGTCCCGAAAGGCTCCACCGTCCTCGTCACCCTCTCGGGGCGCGGCGACAAGGACGCGGCGTACGTCGCCGAGACCCTCACCGGCGAGCCGATCGCGTGAACCTCGAGTCCCGCCTGCGGGAGCGACGCGCCGCCGGGCACAAGCTGCTCGTCCCATACGTCACCGGCGGCCTCGGCGCGGCGTGGCTGGACGTGGTGCGCGCCGTCGTCACCGCGGGCGCCGACGCGGTCGAGATCGGCATCCCGTTCTCGGATCCGGTCATGGACGGCCGCACCATCCAGGAAGCCTCCCATCGGGCCCTCGAGCTCGGCGCCACCCCGTCCGGCGTCGTCGCCGACGCCGCCGGCCTCGACGTCGACGTCCCCCTCGTCGTCATGACCTACTTCAACCCGGTGCACCACGCCGGCCTCGAGCGGTTCGCCTCGATGCTCACCAGCGCCGGGATCGACGGCGCCATCGTCCCGGACCTGCCCCTCGACGAGCTCGACGGGTGGGGGACCTACGCCGATGCTGCCGGGGTCGAGACCGTGCTCCTCGCCGCGCCCACCACGCCCGACGACCGCCTCGACGCGATCTGCGCCCGGACCCGCGGGTTCGTCTACGGCGTCGCGTTGATGGGCGTCACCGGCGAACGCGACCGCCTCGCTGCCGACGCGCTCGAGATGGGCCGCCGCTGCAAGGCGGCCACCGACCGGCCGGTGCTCATCGGCCTCGGTATCTCCACCCCCGAGCAGGCCGTCGCCGCCGCCGCCGCCGCCGACGGCGTGATCGTCGGGAGCGCCCTCATCGGGAGGCTGCTGCGCGGCGGCGGCCCCGACGAGGCCCACGCGTTCATCGGCTCGTTGCGCGCCGCGCTCGACGCATGACCGCCCCACCCCCGGGCGGGCCCGTCGAGGGCTGCGACCTCTGCGAGGCGGCGCGCATCACCCCCTGGTACCACGAGGACGAGGTGTGCTGGATCGCGGAGTGCGAGATCTGCGCCGTCCCGATGGTCGTCTGGCGGGTCCATCACACCGAACCGCCCCGGGATGCACTCACCCACATGCACGACCGGCTCGCCGACGTGGTCGGGGAGCACTTCGGCTTCGAGCACTACGTCGACGACAACATGCGCAACATCCCGGACCATTACCACGCGCACGGCCGACCGAAAGGCGGATTCTTCGGGCACGGCCTGGCGCGACCGACCCGCCCCTGACCGAAACCCGGACCCGCCGCCCGCGCGGCGCGGGGTCCGTCGAGGTCAGGTGGACGTCAGTACCCGTACCCGCCGCTCGACCCGCTCGACTTGCGCGTCGTCGGCGGCGTCGCGGTCGTCGGGCTGGTCGCGACCGGGCCCGACGACGACGCGCTCGCCACGCTGCTGATCAGGTGCGCGCCCTTCTTGTCGAAGAACCCGCCTTGCATGCCGAGCGTCTGGTGGAACTTGCAGTAGAACGCGATGGCGCCCGGCCCCTTGATCGCGATCGTCGCGTTCATCGACTCACCGGGGTTGAGGAGCAGGTCGATGTTCTCGGCCGGGACGGTGAACGTGTGCTGCGTCGACCCCACGTTCTTGATCGTGACGCTGATCGAGGTGGCCTTGGCGGGGATCTTCACGAACGTGGGCGAGAAGTAGTCGTCGTGCTGGTCGATCTCGATCGTGTTCCCCGTCGCGGTCGCGGTGCCATGCACGTTGACCTTTCCGGGCAGCTTGATCGGCGGCTTCGCCTTGGTGGCCACCGTGGCCGACGCCCCGGGGGCGAGCAGCGCCACCGGGACCAGGGCCGCGGCCAGCACGGTGACTCCCACAAGCAGCCTGCGCATCACATCCCCCTTCGTGAGCCGGACCCGGATCCCCGCCCGGCTGGTCCGCAAGCGTAGGGCCCGCCCCGACGTGTCGGACGTCACCACCGGATCTACCGTGGAACCAATCCGGCGGCCGCCCACCGCCGTAGCACCTGTGATGTGGACAGTCGCCGACGACGCGTTGGTAGCGGGGATGGCCGCCGGTGACGCCGACGCGGCCTCCGCCTTCGTCGAACGGTTCCAACGCCGGGTCTTCGGCCTCGCGACCACGATCCTCGGCGACCGGACCGGGGCCGAGGACGTCGCCCAGGAGGCCCTCCTGCGGGCCTGGCGCCACGCCGCGGTCTACGACCCCCGCCGGGGCAGCGTCATCACCTGGCTGCTCACCATCACCCGCAACCTCTCGATCGACGCGATGCGGGTCCGCCGGCCCCTCGCCATCGACCCCGACGCCATCCTCGGTCTCGCCCCCCCGTCCGCCGACCGCGGACCCGCCGACCATGCCCTCGTCGACGCCGACGTCGGCCGCCTCCGCGACGCCCTCGGCACCCTCCCCGACGAGCAACGCCGCGCCATCGTCCTCGCCGGCGTCGTCGGCCTCACCGCCCGCGAGGTCGCCGAACGCGAATCGATCCCGCTCGGCACCGCCAAGACCCGCATCCGCACCGCGCTGCAACGGCTCCGGGTCGCGCTCGTGAGCGAGGAGTCCACCGAATGAACCCCGTCATCGGCTGCGCCGCGGTGCGTGACGCCGCTCCCGAGCTCGCCCTCGGCATCCTCGACGGCGCCGAACGCGCCGAGCTGCTCCTGCACCTCGCGGGCTGCCCCCGCTGCCAGGACCACGTCAACGAGCTCGCCGGCATCGCCGACGGCCTCACCCGCCTCGCCCCCGAGGTCGAGCCCCCCTTCGGGTTCGCCCGCCGGGTCGACCACGTCATCCGCGGCAAGCGCCAGCGCCGCCTCCGCCGCTGGGGGACCGTCGCGGTCGCCGCCGCGGCGGCGGCGATCATCGCCGTCGTCGCGGTCCGGGTCGTCGACGCCGGCCGCTCCTCCCCACCCGTCGCCGCGCCCGCGCTGCGCACCGTCGCCATGATCGGCGCCAACGACGTCCGGGTGGGCCGCGTCGCCGTGTCGGGCACGTCCCCGGTCAGCCTCGCGGTCAACGTCGACTACTCCATCCCCGACGGCACCTACGCCCTCGAGCTCCACCACCCGGGCGCCACCGACCGTCGCATCGGGGGCATCACCGTGCTCGGCGGCCACGGCCAATGGAGCGGCACCGCCGCCTTACCGCACCGAGACGACGTCACCCTCGACATGGTCTCCGCCGCCCGCACGGTGGTCTGCCAGGCCGCGGTCACCCAAGCCCAAGCGACCTGACCTCAGGGGCGCAGCCGCTTCTCCAAGAACGCCAGCACCCCGTCGAGCGCGGCGCGGGTCGGGTGGCCGGGCTCGTCGACGAGGTCGAGGGTCAGCACCGAGTGCGCCCGCCGCTTGATCCCGTCCGGGTTGCCCTTCGACGAGTCGATCTCCACCGCCAGGAACGCGTCACCGAGCTCGCGCCGGAGCGTGTCGAACCGGGCCTCCGGGACCGCCCGGTCCTCGGAGAACCGCAGCCCCATGACGCACGCGCCCGCCGCGGCCCGCTCCTTCACCCGGGCCAGGTCGGCGTCGCTGATCCCCGTCGCCGCCTTGCGTCGCCGCCCGCCCGGGAACGGCAACGACGGCTGGCTCAACACCGGCGCCTGCATCCGCTCGTCGACCATCATCGCCAACGCGAACCCGCCGGTGAAGCACATCCCGACCGCGCCCACCCCCGGCCCCCCGCACGTCTCGTGCGCGTCGGCGGCCAAGGCCCGCAACCAGCCGATGATCGGGCTCGTCTCGTTCAACGCCCAGTTCGTGAACTCCCGCGCCACGCACGCACCCGTCAGCGACCGGATCGTGTACCCCACCCCGAACGGCTTGCCCGGCGTCCCGAACAGCGACGGCATCCGCACGTGAAAGCCCCGCTCCACGACCCGCTGGCCGAAGTCGATCACCCCCGGGTGCAACCCCGGGATCTCGTGGATCACGATCACCGCCGGTCCCGCCCCCGCCGAGTACACGGCGCGCGCGTCGCCGTCGTGCTCGAACACCGACCGGGTGAACCCGGCGAGCGCATCGTCGTGACTCAACTCATCCTCCCGAGGGGCTGACGTCGTCGAGCGGCCGGGCGGCCGTCTCGGGCAGCAGGGGCAAGAAGACCACGGCTGCGAGCAACGACGCCACCCCGCACACCGCGATCGCCGGCCCCAGCCCACCCACGGCGCTCTCCAACGTGGTCGCGGCGAGCAGCCCCACGGCGGACCCCGCCACCCCGCACACCAGCAAGAACCCGTTCGAGGTGCCCCGCACCTCGGTCGGGAACAGCTCCGCGTCGAGCGCCCCGACCGTCAACCCCGCCGACGCCGCCGCGACGATCGACACCACCGCCGTCGCCCACAGCACCACACCGGCGGTGAGGAAGAACACCATCTGCGCGACCGTCGCGAGCGCCAACCCGACGATGCTCACCGGCCGGCGCCCCCAGGTCTCGGCCCACCGGCCCGCGAGGAGCACCCCCACGACGCCCGGCACCCCGGCGGTGACGCTGCGGAACACCGCCACCCCCGAGTTCGAGAAGTGATGGGTGTGCGTCAGGTACCGGTTCGTCAGCTGCGACGACGGCGCGCTGAACACGTTCACGAAGAACGCCACCGCCCCCAACGCGAGGAACCGGCGCCCGTACGGCGGCGCCCACAGCTCCCGCCATCGTCGCCGCCCCCGCCGGCCCCGATGCTCGGCCAACCGGTCGAAGCGCCCCGTCTCGGAGAGGTTGCGGGCCAGACTCGGCAGCGCGAGCACGATGAGCGCACTCACCGCGAACGAGAACCGCCACGCGTCCGAGCCCAGATCCGCGACCGGCAGGAGCATCACGGACACCCCGAACCCGAGACCCAACGCCAACCCGAACATCGACAGCGCGAACGCCCGCGCCCCCTCCGGGGCCTCCTCGACCGCCACGATCGCCGCGACGACCAGCGTCGAGTTCACGAGCGCCCGGGTCAGCACCTGCGACACCGTGAACACCTCGAACGTCGGGGCGACCGCGGCGAGAGCGTTCGCCACCGCGATGCCACCCAACCCGACGAGGACCATCCGCCGCCGCCCGAACCGGTCCGCCGCCGCCGCCGCGACCAACGCCACCAGCACCCCGGCTCGGGTCAACGCCAACGCGAACCCCAGATCCTGATCCGACCGGCCGAACGACCGGGCGACCGCGTCACCGTCCTGGGTGAACAGCGACCCGCCGAAGTTCGCCACCACCCCGACCGCCGCGACCGTCCCGAGGCTGGCGGCCTGCTCCGCGGTGAACGACACCGCCGGGAGCACCGACCAGCGCCGCCGCGACGGCGGCGCCACCTCGCCCGTCTCGACCGCCGCCCGGACCCGCCGGGCCAGGTCGGCCCGCTCCCGGCGGGCCGCCACCCCGGTCAAGATCCGCACGAACCAGCCGAAATAGGGGACCCGCACCGCCATCCGGGACGAGAGGATCACCACCGATCCGGCACCGTCCGCGCGCACGTCAACGTCGACCGTCGTCACGGCTCGGGGCGTGTCCGCCAGCACACGATCGACGGATTCGCGCACCTCGTCGGGCGGCGCGGCCAGTCGGACCTGCACGGGCCGGGCCACGTGCGGCATGCTACGGCCCGGCAGCCGGGGTTCCGGTGGGCCCCGCGGAACAGGGAATCGTCGTGCCGCAGCTCAAAGTTGGCGCCAAGGCGCCCGCGTTCACGCTCACCGACCAGGCGGGCAAGAAGGTCAAGCTGGCCGACTTCAAGGGCAAACGCGTTGTCGTCTACTTCTACCCGAAGGCCGACACGCCGGGCTGCACCACCCAGGCCTGCTCGTTACAGGAGGCGCTGCCCATGATGCGCCGCCTCAAGGCGCAGGTCCTCGGCGTCAGCCCCGACCCCCCCGAGAAACAGCAGAAGTTCGCGACGAAGTACGCGCTGAAGTTCCCGCTCCTCGCCGACGAGGACCACAAAGTCGCCGACGCCTGGGGCACCTGGGGGGACCGAACCCTCTACGGCCGCAAGTTCAAAGGCATCATCCGCTCCGCATTCGTTGTCGACGAGCAGGGCAAGGTCGCAGCGACCTTCTACAAGGTGTCCCCGAAGGGAACATTAGGGCTCGTTACGGAGGCGCTCACCGGTATGCGCACACCGCGGGGGAAAGCCTCAGTCTGAGAGTCGGGTGACCATCGAGCCCCATAGAGCCGTCGAGCTTGCCGCCGACCTATGACCGGGCGACCCGGACATTCGATAGTGGTACCCCCCGCCCGGGAACTACCCGGTGAACCTCGGGGTGACCACAACCGCAGCCGGGGTGGTCGGGCAGCTGTCGGTGGTGGCGTCGTAGGTGATGGTCACCTGCCCGCCGCCGGTGCGGGCACTGGGTGCAGAGGACATCGTGGCCGCGCCGGTCGCGACAAACGACGAGCCACC
>DATISY010000046.1:0-21024 GCA_035468285.1 Acidimicrobiia bacterium | reverse complement strand
CCCCCTCTCGGTGCGTGACGCCAGATGCTCGCGGTGGATCAGCGCAGCGGATCAGCGCATGCGACCCCGCCGTGCGGAGCGCGCCTCCAGTTTGGCCCGAGCGGTGCGGCGGGCGGGGGTCGCCGCCGGGAAGAATCGGAGGCCCCCGGTAGGCTCTCGCCCCATGCTGTGGTTCGAGCGCCAGATCGTCGCGACGCTCATGAGCCCGACCACCGACGACCGGTGGCGACCCGAGGTCGAGGCGTACGTCGATGGGGCGCTGCGATCGATGCCCGAATACCTCCGCGCCGGGGTCGGAGCCGAGTCGCTCGCCTTCGGGGCCTGGCCGCGCCTGCAACGAGCGCTCGGCCGCCTCGATCCCGCCGCGCTCGGCCAGCAGGTGGAACGTTGGAAGACCAGCCGGTTCGACCCCGTCCGCCAGTACGTCCGACTCCTCCAGTCGCTGGTCCTCTTCGCGGAGAACGAGCTGATCCCCGAGACGACCACGTGACCACGCTCGACACCGACGTCCTCATCATCGGCTCCGGGGCTGGCGGCGCGGTCACCGCGGCGACGCTGGCCCGCGCCGGGCGCGACGTGACCATCGTCGAGGAAGGACCGTGGATCGACCCCGACGCCCTCGAGCCCTTCTCCCTCGACGAGATGGTCGCCAAGGACCGGCACCGCGGCCTGGCTGCCGCCCTCGGCGCGCCCGGGATCGCGTACGCCGAAGGGCGCTGCGTCGGGGGCAGCACCGAGATCAACAGCGGCCTGTACCACCGGCTTCCGACCGACCTGGCCGAGGAGTGGCGCCGCTCCTATCAGATCGACGAGTTCACCCCGTCGGTCCTCGAGCGGTACGCCGCCGGGATCGAATCCGCGCTGTCCGTCTCCAAGCTCCCGGGCGCGCCGCCCCCGTCGTCGGCCGTGCTCGAACGCGGCGCCGCCAAGCTGGGGTGGCGGGCCGTCGAGTTCCCACGCGTGTTCCGCCACGATGAAGCGCGGGGCCGCGCCGTCAAGCAGACCATGGCCCGCACCTTCCTCCCCCAAGCAGTGGCCGCCGGGGCCCGGCTCATCCCCGACACCGGGATCGTGCGCCTGACCCGCGACGGCAACCGGATCACCGGCGCGCGCGGTCGCCGCCGCCATCCAGGCCAAGCCGATGAACCGGTCACGATCCGCGCCGAGCATGTCTTCGTGTGCGGCGGCTCGATCCAATCGCCCGCGCTGCTCCAGCGCAGCGGGATCCGGCACCGCATCGGCACGGGACTGAAGCTCCACCCGACGATCAAGATCGCGGCCCGGTTCCCGCAACGACTCGATCACGGCGACGTGCCCATGCACCGGGTCACCGAGTTCGCCCCGAACCTCACCATCGGCGGATCGGCGAGCGGCCGAGGCCACGTCGCGTTGGCGCTCGCCGACTCCTCCGCGGACTATCACGAGGCACTCGCCGACTGGGAGCGTGTCACCGTCTACTACGCCGCGATCCGCAGCGACGGTGCCGGCCGGGTGCTGGCCGTCCCCGGGTTGCGGTCCCCGGTCGTGACCTACCGGCTCACCGACGGCGACATGAGCCGGCTGGCGCGCGGGCTCGTCGACCTCGGCGAGGTCCTCCTCGCCGCCGGCGCCCACGAGCTGTACCCGTCGGTCGTCCACGGCGCGGTCGTCCGCCACACCGACGAGCTCGTGTCCTGGTGGGACGCGGTCAGCCGCAGCCGCACCAACCTCATGACCGTCCATCTCACGTCCACGGTCCGCATGGGCGAGGACCGCGCCCGGACCGGCGCCGACAGCTTCGGTCGGGTGTGGGGCTACGAGAACCTCCGTGTGAACGACGCATCGCTGCTTCCCGACGCGCCGGGCGTGAACCCGCAAGCGGCGATCATGGCGATCGCGAGCCGCAACAGCGACCAGTTCCTGTCCGTGGCGTGACCCCGCCGCGGCCCGCACCGGCACCCCCCAAACACCCGGGGTCCGACCCGATCTCGCCGTCGTGGCGTCCGATCCCCGTGCACGGCGGTGCGCGAGGCGCGGTCGATTACATTCCCGGTCCGTGAAGTCGGCCCGTTCGGGCGCGTCGACGCCCACCGTCGCGGCTCGAGACGATCGAGGGGCCGACTCGGACACCACCGGGGTGGCCGGCCCCGACACACCCGCGCGCTCCTCTGGCGTCCCCGTCGGGATCGTCAACCGGCGCCGGGCGCTGGTGCTCGCTGCGCTGGTGCTGCTCCTCGCGGTCCCGATGATCGTGGCGCTCGTCGCGCTCCGTCACCCCCGGTGGTATCCGCTGCTGGACCTGGCGTGGACCGAGATGCGGCTGCGCGACGTGTGGAGCGCCCACCCGCCGCTGCTCGGTCTCGCCGGGCGCATCGGGCCGTTCGGGCATCAGGGCAGCCACCCCGGGCCGCTCAGCTTCTACGCGCTCTGGCCCTTCTACGAGCTGTTCGGCGCCTCGGCGTGGGCGATGGAGGCCGCGTCCGTGGCCCTCCACGTCGTCGCCATCGGCGTCATGGTCTGGATCGCCAACCGCCGGGCGGGCCTGCGTCTGGCGCTCGGCGTCGCCGCGGTGCTCGCCGTGCTCGTGCGCGCCTTCGGCGCGGTGCTGCTCACCCAGGCGTGGAACCCGTACCTCCCCGTCCTCTGGTGGCTGGTGTTCCTGCTCGCCGTGTGGTCGGTCCTCTGTGACGATCTGGCGCTGCTCCCGGTCGCGGCGTTCGCAGGGTCCTTCTGCGCCCAGACCGAGGTCGCGTACCTCGGGCTCTGCGTCGGGTTGGGGGTGATCAGCCTCGGGGTGGCCGGGTTCCGCACCTACCGGCGGCGGGTCGACCGCGACCAGGTCCGCCGGTTCCTCCTGTGGACGGTGGTCGCCGCCGCCGTCGCGGTCGCGGTCTGGCTCCCACCGGTCGTGGAGCAGCTCACGACCTCACGGGGGAACCTGTCGGTCCTGTTCGACTACTTCCGTCACCCGCCGCAGTCACCCGCCGGGCTCGGTCAGGGAATCAAGGTCCTCCTCGCGCACCTGAACCCGGTGGTGCCCTTCACGAAGGCGCTGGTCCCGACGACCTCCCACGTCGACGTCACGACCGGGTCCGTCATCCCCGGATCGCTGTTCCTCGCCGTGTGGGCCCTGTGCGCCTTCACCGCGTGGCGGTCGCGGCTCCGCTCGCTCCTCGAGCTCCACGTCGTCATCGCGCTGACGATCCTGCTCGGCGTGTTCTCGATCAGCCGCATCTTCGGCATCCTCTGGTACTACCTCGTGCTGTGGGCGTGGGGGCTCAACGTCGTCATGCTCATCGCCGTCGGCTGGACCCTGGGCGTCGTCGTCGGTCGACGGTTGCAGCGCACGGTCCGCCCGGCTGCCGACACCGCCAGCCGCGTCGCCCTCCTGGCCGTCGCCGTGGCGATGACCGTCGTCTTCGCCGTGGAGGCCGCCGGGGTCCAGTTCCCGACACCGCGGCTCTCGCGGACGTTGGGCGCCGTGGTCGACCCGACCGTCCGTGCCCTCGAGCGGGTCCCCGGGCCGCACGGCGGCCGCTCGGGCACCTACCTCGTCACGTTCGGCGATCCCGCGTCGCTCGGCGCGCAGGGATTCGGGCTCATGAACGAGCTTGAGCGGCGCGGGTTCCACATCGGGACGCTCGACCAGTACCGCGGGCCGGTCACCCCGCACCGGGTGCTGAGCCCCTCCCAGGCCACCGCGGTCGTGCACCTCTCCATCGGACCCGACATCGCGTACTGGCGGGCCAAGCCCGGGGTCCGGGAGGTCGCCTACTACGACCCGCGCACATCCCGGGAACGAGCCGAGTTCGACCGGATCCACGCCCAGGTCATCGCCGACCTGCGTGCCCACGGCCTCGCGGCGCTCGTCCCGGGCGTCGACGGGTCCCTGTTCGCCACCACCCTGGACCCGCGCCTGCCCCGCGTCGCCCGACTCGGGTTGTCGCGCATCGCCGACCTCGGTCTCCCCGCGGCGGTCTTCCTCGCGCCGCCGTCCGTGACGGGCTGATGCGAATCGAGCCCGGCACGCCGGGACACTCCGGGCCCCGCGCCGCGACCGTGTCCCGTCCTCGTCCCGCCCGCCGGCGGACACCATGACGAGCGGGGTCGACGTCGCGGCCACGCGCCGGGCGGACGACGCGGGCCGTGGGGGCGCCTCGGCGGGTGCGGACACGCGCGCGACGCGCCGGGCGTTCCGACTGTTCGTCGCGTCGGTCGTGATCGCCGCCGTGCCCGTCATCGTCGCCACCACCCGGGCCATCGGACGGCACTGGATCCCGATCGGCGACGACGGGTTCTTCGCCGTCCGGTCCTTCGACGTCTTCGGTCACAACATTCCCCTGCTCGGAACCTGGTCATCGTCGTCGCTGTCGTACGGGACGAACCTGAACAACCCGGGCCCGTTGCTGTTCGACGCGCTGGCCGTCCCCGTCCGGGTGCTCGGGGCGAACGCCGGCTTGCCCATCGGCGTCGCGCTCCTGAACATCGCCGCGCTCGTCGGGATCGGCTGGTTCGCGTACCGGCGGGGCGGCCCGCTGCTCGGGACGATCGCGATGGCGGCCGCGACGGCGTTGGGCTGGGCGATGGGCAGCGAGCTGCTGTACGACCCGTGGCAGCCCCACAGCCTGGTGCTGCCCTTCCTCTTCTTCGTCGTGCTCGTGTGGTCGTTCGCCGACGGGGATCTGCTCGCCCTGCCCTTCGGGGCGCTCGTCGGCAGCCTGGTGCTCGAGACGCACCTGACCTACGCCCTGCTCGTCCCGGTGCTGTCCGGGTTCGCGATTCTCGTGTTCGGGGTGCGGCTGGGGCGGTCCCGTCGCCGCGACCCGGACCGTTGGCCCGAGCGGCGCCGAGACGCGCTCCGCGCCGGCGCGGTCACCGGCGTCATCGGGCTCGCGGCGTGGACCCAGACGCTCGTCGAGCAGGTCACCCGGTCGGGGAACCTGACCCGCCTCGTTCGCACCGCCCAGCACTCCCATGTCCGCTCGGTGGGCTACCGGCTCGGGGTCCGCCTCGCGGCGTCGGTGCTGGCCCTCCCGCCGTGGTGGTTCCGGCCGTCGGTCCAGCGCACCTTCTATCTGAGCTGGCACCCGCCGTCGCTCGGGCTGGCGATCGGATCCCTCCTCGTCCTCGTGGCGGTGTTGGTCGCGTGCGGCTGGGACGCCCGGCGGCGCCACGACCGGGTGGCGGGACTCGCGATCGCCACCGCCGCGGTCGCGCTCCTCACCTCGATCGTCACGGTGGCCCAGAGCCCGATCACCGTCTTCGGCGTCTACACGCCCCACGGGATGCGATTCCTGTGGCCGCTGGCGGCGTTCGTGTTCTTCGCCGTCGTGATCAGCGTCGCCCGCACCGCCGCGGCCCGACGGGTCTCGCTCGATCGGCTCGTCGGCGGCTTCGTCGTCCTCACGATCGTGTTGGCAGCGATCAACCTGCCCTACGCCAACCTCGGTGACGGACCGAACTCCCAGCAGTGGGCGATCCCCGGCCAACGCCAGCTCGCCGATCACCTCGGGAGCCTCCGAGGTCATGGCCCGCTCCTCGTCGACGACCTGTTCCGGACCTTCGCCGACCCGCACGGGCCGACCCTGCTCGCCGAGCTGCAACAGGACGGCGTGCCCTTCGTGGCGCGTGACGCGACGCTCGTCGCACAGCTCGGCCCAGGCCGCCGGTTCACGGGCCGCAACGCCAGCCAGGCGCTCCTGCTCCGTACCGGCGACGCGGCCGTGACCGCACCGGCCGGGTCCCGGCGGGTCGCGTACGCGGCGGGCCTCGACGCCCGCAGCCGCCACGAGCTCGCCACCCTCCACCAGCAGCTGGCCCAGTACCTCCACGACCGCGGGGTGCAGCTCAACGCGCACGGCCGTGCCGACCTGGCCCGCGGTCAGCTCCCGGCCGTCCGCAAACTCGGCGCCGACCTCGGCCTGGGGCTCGACCCCGAGCCCCTGTTCTCCTCCCGTGATGTCGTCACGCTGGTGCGCAACCGGGATCTCGTGCTCGACCCGTCGTGGTCGCAGCGGTTCGGGCGCTACGCCGAGCTGCAACGCGACTGGGACCGGGCGACGGTCGCGTTGTTCCTCGCGCCGATCCCGTCCTCGGCGAAGCACACGTAGGCGGGCCCGCATGACGGACGGCGCCCGCGGGCGCGGCGACGGCGAGGTGCGCCGAGCGAGCGATCCGTCCGTCGCGTGCTTCGGGCTCGTCGTGCCCCTGTACAACGAGGCGCCTCGCTTCGACGAGTTCGGGCACCAGCTCGTCGGGTTCATCGCCGCCCAGCCGGCCGGCAGCGAGCTGATCTTCGTCGACGACGGCAGCGACGACGCCACCGCCCGGCTCGTCGACGAGCTCATCGCCCAGCATCCCCGCCAGGCGGTGTCGATCTTGCGCCGTCCGCACGTCGGGAAGGGCGCCGCGGTCGCGGCGGGGCTGGCCGCGGTCACCAGCCCCTGGGCCGCGTTCTGTGACGTCGACCTGTCGACGCCGCTCGACCAGCTTGCACGCGTCGTGCACGCCGCGCAGCGCGCGGACGTCCTCTCGGTCGGGTCGCGCGACCTCGCCGGGTCGACCCTGGTGCGACCCGAAGGGCCCGTGCGCGAGGCCCTCGGCCGCGCGTACAACCGGCTGTTGCAGGCCACCATCACCCCCGGCGTCGTCGACACCCAGTGCGGCGCGAAGGCAGCCAGTCGGCGTGTCTGGGACGCCATCCTCCCCGAGGGTCGCGAGACCGGGTACGCCTGGGACGCCGAAGCCATCGCCCTCGCGCGCGCCCGAGGCATCCCCGTCCTCGAGGTCCCCATCGAGTGGCGCCACGACGACCGCTCGAAGGTCAACGTGGGCCGCGACGGTGCCGCCATGGTGGTGGCCATCCCCCGGATCTGGCGCAACGCCCGACGGGTGCACGCCCTCGGGGTCCGCCCCGCAGCCGGTGAGGTCTTCGACCAGGCCAACGCCGACATGCTCCGCGAGGCCGACAGCGAGCACTGGTGGTTCCGCAGCAAGGCGGCGCTGGTCGCGACCGCGATCCGTCGCGTCGCGCGCCCTGCGGCCCGGTCGGGTTGGCTCGCCGACGTCGGCGCGGGCTCGGGGGGCGTCACGGCGCGGCTCGGCTGGGACCCGGGGCGGCTCATGGTCATCGAAGGCAACGAGGTGCTGGTCCACGAGGCGCATCGCCGGCACGGTCTTCACGGCCTGCGCGCCCACGTCGACGAGGTCCCCCTCGGGGACGACTCCGTCGACGTGGTCTGTTTGCTCGACGTCCTCGAGCACCTCGCGGACCCGGTCGCCGCGCTCCGGGAGGCGACGCGGGTGCTGCGCCCCGAGGGTCGGGTCGTCATCAACGTCCCGGCCCACGAGTGGCTGTGGAGCGACGCGGACGAGTTCCTCGGGCACGTGCGCCGCTACACGCGGCGTGCGCTGCACTCTGAGCTCGTCGTCGCCGGGCTCGAGCCCCGCCTGGTGACGCACGTCTTCAGCTGGCTGGTCCCACCGGTGTGGGTGAAGCGGCGCGCCTCGAAGTCGGCCGGTCCCGAGCTCGGGCTCGACCAGACGTCGCCGCTGATCGACCGCGTCGCGATGGTCTTGACGCTCGTGGAACGACAGCTGGTGGGTCGGGTCACCGTCCCGGTCGGGACATCCATCCTCGCCGTGGCCCGCAAGCCGGCGGCCTGAGCGCGTTCACGGCAGCCGTTTCAGGGCGCGGAGCAGCCCGAGCCGGGCGGGGGACTGGTGCTCCGAGCCCCGCGCGTCGGCCAGCTGGTCCCGGTGGGCGAGGAACCAGTCGTAGGACTCGATGACCATCGACGCGTTCGAGTGCGTCGGCTCCCAGCCGAGCTCCTGCCGGGCGCGGGTGACGTCGAACCACAACGATTCGCTGTAGAGCATCCAGTGGTACGGCGCGAACGGCGCGAGCCCGAGCCCGGCGAGGCTGCGCATCGCGGCGCGGGCCGGCCGGACCGGAAGGGAGCGGACGTGCGACCCCGTGCCGGCGTGCTCGACGAGCGCCTGCAACGTCTCGCGCATCGTCCCGAACTCGGTGGCCCCGACGTTGTAGACGGTCGCGCCCGCCCGGTCGCCGGCGCGGAGACAGGCGTCGGCGAGGTCCGACGCGTGGACGAACTGGTAGCGGTTGTCGCCCCGGCCGAGGACGAAGACCGGCGCACCGTCGGCGACGAACTCGAACAGGATCGCCATGATTCCGAGCCGACCGTGTCCGAGGATCGTCCGGGGCCGCACGATCGTCACGTCGAGGCCCGCCGACGCCGCCTCTCGGCACAGCTGCTCCGCCTCGAGCTTGGCCCGCCCGTAGTCCTCGAGCGGTCGTGGCGGCGTGTCCTCCGTCACCGGGTTGCGCTCCGGGATCCCGAACACCGCGCTCGACGAGGTGTGCACGACCTTCGTGACGCCCGCGTCGCGGGCCCCGACGAGCAGGTTGGCGGTGCCGATGACGTTCACCGACCGGAACAGCGCCCGGTCCTTGGCCAGCGGAACCTGGGCGACGTTGTGGAAGACGACGTCCACGTCCGAGCACGCCGCCCGCACGACCGAGCGGTCTCGGATATCGCCGGGCACGAACTCGACCCCGTCCCGTGCCTCGGGGGGGTTGCGGTCCAGGACACGGACCCGGTCACCCCGTGCGACGGCCTGGTCGACGAGGACGGTCCCGAAGTAGCCGCTGCCGCCCGTCACGAGCACCGTCCGTCCGCTCACAGGGCGTCACCACGCTGGAGGCAGAAACGGACACTGGCTCGCATGCCGTCGAACATCGACGTCGCGGGCCGATACCCGAGCTCGGCGCGGGCCCGGGAGATGTCGCAGGCGATGGTGTCCTTCAGCTCACCGAGCACGTGGAGGGCCTGGACGTACTTGCCGCGTGACTGCAGCAGCTGGTCGAGCGACGCGGCGGTGACGCCGGCCGCCACGGGCAGGCGGGGCTGGCGGTCCGAGACCGTGAGGCCCTCGGCGCGCAACGCGGCCCGCACCGTCTCGAGGACCGCCTGGAGCTCACACGGCTCGCTGTCCGCGATCCAATAGGCGCGGCCCGCCGCGGCGGGCGCCACCTCGGCTCGGAGCATCCCGTGCACCAGGTTGCCGGTGAACACCAACGAGCGCTGGTTGAGGCCCGAGCCCGGCAGCGGGAACCGGCCCCGACGCACCGCGGCGAAGAACTGGGTCTGGCGCACCGGTTGGAACGGCCCGTAGAACCACGGCGGCCGCACGATGACCGTCGCGAGGTCGCCGCGCTCGAAGCTGCGCTGCACGAGCTGCTCGGCTTCGAACTTCGACTGCCCGTACCCCAGGTACGGGTTGTACGGCGACGCCTCGCTGAACCGGTCGGTCGGTGTCGGGTTGGTGCCGAACGGCGAGTTCGACGACACGTGCACGAACCGGCTGGTCCCGGCCCGGCGGGCCCGGTCGAGGACGAGCTGGGTGCCGCCCACGTTCACGTCGAAGAGTTCCCGGACCCCGAGCGTCGGGTGGATGACGCCCGCGGCGTGGAAGACCGTCGCCGCGCCGACCGTCTCGAACAGGCGGTCCAACGCCGCGGGGTCGCGCACGTCGCCGACCACCGTCTCGACCGGCCGCCCGACGTTCTCGACCAGCACCGCCTCGTCGGCGTCGCGCACCAGGCACCGCACCCGGGCGCGCCGGTCGGCCAGCGCCCGCACCAGGTTCTGGCCGAGCCACCCGGCCGCGCCGGTGACGACGACCGTGGACGCCGGAACGAGATCCGCGGCGTCGGCAGGGGTGGTGGTCGGTGAGCTCACGGGGTCCTTGCTTAGTCGAAATGCTCCCAGCCCTAGAATGCGGGTCCCGCGCGTGTCGCTCCGCTCCGACGAAGGCGTTCGATGTCGCTCACCATGACCCCCGAGGAGCGGGCCGCGTTCCTCGCCGATCCCCACATCGGCGTCCTCAGCGTCGCCGCCGCCGACCGGGGACCGTTGACGGTCCCCGTCTGGTATCAGTACGACCCGGGCGGGCTGGTCACCTTCACGACGGCGCGGGCGTCCCGGAAGGCGGAGCTTCTCCGCGCCGCCGGTCGGTTCAGCCTGTGCGCGCAGACCGAGACCGCGCCCTACCAGTACGTGAGCGTCGAAGGACCGGTCGTCGCGGTCGATGACCCGACCGATCCCGCCGAGCGGCGGGCGATGGCCCACCGGTATCTCGGCGCGGAGCTCGGCGACCTCTACCTGGAGGCCACCGCAGCCGACGCGGCCACGTCGGTCACGTTCCGCATGCGGCCCGAGCACTGGCTCGCCGTCGACTACGGGAAGCAGTTCGGCTAGCCCCCGAATCGGGCTGCGCCCGCCGGCACGCTCCGACCCAGCCAGATCCGACACAAGGTTCAGCCGGCCGTCGACCTGGGGACACTCCTCGGATGGCCCGATCTCAGCCCGCTGCCAAGCGGCCGGCGTCCCGCCGCGCCGCGCCCGCCCGGGCGAGCCGCGCGTCGTCCGGGGCGTCGTCGCGTCGGCGGGCCGCGACGACGGTCGAGGTCCCGCCCGTCCCGGCCGACGAGCCGGGCGCCAACGGCGGCCCGCGCTCGCCGGACACCGAGATCCCCCCGTGGGTGCGCAAGGCCATCGCGCTGTTCTTCGCCTGGGCCGTGGGTCTGGGCGTCGCCTACTGGGCATTGAACCGGCTGCGGTCCCTCCTCCTGATGGGGCTCGTGGCCCTGTTCCTCTCCCTGGCGCTGGAACCCCCTGTCAATGCCCTCGTCCGGCGGGGCTGGCGGCGTCCGGCCGCCACCGGCCTCGTCGTCGGAGCGTTCGTCGTGGTCACCATCGGCTTCTTCGCGGCGTTCGGGTCCGTGGCGTTCACCCAGGCGTCCGCGCTCGTCAACGACACGCCGCGCTACGTCCACCACGTCGTCCAGTTCCTGAACCGGGACTTCGGAACGCACATCAACGCCAACTCGCTCATCCGTGATCTGGAGAGCAAGAACGGCGCGGTCCATCAGTTCGGCCAGGACCTGGCCAACAGCGCCGGCGACGTGGCCCTCACCATCGGGAAGGCCCTCCTCCAGATCGTCGTGACCTTCGTCTTCGCGCTCTACCTCACCGCTGACGGCCCCCGATTCCGGCGCGCGATCTTGTCCCGGCTCTCGCGGCAACACCAAGAGATCGTCCTCGACACCTGGGAGCTCGCCTTCGAGAAGACCGGCGCCTACCTCTACTCCCGAACCATCCAAGCGGCGGTCTGCACCGTGACGGTGTGGCTGTTCTTCGTGTTGCTGGGCATCCCGTCAGCGTTGGCCCTGGCGATCTGGGTCGGTGTCGTCTCCCAGTTCATCCCCACCGCCGGGACCTACATCGCGTTGGTGCTGCCCGTCCTCGTCACCCTGGTGAACGACCCGACGGACACCATCTGGGTTCTCGCCTTCCTCGTCGGATACCAGCAGTTCGAGAACTACTACCTCGGACCCCGCATTGCCCGCTACACCCTCAAGATCCACCCCGCCCTCACGATCGGCACCGTCTTCGCCGGCGCGCTGCTCCTCGGCCCCGTCGGCGCACTCCTCGCGCTGCCGGCCACCGCGGTCGTCCAGGCGCTCGTGTCGAGCTACACCGAGGAGCAGGAGGTCATCGAGACCCACCTCACCGCGCGGCCCCAGGCCAAGCGGGGACGCCGGTTCCGGATCCCGGCGTTCTCGCTTCGCCGCCGTGCCGAGCCACCACCCGCCCCTCCCCGGAAGCGGCGCGACGCCGGGGACACCGGACCGGCGGGCAGGGCGGCGAAACCCGGAAAGGCCGGAAAGGGCGGGAAACGCCCCGAGAAGCGTGCATGAGAGCCCCCGGTAGCGGGTAGGGGACCAGCGTCACCGCCCAGGAGGTTGGACGACATGCGATCCGGACGACACACCACCGCCACAGAATCGGCGATCGAGGACCGCCCCACCCGGCTGTGGAGCCCCTCCCAGCTGGTGGCGCTGATCCTCGGCGGCGCCGCCATCGCCTTCGGGGTGCTGGCGCTGACCAAGACCGGCCTGGACCTGTCGCACCTCACCCGGCACCACGACACGGTCCTCGGGTTCGGTCACACCCCGCTGCTCGGCCTCGCCGAGATCGGCTTCGGGATCCTGATGGTCCTCGCCGCGTTCGGCGCCATCGCGGGCCGCAACATCATGACCCTCCTCGGCGCGGCGGCGATCGGGCTCGGCGTCGTGCTCGTCGCCGGCTGGTGGTCGGTACGCATGAGCCACTCGCTCGGCGCCAGCGACCGCAACGGCTGGCTGTTCCTCGCGGTCGGGGCCATCTCGCTGGTCGTGGCTTTCGTCGCACCGGTCTGGACCACGGGCGGCCCGCATGTGGTGCGCACCCGCGCCGCGGCGGTGCCCGCCACCGAAACGGCCGATCGCGTGCCCGCGGACGCGACGCGCGCCGACACGACGGCGACAGGCGCCCCCGCCCAGCCGCGTCGGCATCGGTTCCTGCCTGGGTCGCGGCGCCCGGCCGAAGCGGCCGCGGCGCCCGAATCGGGAACGGCGCCCGAGCCCGCGAGCCGCTAGTCGCCTCCGGGGGGTCCGGCGCGCCGCGCCGGGACCGTCCCACGGGATCAGCCGGCGAGGTAGCCGTCGATCACCTCGTGCATGTGCACCAGGTTCGATTCCTGTCTCGGGTTCAGGCGCAACCCGGTGAAGCCCCGCGATCTCATCCCGGCTTGGACCCGAGCCATGTTCTCGTAGTCCTGGGTGGTGATCGGGCCCCAGTCCTTGTCGTGCCAGTCGGGGAACCAGCGGTGTTCCGGCATCCGCCACTCCCGATCCGGGCGGGGCCACTCGAGGACCCATGTGTCCTTGAGCGCCGAATCGACGTCGGTCCCGTTCGGTCGGATCCGGAACAGGATGGCGCTCCCCGGATAGATCGGACCGACCAGGTTCGGGAACACGTAGACGTCATCGGCGCTCGTCATCTGCTCGGCGTCGAGACCACTGACATCGAAGCCCCGGTCACGGAGCAGCTCCATGCGGCGGGCTTGGTACACCTCCAGCAGGTTCGAGCCCGGCGGCAGCGGCGCGGCGCGCACCTCATCCACCAACGCGCGCTCCTCGGCGAGGAACGCGCCACCGAGACCCGCGACGAGCCCGGCGAGGATCGCTCCCTCGTCGACGTCCTCGTCGGCGATCCCAAGCCGCGGGCTGGGCCGCAGTCGCCGCCGGGCGCTGGGCAGCCGGCCGTAGTGCGCGTGCTTGCCGAGCTGCTCGTACTCGATGCTCACATCGTCCGTCCAGGGCAGCAGCTGCGGGTGCGTGCCCTGCACGTGATACGCCTCGTTGAACGCGTCGACGACGACCTTCCAGTTCGCGGGGAGCACCGTGGTCTGATACGAACGCAGTCGCATCTCGTCGAGGCGGTACCGGCCGAGCAGCTGGGGGAGAGGGTCGAGGAACTCGGGGAGCGGCTCGGCCCCGGGGTCCAGGTTGATGAACACGAACCCGCCCCACCGCTCGCAGCGCACCTCGGAGAGCCCCAGGCCCTCGGGCAACGACCCGAACTCGTGGGCGTCGACGACCTCGACGAGGCGCCCATCGGTCGCGTACTGCCAGGCGTGGAACGGGCAGGTGAACGTCTCCTCGACGTGACCGCAGCCCTCCGCGAGGCGGGTGCCCCGGTGCAGGCAGGCGTTGAAGAAGGCGCGGATCGTGTCCGTGTCGGACCGGACCACGAGCACCGATTCGTCCCCGATGGCGTACTCGCAGTAGTCACCGACCGTCGCGACCTGCTCCTCGCGGCATGCCACCTGCCACACCCGAGGCCAGAGGCGCTCGAACTCCAGGTCCGCGAACGCCGGCGACGTGTAGCGCTCCTTGGCGATCATGCTGTCGCGGCCCGGTGTCGGTCCCACGCCCCGAACGGTAGCGTCGGCCCGGCCCATGGAGTTCAACATCGCTGACCTGTTCGAGTGCGTCGCCGACCACGTCCCGGAGCGCGTGGCGCTCTCGTGCCAGGACCGCCACCTCCGCTACGACACCCTCGACGACCGGGCGAACCGCCTCGCGCACGGTCTCGCCGGCCTCGGCGTCACCGCCGGCGACCACGTGGCCTGCTATCTCCGCACGGGCGTCGAGTACATCGAGACGATGCTGGCCTGCTACAAGCTGCGGGCCGTGCCGATCAACGTCAACGACCGGTACGTCACCGACGAGGTCGCCGCCGTCGTCGCCGACGCCGACGCCGTCGCGCTCATCGCCGACCCCGACCTCCCCGCCGACCTCGACACGGTCGCGGCCCGGCTCCCCGCGCTCCGGGCGACCCTCACGGTCGGGCCCGACTACGACGACCTCCTCGACCGATCCCCGCCGGACCGGGACTTCGCGCCCCGCTCCGCCGACGACCACTACATCCTCTACACCGGCGGCACCACCGGCCGCCCCAAAGGGGTGATGTGGCGCCAGGAGGACATCTTCTTCGCCGCCCTCGGCGGGGGGAACGCCGGCGGCCCCCCGATCGAACGGCCCGAAGCGATCGGTCCGCTCGCCGTCACCAACCGGACCCAGCGCCTCGGGCCGTTCCTCCCACCCGGCGATCCCGGCCCCGACCAGTTCGTCGCCCTCGCCCTCGGTCCCCTCGCGCACGCCAGCGGCCAGTGGTCGGCGCTCGGCACACTCCTCGGCGGCGGCCGGGTCGTGCTGTACCCCGAGCGGCACATGGATCTCGCCCGCGTCCTGGAGCTCGTCGAGCGCGAGCGCGTCGTGATGCTCAACCTGGTCGGCGACGCCAGCGGCCGGCCCCTCCTCGAGCAGCTCCGAGCCGCGCCCGACGCGGTCGACACCTCCTCGCTGCGGCTCCTCGGCTCGGGCGGGAGCCTCCTCTCCGCCGACGTGAAGCACGGCCTCCTCGCCGCGCTCCCCACCGTCCTCACGGTCATGGAGGCCATCGGCTCCTCCGAGGCGCCGGTGCAGGCCATCGCGCTCGTCGCCCCGACGGACGGGCCCACCCAATCGCTGCACTTCGCCGGGCGGGACACGACGATGGTCGTCGACGACGACCTCACCCCGATTCCGCCCGGCTCCGCGCGCGTCGGGCGGCTCGCCACGACCGGACGCGTCCCCCTCGGCTACTACAACGACGCCGAGAAGACCGCTGCGACGTTCGTCGAGATCGACGGGCGCCGCTGGACGCTCCCCGGCGACATGGCCACCGTCGACGCCGACGGCAGCATCCGCCTCCTCGGCCGTGGCTCCCAGTCCATCAACACCGGCGGGGAGAAGGTGTACCCCGAGGAGGTCGAGGCAGTACTCCGTGCCCATCCCGACGTCGCCGACGCCGTCGTGGTCGGCTGCCCCGACCCCCGGTTCGGGGAGCGCGTCGCCGCCGTGGTCGCCCCCACGACGCCTGACGCGCCGCCCACCCTCGAGCACCTCCAAGCTCACTGCCGGGGCCAGCTCGCCGGCTACAAGGTCCCCCGGGAGCTCCACGTCGTCGACACCGTCGACCGGACCCCGGCCGGCAAGCCCGACTACACCCGGATCCGAGCCCGGCTCACCGACCGGCCCCCTGAACCGGTCACCTGAAGCGACGCCCACTCGGAACCGTTCCCGGCGGGAGAAGGCCCTACAGAACTTCCGGTCGCCCGCCGACGTTGTGAGGTCGAACCGACTGGGAGGTCAACCACCGTGGTCCAACTGCTCAGCCCCGAGACGCTCGCCCTCACGGGCCGGATCATCCCGTGCCCGTGCTGCGGCTACGCCCACGCCCTGCGACCGATCGGGCACCACGACCGGCGTCTCGTCGTCGACTGCGGTGACCGGACCCTGGTCATGGGGGAGGGCTCCCACCTCTACCGGCGACCCCGGGTCGTGGTCCCACCGACGGACTGACCCGGCCCGGCGGGAACGAGCCGCCCGCCCATCGGCCAAACTGGTCGGTCCATGCCGACCCAGTTGTCGCACCTCGAGGCCCTCGAAGCCGAATCGATCCACATCATCCGTGAGGTCGCGGCCGAGTTCGAGCGGCCCGTCCTGTTGTTCTCCGGCGGCAAGGACTCCGCGGTCATGCTCCGCCTCGCCGAAAAGGCGTTCTGGCCCGCCCGCATCCCGTTCCCGGTGATGCATGTCGACACGGGCCACAACTTCGACGAGGTCCTCGAGTACCGGGACCGACGCGTCGCCGAGCTCGACCTCCAGCTGGTCGTCGCCTCGGTGCAGGCCTCGATCGACGCCGGCCGGGTCGTCGAGGAGCGCGGCCCACGGGCCTCCCGGAACCGGCTCCAGACCGTCACCCTGCTCGACGCCATCACCGAGCACGGCTACGACGCCGTGTTCGGCGGCGGGCGACGCGACGAGGAGAAGGCCCGGGCGAAGGAGCGGGTCTACTCGTTCCGCGACGAGTTCGGGCAGTGGGACCCCAAGAACCAGCGGCCCGAGCTGTGGTCGCTCTACAACGGGCGGCACCGCAAGGGCGAGCACATCCGGGTCTTCCCCCTCTCGAACTGGACCGAGCTCGACATCTGGCAGTACATCGCCACCGACGACGTCGAGATCCCCTCCATCTACTACGCGCATCGCCGCCCCGTGGTCCGCCGCGACGGCATGCTCCTCGCCGTCACCTCCTACCTCGGCCACCTCGACGGGGAGGCCCCCGAGGACCTCCTCGTCCGGTTCCGGACCGTCGGGGACGCCACCTGCACCGGCGCCGTCGAATCCGCCGCCGGGAGCATCGCCGACGTCATCGCCGAGGTCGCCGCGTCACGGGTCACCGAGCGGGGCGAGACCCGTGCCGACGACCGCATCTCCGAGGCCGGCATGGAAGACCGCAAGCGGGAGGGCTACTTCTAGATGGAGCTCCTCCGCTTCGCGACCGCGGGGTCCGTCGACGACGGCAAGAGCACCCTCATCGGGCGGCTCCTCCTCGAGACGAAACAGATCTTCGAGGACCAGCTCGAAGCCGTCGAGCGCACCAGCCGCGACCGGGGCTTCGACTACGTCAACCTCGCGCTGCTCACCGACGGGCTGCGCGCCGAACGCGAGCAGGGCATCACCATCGACGTCGCGTACCGGTACTTCGCGACGCCGCGCCGCAAGTTCATCATCGCCGACACCCCCGGCCACACCCAGTACACGCGGAACATGGTGACGGGCGCGTCGACCGCCGACATGGCGCTCGTCCTCGTCGACGCCCGCAAAGGCGTCCTCGAGCAGTCCCGCCGCCACGCCGTGATCGCCTCGCTCCTCCAGGTCAAGCACCTGGTGCTGTGCGTCAACAAGATGGACCTCGTCGACTTCGACGAGGGCCGCTTCGACGAGATCTGCGCCGAGTTCACCGACTTCGCCGCCAAGCTCGACATCGACGACCTCGCGTTCATCCCGGTGTCCGCGCTGCTCGGCGACAACGTCGTCTCCCACTCGCCGAGCACCCCCTGGTACGAGGGCCCGACCCTGCTCCACCACCTCGAGCACGTCTACATCGGCTCCGACCGCAACCTCATCGACGCCCGCTTCCCCGTCCAGTACGTCATCCGACCCATGAGCCATGACCACCACGACTACCGGGGCTACGCGGGGCAGGTCGCCAGCGGCATGTTCCGCCCCGGCGACGAGGTGCTCGTCCTGCCCAGCGGGTTCACGACCAGCATCGAGGCCATCGACGAGTACGGCGGCCCGGTGGAGGAGGCGTACCCGCCCATGTCGGTGAGCGTCCGCCTCGCCGACGACTTGGACATCAGCCGCGGTGACCTCCTGTGCCGCCCCAACAACGCGCCCGTCGTCACCCAAGACGTCGACGCCATGATCTGCTGGTTCACCGACCGGCCCCTCCGAGAAGGCGCGGTGTACGCGGTGAAGCACACCACCCGCAGCGCCCGGGCCCGGGTCCAGCATCTCCACTACCGCCTCGACGTCAACACGCTGCACCGCGACGACCAACAGCACTCCCTCACCATGAACGACGTCGGCCGGGTCAGCCTGCGGACCACGACGCCGCTGTTCGTCGACGAGTACCGCCGCAACCGGGCCACCGGCTCGTTCATCCTCGTCGACGAGACGAACTTCGAGACCGTAGGCGCCGGGATGGTGCTCGGCGCCACGGCGCCGTGAGCGGACCCCCGGTCAGCCCCGACGTCGTCTGGCACGACGAGGGCATCCCCCGCGAGGAACGCTGGGCCGCCGCCGGGGTGCACGGCGCCACCGTGTGGCTCACCGGGCTCTCCGGCTCCGGGAAGTCGACCATCGCCGCTGCTCTCGCGGCGACGCTCACGGCCCGGGGCGTCTTGGCCTACACCCTCGACGGCGACAACCTCCGCCACGGCCTCAACGGCGACCTCGGGTTCTCCGGTGCCGACCGGGCCGAGAACGTCCGTCGCGTCGCCGAGGTCGCCCGCCTCTGCGCCGACGCCGGCCTCGTCGTCCTCGTCCCGGTCATCAGCCCCTACCGGGCCGGCCGGGACCAGGCCCGCGCCATGCACGACGCCAGCGGCCTCGTCTTCCTCGAGGTCTTCGTCGACGCGCCCCTCGCGGTGTGCGAGAGCCGCGACCCGAAGGGCCTCTACCGGCGGGCCCGCGCCGGCGAGCTGACCGGCCTGACCGGCGTCGACGACCCCTACGAGGCCCCCGAACGCCCCGACCTGGTCGTCCCCTCCGCCGAGGTCAGACCGGAAGCGGCCGCCGGGCCGATCCTCGAGGCGCTCGAGACCCGCGGGGTCGTGGCAGTATCAACCGTCGCCGAGGGAGGAGCCGGGTGAGCACCGAGATCGAGGTCCCAGGTTCAGCCCAGGTCCCCTCCCGTCTGGAGCAGGTCCAGGTCGCCGAGCGCGACCTGTTCGCCGCGACCGTGAAGTACTCGATGATCGCGGTGCCGATCTGCGTGGTGATCTGGCTCGGGCTCGTCAGCATCGCGTTGGCGCTCGCGCACAGCGGCAACTTCTTCATCGCGCTGCCCATGGCCGGGGGTGTCGGCGTGGTGGCCGGCCTGTTCTTCGGCGCGTGGGCCGCGTTCCTCGCCAAGGCGCACGCCCTCGACGAGCTCGACCGGCGCGTCGAGCGTCCCTGACCCCAGGTTCCCCGACGGGTTGGCCGGGTCAGCCCCCGAAGTTCTCGGTGGCCCAGACCTGCCCGTTGGCGTAGGCGAGCCCGATCCCCATCGAGGAGTAGCTGGGGGAGAGGATGTTCGCCCGGTGGTCGGGTGAGTTCATCCAGGCGACGTGCATGTCCCACGCCGACATCGACGCCGGACCCCGCAGGATGTTCTCACCGAGGGTGTGGTAGCCGCGGTAGGGCGGGGAGCTGATCACCGGCTGCAGGTCGCGGTGGAAGAAGTTGTTGGTGCTGGCCAAGTACTGGCTCCACGCCGACGCCAGGCATCCCAGCTGGCCGTTCCACGCGAGGGGACCGAGGCCGTTCTGGGCCCGGGACGTGTTCGTGTAGGAGAGGATGGCGTTGGTGGTGGCGTCCGGGCCGCAGCTCTGCGCGCCGACGGGAGGCCCTGGGGCCGGGGCGCACGCCGCGCCCGTGAGGGCCAGGGCAGCAGTGGCCACCAGGATCGCCGACCACCTGCGTGCCTTCCCCATGGATCCTCCCGAATGCAGCTACGGGAGGGATCGGCGGGTTCCCGGCCCGTCTTGAGCACGAACGGTGGCCGAAAGGGCCGAAATCGCGCCCTGCGTGACCGCCAGTCCGGGGAGGGGACCTGAGAGGGAGGGCTCGAGGGGGTGGCGGGCCTAGGTGTCGGGGGCGGCGAGCATGGCCTGGAAGCGGTCGAGGAGGCCGTCGACGCCGGCGCCGTGGAGCGTCATGCCCCCGTCGATGACCAGGTTCTGGCCCGTGACGAACCGGGCGAGGTCCGAGCACAAGAACACGACGACGTCGGCGATGTCCTCGGGGGTGCCGATGCGCGCCAGGGGGGTCTTGGCCTCCATGTGAGGGACGGTCCAGTCGAACCCGCGGAGCAAGATGTCGGTGAGCCCGGTGTGGATCATCCCGGGTGACACCGCGTTGACCCGCACCGTCGGCGCGTACTCGAGCGCCGCCGTCGCGGTGAGCGCGGCGACGGCGGCCTTCGCCGCCGCGTAGGGCGCCTCACCCGCCGCGGGGCGCGTCCCGCTGATCGACGCGGTGCTCACGACCGCGCCGCCACCGCTCTCCACGATGAGTGGGGCGCCGACGCGCATCCCGTGGAACACCCCGGTCAGGTTGAGGCGCACGACCCGGTCCCACTCGTCGGGGTCCCACTGGTGGATCGGGGCGAGGTTCGACGCCCCCGCATTGTTGAACAGCGCGGTGAGGCCGCCCATCCACTCGGCGGCGTCGCGGATCGCCCGGTCCATCGCGGCGGCGTCAGTGACGTCGACGGTCCAGGCCCGTCCGCCGATCTCCTCCGCGGTCTCGGTGGCCCCGTCGCCGTTGACGTCGAGGACCGCCACCGTGGCGCCCTCCCGGACCATGGCCCGGGACGTGGCCCGGCCGATCCCCGAGGCGCCGCCCGTCACGACGGCCCGGTCCCCGTCCAGCAGTCCCATCGATGCCGCTCCCTCACTGGCTGCGGCGACCATCATGGTCGGTCGGCGGAACGAGGGAGCGAACCCGACCCGATGTGGAAGGCCACGGTCAAGGGGATCCTCGCCCGCAAGGTGCGCCTGACGCTCACCGCGGTGGCGGTCCTTCTCGGCGTCGCCTTCGTCAGCGGGACCTACGTGCTGACCGACACCTTGAACCAGTCGTTCCAGGGTGTGTTCGGCCAGACCGTCGCCGGCGTCAACCTGGTCGTGCAGCGGACCTCGCCGTTCGGCGGAGGTGGCAGCGCCGACCGGGAACGATTCCCCGAGAGTGTCGTCCCGACGGTCACGGCGGTGCCCGGCGTGGCGACCGCGAACGGGTTCGTCGAGGGCTACGCCCAGTTCGTTGACCGGACGGGGCATGCCATCCAGAGCACCGGGGCGCCGACGCTCGGGATCGCCTGGGCCCAGACCGGCTCGCAAGGGCCCCTCCGGGTCATCCGCGACGGGAACCGGACGAGCCGCCCCCCGGAGCATCCCGGCGAGGTCGCCATGGACTTCGGTACGGCGCGCCGGTACGGGTTCCATGTGGGCGACCACGTCGATGTGCTCCTCCAGGGCCCC
>DATISY010000045.1:0-4653 GCA_035468285.1 Acidimicrobiia bacterium | reverse complement strand
GCGGGCGACCTCGGGCGGCGTGTCGGACTCGTGGCCCGGACAGAAGGGGCAGCCCCTCGGGCCGCTCAGGTCGTTGGGGGCGTCGGTGACGGTGTGGGGTCGCGCCGCGCGGCCGGGCGCGAGGAGGATCACCTCGCCGGTCAGCGGGTCGCGACGCAGCTCGGGCACGCCGCGAGGGTAGGGGCCCCCGTCGTCGACCCGCGACCGCGCGCGCCCGGTGTCAGCGTGTCCCGCGCGTCGTCCTACCCTGGGTGGGTGGCGACGACCCGACTGGTGATCATTGGCGGCGGCCCGGCGGGCAACACGTGCGCGACCGTGGCCGCGTCGCTCGGGGCCGAGGTGACACTCGTCGAGCGCAACATCATCGGCGGTGCGGCGCACCTGTGGGACTGCATCCCCTCGAAGGCGCTCATTGCCACCGGCGGCGAGCTCGCCGAGCTGACCCGGGCCCCCACGATGGGGCTGAAGGCACAGGGGACACTCGACATCGATGCCCTCCGCCGACGGGTCCAAGACAGTCAGGGCCATCTCCACGACCAGCTGTGCGGCCTGCTCAGCTCCCAGGGCGTGCGGCTGCTGGCCGGCGCGGCCCGGTTCAAGGGCCCGCACGCCATCGTGGTGGAGACCGAGACCGGTCTAGAGGAGCTCGAAGCCGACGTGGTGCTCGTCGCGACCGGGTCCCGGCCACGGATCCCACCGTTCGCGCTCGTCGACGGCGACCGGGTGCTCACCACCCGCCAGTCGTACCCACCGGCGGAGATCCCCGAGCACGCCATCGTGATCGGATCCGGTGTGACCGGCACCGAATTCACCCACATGTTCGCGTCGCTGGGGTCGCGGGTGACGCTCCTCGTCTCACGCCAGCAGGTGCTGCCCATCAAAGACGCCGAGGTGGCCGCCGTGCTCGAGGAGGCGTTCCTCGCCCGGGGCGTGCAGCTCTTGAAAGGCGCCCGGGCGACCAGCATCACCCGTGACGGCGACCGGGTTCGGGTCGGCTGTGAGGACGGACGGGTCGTGGAGGGATCGCACGCGATCCTGGCGGTCGGGTCGATCCCGAACAGTGACGGTCTCGGGCTCGAAGACGCCGGCGTCGAGGTGGACGACGCCGGATATGTGCGCGTGAACCACAACTGCCTGTCCAACGTGGCGCACATCTACGCCGCCGGTGACGTCTCCGGGAAGCTGCCGCTGTCGTCGGTGGCGGCGATGCAAGGACGCAAGATCGCCGAGCATCTCATGGGGATGCACAACCGGCCGCACCGTCACCTCGACTACGACAAGGCGGCCTCGGCGGTGTTCACCGAGCCGGAGATCGCCGACGTCGGCCTCGCCGAGGCTGAGGCGTTCGCGTCCGGCCGCAAGATCCGGGTCACGAAGGTGCCGTTCACCGCGAACGCCAAGGCGTTGATCAAAGGCGACCCGCGCGGTTTCGTCAAGATCGTCTCCGACCCGGCCACGGGTGTGGTACTCGGGGGCTCCATCGTCGGAGGCAACGCCGCGGAGCTCATCGGGATCCTTGCCATCGCCTCGGCGAACGGCCTGAAGGTCTCCGACATCGTCGACTCGCTGCTGGTGCATCCGACCCTGTCGGAATCGCTCGCCGAAGCCGCGTCCTGACGTCGGCCCGGCGCCGGCGCCGGGCTCAGCCGATGACGACGAGGACGTCGCCGGTGCCGACGGTGTCGCCCGCTTGGACCCGGATCTCCTTGACGGTGCCGCCCCGGTCGGTGTTGACGTGGTTCTCCATCTTCATGGCTTCGAGGACGAGCACCGCCTGGCCGGCCTCGACGTCGTCACCTTCGCTCACGAGCAGCTTCACGATCGTGCCCTGCATCGGCGCGGCGATGGTGCCGTCGCCGGCGCCGCTCGCCGCGCTGAACTTCGGTCGGGGCGCGCGTCGGGCCGCCCCCGGGGCGGGTGACGCGCCCGGTGCCACCTCGGGCACCCACAGCCGGACCGAGAACCGCTTCCCGTCGACCTCGACCGGGACCAACCGCTCGACCAGGTCGGGGGCAGCCTCGTCGACGGCCGCCGGCACGGGCGCGGATGTCGCGGTCGCGAAGAGGGCTTCGTCGAGCTCCTCCTCGACCCACTTCGTCGAGTGGTTGCCGGACGCGAAATCGGGGTGGGCGATCAGGACCTGATGGGCGGGGGTCGTCGTGCGGATCCCCTCGACCTCGAGCTCGCCGAGCGCGCGCAGCATGCGGTGGCGAGCCCGTTCGCGGTCGGGTGCCCAGACGACGAGCTTGCCGACGAGGTTGTCGTAGTACTGGGAGATCGTGTCGCCCTCGTCGTAGCCGCCGTCCCAGCGCACACCCGGTCCGCTCGGCACCCGCAGGCGGGTGATGGTCCCGGGGGAGGGGAGGAACCCGTGGGATGGGTCCTCGGCGTTGATGCGGCACTCGATCGAGTGCCCGTTCCGGGGCACCGATTCCTGGTCGAACGAGAGGGGCTCCCCGCCGGCGACGCGGAGCTGCTCGGCGACGAGGTCAAACCCGGTGACCATCTCCGTCACGCAGTGCTCCACCTGCAGGCGGGTGTTCATCTCCAAGAACCAGAAGCTGCCGTCCTGGTAGAGCATCTCGACGGTGCCCGCGTTGACGTACCCGCAGCCGAGGGCGACCTTCACCGCGGCGGCGCCCATCGCGGAGCGGGTCTCCTCGTCCAGACCGGTCGCGGGGCTCTCCTCGATGAGCTTCTGATGGCGACGCTGCGTCGAGCAGTCGCGTTCGCCGAGCCAGACGCCGTGACCCTGGCTGTCGCAGAAGACCTGCATCTCGATGTGGCGGGGACGGGTGAGGTACCGCTCGAGGTACGCCTCGGGACGACCGAAGTACGCGGTGGCCTCCCGGGTCGCGGACTCGAACGCGGACCGGGCGCCGTCGGCGTCGCGGACCACCTTGAGGCCCTTCCCGCCGCCCCCGTACGCGGCTTTGATCGCGACCGGCCAACCGTGGGTCTCCCCGAAGGCGACGATCTCGGCGACGTCACCGATGGCTTCGGTCGTCCCGGGGACGGCCTCGACCCCCGACGCGACGGCGGCCTTGCGGGACGAGATCTTGTCGCCCATCACCTCGATCGCCTGGGGGGGCGGCCCGATCCAGGTCACCCCCACGGCCGCGATGGCGCGCGCGAAGTCGGCGTTCTCGGCGAAGAAGCCGTATCCGGGATGAACCGCGTCGGCGCCGCTGCGCTCGATCGCCTCGAGGATGCGGTCGGTGTTCAGATAGCTCTCGGCGGCGCTCTGGCCGCCGAGCGCGTAGGCCTCGTCGGCGTAGCGGACGTGTGCAGCGTCGCGGTCCAGCTCGGAGTACACCGCGACGCTCGGGATGCCCAGCTCCCGACAGGTTCGCATGACGCGGATCGCGATCTCGCCACGGTTCGCGACGAGCACTTTGGACGGCACGGGGCCCCCGGATCTCGAGTCGGTTTGCGGGACGGTCGCCGTATCCTACGGGTGATGGGTGACGCGGCCGCCAGCCCGGGTGCCGGCTGGCGGCTCTGCCGCTTCGACGAGATCGACTCCACGAACCGGTACGCGCTCGACGCTGGCCGCGCCGGCGAACCTGCCGGGCTGGTCGTCGTCGCCGACCACCAAGCGGCGGGGCGGGGCCGTCGGGGCCGTGCCTGGAGCGCGCCGCCGGGGTCGTCGCTGCTGGTCTCGGTGCTGCTCCGCCCCCAGCTCGCCCCCGACGCGGTGCACGTCGTGACGATGGCCGCCGCCCTCGCGCTCGCCGACGCCGTCCGATCGGTCGCCGGGATCGACGCCGACCTCAAATGGCCCAACGACCTGCTCGTCGGCGACCGCAAGCTCGCCGGGCTCCTGGCCGAGGCGGATGTCATCGGCGGCGTGGTCCAGGCCGTGGTCATCGGCGTCGGCTGCAACGTCCGGTGGGCGGGGTTCCCCGCCGAGCTCGACGACACGGCCACCGCGTGCGACCGCGAGGCCGGCCACCCCATCGAGCGCGCCGAGCTCCTCGAGGCCCTCCTCGCCGAGCTCGCCGCGCGCCTCGGCCATCTCGACACCGTCCCTGCGGACTACCGGGCCCGTCTGGCCACGATCGGCCGGCCCGTCCGGGTGGAGCTCACCGACGACACCATCACCGGTCTCGCAACGGGGGTCGACGACCGCGGCTGCCTCATCGTGCAACCCAGCACCGGGCCGCCGGTCACCGTCGCCGCCGGTGACGTCGTGCACCTCCGTCGCGTCACGGATCCAGGTTCGACGCGATCAGGGTGAGAAACCCGGCGGCCAACTCCTGGGAGCGGGGCCCCGGCGCCACGGCCAGTTCGCGTTCGTCGACACGCCCGATCGGCTGGACCTCGCGCGTGCTCGACGTCAGGAAAGCCTCCTCGGCGGCCGCGAGCGCGGCGAGCGGAAGTGCCCGCTCCTCGGCGCGGATCCCGAGCTGCGCGCACAGCTCGATCACGAGCGCGCGGGTCACGCCGAGGAGGCAGCCTGACGCCTCGGGTGGCGTGACGAGCACGTCGTCGACCACGAGGAAGATGTTCGAGCCGGTCGCTTCGCACAGCTCGTCCCGCGTGTTGGCGAACACGGCTTCCGACGCGCCCCGGTCGTGCGCGTAGGCGAGGGCGCGGACGTTCTCGGCGTACGAAATCGTCTTGAGGCCGGCGGTGGCGCCGCGCTCGTTG
>DATISY010000044.1:0-2637 GCA_035468285.1 Acidimicrobiia bacterium | reverse complement strand
CGGGGGCGCGCGGGAAATGAGTACCTGCTACTCAACCGGTGACGCCACCGGTGTTCTAAAAGGACAGGAGGCCTCGAGCAGCGGACCCTGAGTCGACGGCGGGGTCCTCGGACGTCTGGGTGGGGAGGACAGCATGAGTCGCCGGTCCACAACACGGCTGGTTGGAAGCCTCGTCGGGCTCGCCGGCATCGCGTTCTCGTTGACCCTGTTGTCCCGGGGGATGCGCTCCGTCCAGTCGATCGGCGGGTTCTGCGCCTCGGGCGGCCCGTACCAGATCGCGCATCAGTGCCCGAAGGGCATCGGAGGGCTGCTTCCCCTCGCGATCTTCGGGGGAATCGGGTTCCTGCTCCTGTTCGCCGTGTCGGCAGGGGACACGGGCCGGTCGTTGCTGCTCCTGTCCTGGTCGGCGCTCTTCCTCTCCCTTGGGTGGAACTTCATCGACTACGGGTTCGGCATCACCACCAACAACGGCACCAACGGAGGCTTCCTCGTCTGCGGGGTCCTCTTCGTCATCATGGGAGCCGTGCCGCTCTGGTGGATGCTTCCGAGACTGTGGCACGTCATCACCGGCCGTCCCGATCCCGACGACTCGCCGTCCACGGCGTCTGGGCCGCCCGCCTTCATGGGGATGACGAACGTGCGGTTCACACCCTCCGCGTCCTCGACCCCGCCCCCGACCTTCGGGATGGGGACCGGCGTGCGGATGGCGGCACCACCCGTGACCGCGACCGCGACCGCGACCGCTCCCGCCCCGACCGGCACCAGAGACCTGGCCAGTGAACTCGAGCGGCTCGCCTCGCTGCACCGCCGACGCGAACTCACCGACGCGGAGTACGAGGCCGCCAAGCGCCAAGCGATCGCGAACACGGAGAACCCGACATGACCCGATTGGTGCTCGCCGTCGCCTACCTCGCAGCGATCGGGGTCGGCATCTACGGCGCCTTCCAGGTCTTCGACATCGTCACGAAGTAGGACGGGGCTGTCGCCTCCATCGCCGCGGGGTTCGATGCCGCATCTTGTCGTCGACGGCATGAACGTCATCGGGAGCCGCCCCGACGGCTGGTGGCGCGACCGAGCCCGCGCCACTCGGCGCCTCCTCGGTCGACTCCAAACCCTGCATCGCACCACCGGTGACCCGGTGACGCTCGTGCTCGACGGGCGGCCGCTTCCCGATGTTCCTGAGGGCGCTCACGACGGGGTACAGGTCCTGTACGCACGGCGCGGCGGGGCGGACGCCGCCGACGACCGGATCGTCGAGTTCGTCGCCGGGCTCGAGAACCCCAGCGCCGTCGCCGTGGTCACGTCGGACCGCGGGCTCCGGGCGCGGGTCGGGGAGCTCGGCACGCCGGCCATGGGCGCCGGCGCTCTCCTCGCTCGGCTCGACGAGGCCGACCCGACCTGACGCCGCCGCCCGCTCGGCGCCGTGGCCCGTAGGCTCCCCGCACCCGACCGAGGAGCTCCAATGATCCTCACCGACCTGCACGTCGCCCCAGCGCGCTTCACGGACGCTACCGGCTGGGCCATCAAACCGGAAGGGGCCTGCCGGGCCGAGCTCTGCGTTCCCCTGCCCGCGGCGTCGCGCACGACCGACGACCGTGTCGACGTGCGCGTCGTCGCCGACCAGCTCGGGATGCCCCTCGTTCACGACGAGGCCCACGGGTTCTGGGCCCTCGGACCCGAGACCCGCACCGGACGGGCCCTGACCAGCGCGCAGGCACCACCGCTCGAGCTGCCCGACTTCGACGAGAACCCGTTCCAGCTGTCCAGCCTGCTCGGACAGAAGGTCCTGCTCGTCGCGTGGGCGTCCTGGTGAGGCTGCCGCTTCGACCTGCCCGTGTGGCAGGAGCTGCGCACCCGTCTCCACCCCCACGGTCTCGAGATCGTCACCGTCGCACTCGATGTCGACATCGACGCCGCCCGGCCGTTCGTTGACGCGGCCACGACGACCCATCCGTCGTTGATCGACCGAGGCCACCGGGTCGACGAGCTGCTCGGGGTGGTCAACGTCCCCAACGGTGTCTGGATCGATGAGCACGGCATGATCGTCCGGCCCGCCGAGCCGGCCTTTCCCGGCGCCAACCCGGTCCTCGACTCGCTGCGCGAGATCGACCTCACGACCCTCCCGCCCGACGCGGCCGAGATGCTCGCCGAAGCCCGCAAGATCAGGGCCGACCCCGAGGGCTACCTGGCGATGATCGAGGACTGGGTCGAGCACGGCTCGGCGAGCCCGTACGCGCTCGCACCGGAGGAGGTGCTGCGCCGGGCCCAGCCCCGACCGCCCGAGGAGGCGCTCGCCGCCGCGCACTTCGAAGCCGGCGAGGCGCTCCACCGGTCGGGTGACCACGCCGCCGCGATCCCGCACTGGCGTGAAGCCCACCGGCTCTTCCCGAGCAACTGGACCTACCGGCGCCAAGCATGGGAGCTCGAGGACCCGACCCGCCAAGGGCACACCGACGCCTACGACAGCTCGTGGTTCGAGGACGTCAAGAAGATCGGGGCCGAGAACTACTACCCACCGGTGCGGCCCTAGATGACCGTCACCCCGTCGCGAGAACAGCCCTGATGTCAGCACCGGGCCAGTCGCTCGCCGGCCAGGTCGCCAGCGTGACCGGCGCGTCACGAGGGATCGGCCGGGGC
>DATISY010000043.1:0-32867 GCA_035468285.1 Acidimicrobiia bacterium | reverse complement strand
CGGTGCCCGCCACGAGCAGGACAGGCATTTCACGTCTCGGACGTTGCCGTGGATCTCGATGATCTTCTCCGGTGAGCTGCCCGCGTCGTGGTGCAGCCCGTCGACGTTCTGGGTGACGAGCACATCGAGCGCAGCCTTGTGTTCGAGCTCGGCGAGGGCCCGATGTCCTGCGTTCGGCTCCGCGGTCCAGTAGCCGCCGCCCTCGACCCGGTTGCGCCAGGCCTGACGACGGATCTCGGGGTCGTGGACGTAGTACTGCAGGGTGGCGGTCTTCTCCGCGGCGGGGTTCTTGGTCCAGACGCCTTGGGGGCCACGAAAGTCGGGGATTCCGGATTCCGTCGAGATGCCCGCACCGGTGAGGACCACGATGTGACGCGCCTCGCTGAGCCATTCGGTGATCTGGGCGTGCTCGACCACGACCGCATTCTGACCGAATCGCGGAGGTGCTACCCACCCGGAGTATGTCCCACGGAGGAGTTAGCAGGCGGCGGAGGTCACCGCTCCCGCGTCAACTCGGTTGAAGGACTGTCCGGGAACGGCCGGGCCGTGGTGCGCGATGAGATCGTTACGAACCTGGACCGCGCTGATCGAGGAGGGTCCGCCGCACTTTTCCTCGAGGAGACCAGCCGCGGCCGCGACGAACGGGGTGGCCATCGACGTTCCACTGAGATTCTTGTACGTGCCGTCGTTCCAGGTCGACAGGATGGAGCTGCCCGGTGCGGCGATCGTGACGAACGGGCCGAAGTTCGAGTAGCTCGCCAGGCCGCCGTTGATCTCCGTGGCGGCGACTGCGATGACGGCCGCGTTGGGGTCGGTGCTGAACGCACCGGGATACGACGCGTTGGCGCACGGGCTGGAGCTGTTCCCGGCGGCGGCCACCACGACGACCCCCTGGGACTTTGCGTACTCGACCGCGGTCTGAACGTCGGCGGTGGCGCTTGATCCGCCGAGGCTCAGGCTGATGACCTGAGCGTGACCCTTCGTGGGGTCCGCGGCCCACGTGATCCCGTTCGCGACGTCTGAATCGAAGCCGGATCCGGAGGAGTCGAGGACGCGGACCGGGATGAGCGTCGCGTCGGGTGCTCCTCCGAGGCCGCCGACGCCGTTGTCGTCGGCGGCCGCGATCCCCGCGGTGTGTGTCCCGTGTCCATTGGGGTCGCCTGTGACGGTGACCGATCCGGCGGGATTCGCGACGAGGTCCGGGCCCGGGATGACCTTGCTCGGTCCCGTGAAGTCCTCGTGCGTGAGGAGCAGGCCGGTGTCGATGATCGCGATGCGAACGCCCACTCCCCCGAAGTGGTTGGCCCATGCGGCGGGGAAGTCCGCTGATGCGTCGGACGGCGATGGTGCTTGGAGCGCCCACTGGCTTGCGTAGTCCGGGTTTCCGGTCGGGTTCACGGTGTCGAGCGCCGCGACCTTCTGATCGGGAGTGACCGACGTGACGGTCCCGTAGCGCTCAATCTGGTGGACTTTCGTGTCCTTGTCGTTCCAGGAGGTCGCGGTGAACGTCGCGGCGGTCGGTGGCCGGCCCGCGGACTGCACGACGGCCGAGTACTTGACGGGTGACTGCGGCGTCGGTGTCGGAGCCGACTGGCTCGACGCCGGAGCCGAACTGGCCTGACTCGCGGAGCAGCCAGTGCCCGTCGGGGGAGGTGGTGGGGGAGGGGGTTGGTGCGCGGGGACGCACCCGGCCGCCACCACGGCGCCGACGGAGAGGATGGCGGAGAACAGGGCGGCTCGGCCGAGTCGTGCGTGCATTGTTTGGGCTTGTCCCTGGTCGTTGGCGGTGGCCCCAGTCAGCGACCGTGCCTGCAAGAGACTTCGTCACGGACTCCCGCTGGCTTGAGAGGGTAGCAAGGCCGCCGCGAGCCCCGACCGCACCAGGCGAGCCAGCCCCGGTGGCCAGGGCACCCTGGGGCCCACGGTGTCCACCACCGTCGGGGCCGCTGCGACGAGGGGGGGCGGGCCCTGTCACCGGCTCTCGGGAGGGCCGCTACACCGCGACCTGCGAGTCGGTCGGAGGCTGACGCCCGACGGAACGGACCCATCGGGGGGCTTCGTGACAGATCGCGGGGTGGAAGCCGATGGAGGCCAAGGCCCGTTCGACCTGTTCGTCGCTGTTGCCCTGTTCGTGCAGGAGGAGGGCCAGGCGTCGGGCGCGGCGGCGCGCCTCGGTGTGCGCCGGCTCGCGGAGGTTCATCTCGGCGAGCTGGGCATGGTGGTGTTGTGTCGCCATGGGCAGCCGGACCAGCTGCCGGCGTGTGACTGGCGGGAGGTTGCGCCGCACCGCGATCGTCGGCGTGAGCGGGTCGCGGCACGCCAGCCCGAACTGCTCGAGCCGGGACAGGGTGCGCAGGATCGGCGAGCTGGAGCCGTCGCGGTGCCCGACGCCCAGCGCCTGGGAGGTCTCGGCGACGTGCAGCTCCACATCCGCCGGGGTCAGGTCGAAGCGGGTCGCCAGGTGCCGGAGCAAGAGCACGGCGGTCGGCCCCAAGATGGGAAGCCAGAACGTCTCGACGTAGGCGGAGCGGGGATCGTGCCCGAGGGTGTCGATGGTGGCGTCTGGCCAGGGCACGATCGTCAGGGTCGTGGGCACCGCGGCCTCCCGAGGTCGGTGTGTCGGGTTCGGCTTCAGGGACCCGCGCGGTCGCGTCGGGTGACGCCGCATGGGCTCCGGACCGGTGGACCCGTCGTGTCGTGACGCCATCCGGGCGGGGCAGCTGGCGTTGACTACCGGTGGGTGAGGTTCGACCAGCCGCGCTCGTCGGGTCGTTCGCCGTAGACCTCTGCCGGGGCGGGCTTGCCGAACAGGTACCCCTGAGCCATCTCGCAGCCGAGGGTGCGGAGCTCGGCGAGCTGTTCGGGTGTCTCGACGCCCTCGGCGACGGCCCGGAGTCCGAGGGCGTGGGCCAAGCTGATGACCGCGGTGCAGATCGCGCTGTCTTCTGGTTCGCGTCCCAGTCCGTCGACGAAGGACCGGTCGACCTTCAGGGCTTCCACCGGGAACCGCTTGAGGTAGCTCATCGAGGAGTAGCCGGTCCCGAAGTCGTCGACCGAGAGGTGCACGCCGAGCGCGCGCAGGGCCCGCAGGCGGGTCACGGCCGACTCCGCGTCACGCATCAGGGTGCTCTCGGTGATCTCGAGCCAGACCTTGTCCGGGTTGATCTGGGTCTTCCGGAGGACGCTCGCGACCACGTGGGGAAGCGATGGCTCCGCCAGTTGGCGCGGTGAGAGGTTCACGCTGATCGTGACGGGAGCGCCGCGACGGTGCCACCCGGCGGCGCGTTGGCACGCCTCCTCAAGCGCCCAAGACCCGATGGGCACGACGAGGCCGGTCTCTTCGGCGAGTGACACGAACTCGTCGGGGCGGACCAGGCCGCGCTCGGGATGCTCCCATCGGAGGAGTGCCTCGAACCCGGCGAGCTGGCCCGTCTCGAGGCTGAGGATCGGCTGGTAGTGGATTCGCAGCTCGCTGCGCTCGAGTGCCCGGTGCAGATCGTTGCCGGTGCGCAGGTGGCGGATCGCCTGATCGTGGGAGTTGGTGTCGTAGATCTCGGCCCGGGCCCGTCCTTGCTCTTTCGCCCGGTGCATCGCGGCGTCGGCGCTGCGGAGGAGGATCTCGGGCGTCTCGAGCTCGCCGGTAGCGACGGCGATTCCGACGCTTGCGGTCACGAACACCTCGCCCTCGACGAGCGCCAGCGGTTTGGCCACCGCCGCGGCGATCCGCTCGGCGAGCTCGAACGCGGTGGCCTCATCGGGAACCCCGGTGCAGAGGATGGTGAACTCGTCGCCCGCGAACCGGGCGAGCGTGTCGCTCGGGCGGATCGCGGCCCGGAGCCGGTCGGCGACAGCGACGAGGAGTCGGTCACCGGCCGCGTGGCCGAGACTGTCGTTGATCACCTGGAAGTGATCCAGATCCACGAAGAGGACGGCGACGCGTCCGGAGCCGTTCTGGCTGCCGAGCGCGTGCTGCAGCCGTTCCACGAACCGCACCCGGTTCGGCAAGCCGGTCAGGGGGTCGTGGACCGCCTGGTGAGCGAGCCGGGCGCCGCTCGCCCGTCGTTCGGTCACATCTTCGATCTGGCTCATCAGGTACAGGGGGTGACCGTGGGGGTCGCGCACGGGCGAGGCGGTCAGCGCGATCCAGACAGGTCGACCGTCGGTGTGGACGAATCGCTGTTCGAGGCGATGGTTGGGATCCTGGCCGGTGACGAGCCGACGGGTGGCGTCGTGCGCGGCCTCACGGTCGTCGGGATGGGTCAGTGCGAGGACGGAGGCGCCTTCGAGCTGGTCCTCGGCGCGGCCGACCATCTGGGCGAGCGCGCGGTTGACGCGCACGAACCGGCCGTCCAGGGATGTGAGTGCCATGCCGATCGGGGCGTGCTCGAACGTGGACCGGAACTGCTCCTGGGCTTCGCGGAGCTCTGCTTCGAGCTGCCGTCGTTCGCCGACCTCGTGGAAGGCGACGATGATCCCGTCGACGACCGGATCGTTGCGGAGGTCGTCGACGGTGGCCTCGACGAGGACCCAATGTCCGTCCTCGTGCTGGATGCGGAGTTCGAGGTTTCGGGCGCGCTCGGCCGCGGCGCCGTCGAGCGCCGCGGTGAGCCGTACCTGGTCGTCGGGGTGGACCAGCGCCGCCGGCTGGGTTCCGACGAATCGTGTGACGCTTCGGCCGAGCATGCGGTCCGCCGCGGGGCTGACGTACTTCAGCGTGCCGTCGCGCCCCACCAGGGCGAGGACGTCGCAGGATTCGCGGAGGAGCGCCTGGCTCCGCGCCTCGTTGCGGTTGACTCGGGCGCTGACCTCTTCGAGTGCCCGGCGGGTCCGGCGCTCGTGGAACCAGAGCATGGCCGCGGTGACGAACATGCCGGCGAAGAAGCCGGCTGCGAGCGCGAGCCCTGCCTCCGTGCCCATATTCGGACGGGTATCGGCACCTCGGGAGGCTGACCTGAGGGCTAGTTGGCCGGCTCCGTCGTGTCGAGGAACGCCTCGAGGAGCTGGTCCGCGGCGACGGTGGGCGGCACGCGTCCGGCGACTGCATCCAGTTCGAGCTGGGCGGCGAGCGTCGTGAGCTGCGGGGCGCTGCGAACGCGTTCGAGGAGCGCGGCGCTGACCTCGGCCCACAGCCACGACCGGGACTGCTCCGCTCGCCGCCGGGTGAGCGCGCCGGTGGCGCGGAGGGCGGCGCCGAACCGTTCGATCGTGCCCCACAGGTCGTCGATGCCGGTTCCGGCGAGCGCGGAGCATTGCACGACGGTGGGGCACCACTCGGGCGTCTTGGGTCGGAGCAGCCGGAGCGCGGACGCGTAGTCCGCCGCGGTGACGTCCGCGGCGCGACGGAGGTCGCCGTCGGCCTTCGTGACGGCCACGATGTCGGCGAGCTCCATGATTCCCCGCTTGATGCCTTGGAGGTCGTCACCGCTGCCTGGTCCGACGAGCACGAGGAAGCAGTCGACCATCGCCTCGACCGAGACTTCGGACTGGCCGGCACCGACGGTCTCGACGACGACGACGTCGAAGCCGGCCGCCTCGCAAAGGAGGAGGGCCTCACGGGTGCGGCGGGCAACACCGCCCAGGGTCCCTCCGGTTGGGGGCGGACGAACGAACGCTTGGGGACGGCGCGTCAGATCACCCATTCTCGTCTTGTCACCTAGGATGGATCCGCCGGTGCGGCTGCTCGACGGGTCGACGGCCAGCACCGCGAAGGACAGGCCGCACTCGACGATGTGCAGCCCGAGCGCCTCGATGAGGGTGGACTTGCCGGCGCCGGGTGCTCCGGAGATGCCGACACGCTGCGACGAGCCGGTGGCGGGGAGGAGCTCGGTGAGCAGCGCGTTGGCTTCGGCGCGGTGGTCGGGTCGGGTGCTCTCGACGAGGGTGATCGCTCGGGCTAGCGCGCGCCGGTCGCCGTCACGGACTCGGGCGCCTAACTCGCTCACGCGGCCCCTTGAATCGGCCGTGGCGACCCGAGGACGGTCGTCATCCGCCGTCGGTGCCGCGGAGGAGCCGCAGCACCTCCGACGCGGCCGCGGGGACGTTGGTGCCGGGGCCGAACACCGCGGCGACACCGGCGTCGTGCAAGAACTCGTAGTCCTGGGCGGGGACGACCCCGCCGACCACGACGACGATGTCGTCGCCGCCTTGCTTGCGGAGCTGGGCGATCAGCTCAGGGACGAGCGTCTTGTGCCCGGCGGCTTGACTGCTGACTCCGACCACGTGCACGTCGTTCTCGACGGCATCACGGGCCGCTTCTTCAGGGGTTTGGAAGAGCGGTCCGACATCGACGTCGAATCCGAGGTCGGCGAAGGCGGTGGCGATGACCTTGGCGCCCCGGTCGTGGCCGTCCTGGCCCATCTTCACGACGAGGATGCGCGGTCGGCGACCCTCCGCGGCGGCGAACGCCGCGACCTCGCCACGCGTGCGTTCCCAGTCCTCGTCGCCGGCGGCGGACTCTCCGTACACGCCCGCGATCGTACGGACCGTGGCGCGGTGACGGGTGAACACCGACTCGAGCGCGTCGGAAATCTCGCCGACCGTGGCGCGGGCCCGGCTGGCTTCGACGCTGAGCGCCAACAGGTTCGCGTCCCCCCGGGCACCTTCGGTGAGGGCCCGGAGTGCCTCATCGACCCGACGCTGATCACGCGTGGCGCGGAGGTGCTCGAGCCGCTCGATTTGCCCAGCGCGCACGGCGGTGTTGTCGACCTCCCGGATGTCGACGGTCGGCTGTGTCCCGGTGCGGTACTTGTTCACGCCGACGATGGTTTCGGCGCCACGGTCGATCCGCGCCTGGCGGCGTGCGGCGGCCTCTTCGATCCGGAGCTTGGGCATCCCGGCCTGCACAGCGCGAGTCATGCCCCCGAGCCCCTCGACCTCTTCGATGAGGTCCCAGGCCGCGTCGGCCAACGCGCCGGTGAGCGCCTCGACGTAGTACGACCCGCCGAGGGGATCGACGACGTGGGTGATCCCACTCTCCTCTTGGAGCACCAGCTGGGTGTTCCGGGCGATGCCGGCCGAGAACTCGGTCGGGAGCGCCAGCGCCTCGTCGAAACTGTTCGTGTGGAGGCTTTGTGTTCCCCCCAGCACCGCGGCGAGCGCTTCGAGCGCAGTTCGGACGATGTTGTTGTAGGGGTCCTGCTCGGTGAGGGACACGCCGGAGGTCTGACAGTGGGTGCGCAACATCAGCGAGCCCGGCTTCTTCGGGTCGAACTTCCGCATCATCCGAGCCCACAGCAACCGCGCCGCTCGGAGCTTCGCGATCTCCATGAAGAAGTTCATCCCGATCGCGAAGAAGAACGACAGCCGCCCGGCGAACGCGTCGACGTCCAGGTCGCGGTCGAGCGCCGCCCGGACGTACTCGAGCCCGTCGGCCAGCGTGAAGGCCAGCTCTTGCACCGCCGTCGCGCCGGCTTCCTGCATGTGGTAGCCCGAAATGGATATCGAGTTGAAGCGAGGCATGTGCTGCGCGGTGTGCTCGATGATGTCGGCGACGATCCGCATGCTCGGCTCGGGCGGATAGATATAGGTGTTGCGGACCATGAACTCCTTGAGGATGTCGTTCTGGATGGTCCCTGCGAGCTGAGCTTGGTCGACGCCCTGTTCCTCCGCGGCGACGATGTAACCGGCGAGGACAGGGAGCACCGCCCCGTTCATCGTCATCGAGACCGTCATGCGATCGAGCGGGATCCCGTCGAACAGGACCTTCATGTCCTCGACGGAGTCGATGGCGACGCCGGCCTTGCCGACGTCACCGACGACTCGCGGGTGATCGCTGTCGTACCCGCGGTGCGTGGCGAGATCGAAGGCGACGGAGAGACCCATCTGGCCCGCCTCGAGGTTCCGGCGGTAGAAGGCGTTGGACTCCTCGGCGGTCGAGAACCCTGCGTACTGGCGGATCGTCCACGGCCGGTTGGCGTACATGGTCGCCCGGACGCCTCGGACGAACGGCTCAAAGCCGGGCAAGGTGTCCGCGGACTCGAGGTCCTCGAGATCCTCGGCCGTGTAGAGCGGCTTGACCGGGATGCCCTCAGGCGTCTCCCACACGAGCTGCTTGGGGTCGCCTTTGACCTCGGAGGCGGCCAGCTCCTCCCATTCACCGACATCGTGCTTCGGATGACGCTCGCCCATACGACCGAGGGTAGAGGCCACTTCGGTGATCCGGCGAGTGCCTGCAACCGACGCGTCGGGCCGTCGCCGAAGGCGGGGTGGGCGACCCCCCGGCGGGAGCCGCGGGCGGTGGGTTCTAGCTGGCCTCGCGAAGATCCTGGTCGGCGGCCCGGGTCAGCGCGTCACGGGCCGCGGCGACGCCCGCCCGTCCCGCTCGGCGGGTGTTGGCGTCGAGGCGCCAATCCACGTCCCAGCGGGCAGCTCGTCGGCCCCGGCGGCCCGACGTCCGGGCGTGCTTGGTCCCGGCACCACGACGGGCGGGAGGATCAACGAGGCGGAGTTGCGTGCTCACACCAGGAGTATCCCCGGAAGGTGTGACAGTCATTCCCTGCTGTGACGCAGGGCACCCCCGGAGGGCAGGGGGGTGCCCCTCGTACACTCGGGAGGTGAGCGGGACCTACCTCGACTACGCGGCGAGCACGCCGATGCGCCCGGAGGCGATCGCGGCGATGGAGCCGTATCTCTCGGGCGTCTTCGCGAACCCGTCGGGGATCCACCGTGCCGCCCAGGCCGCCAAGACCGCGCTGGAGGAGGCCCGGGAGGTGATCGCCGAGCAGCTCGGCGCCCGGCCCGGTGAGGTGGTGTTCACCGGGGGTGGAACAGAGGCGGACAACCTGGCCGTGGAGGGTGGCGCCCGCCGGCGCAGAGACGTCGGCGCCCAGGACGGTGTCGTCACGACCGCCATCGAGCACAAGGGCGTCCTCGCGGCGGTCGAGCGGCTGGGCCGCGAAGGGTTCGCCGTGACCGTCGTCGGCGTGGACTCGGGCGGGGTCGTCGATCTCGGCGCGCTCGCCGCCGCGCTGGACGCGCGCACGGCCGTGGTCTCGGTGATGCTGGTCAACAACGAGGTCGGAACGGTGCAGCCGCTCGACGACGTCGCGGCGCTGGTGCGGGAGCGGGCCCCGAACGCGGTCCTGCACACCGACGCGGTGCAAGCCGTGCCGTGGCTGGACGTCGCGTCCCATGCCCAGGGGGTCGACCTGATCGCGGTGTCGGCGCACAAGTTCGGCGGCCCGAAGGGCACCGGGGTGCTGGTGGTGCGGGACGGCGTCGCCCTCACGCCGCTGATCGAGGGGGGCGGCCAGGAACGGGGCCTGCGGGCCGGCACGGTGAACGTGGCCGGGGCCGTGGCGATGGCCGCGGCGATGCGCACGGCGGCTGAGCAACGGACCGTGGAGGTCCGCCGGATCGGCGACCTCCGCGACCGGCTCCAACAGGGCCTGCTCGCAATCCCGGATGCGTTCAGCAACGGAAGCCAGATCCACAAGGTCGCCGGCAACTGCCATGTCGGGTTCCGAGGGGTCGAAGCCGAGACGCTGCTCGTCGCACTCGACCTCGAGGACGTCTACGCGGCGGCGGGGTCGTCGTGCTCGTCGGGCGCGACCGAGCCGTCCCACGTGCTGGCCGCGATGGGCGTACCCCGCGACGACGCGCTGGCGTCGATCCGGCTGAGCCTCGGCTCGGCGTCGACATCCGACGACGTCGACCGCGCGTTGGGGATCATCCCCTCCGCAGTTGCCGGCCTGCGTGCCCGCGCCGGGATCCTGGCATGAACGTCCTCGTGCTGATGAGCGGAGGCGTCGACTCGTCCGTTGCCGCGGCCCGCCTGGTCGACCAAGGCCATGACGTGACGGGCGCGACGCTGCGGCTCTGGGGCGGAGACAGCGATTCCGGGTGCTGCAGTGTCGGCGATGTCGAGGATGCCCGCCGCGTCGCCGCCCAGCTCGACATCCCGCACTACGTGTTCAACCTGACCGACGACTTCACCACCTCGGTCGTCGACCCGTACGTCGATGCGTACGCGTCGGGCCGGACACCCAATCCCTGTGTCGAGTGCAACCGGACGATCAAGTTCGGCTGGGCGGTTGACCGCGCCCGCGTGCTCGGCTTCGACGCGATCGCGACAGGGCATCACGCGCGCGTCGAGCGGGACCTCGACGGGGAATACCGGCTGCGACGGGGGGCGGATCCGGCGAAGGACCAGTCCTACGTCCTCTACATGCTGGGCCAGCGCGAGCTGGCGATGGTGTTGCTGCCGGTCGGTGACCTCACGAAGGCCGACGTTCGGGGCCGAGCCCGCGCGCTCGGGCTCCGAACCGCGGAGAAGCCGGACAGCATGGACGTGTGCTTCGTGGGTCGAGGCCAGCGGGCCGAGTTCGTCCATTCCCGCACCCCGAAGCGACCAGGTCCGTTCGTTGACACCTCGGGGCGTGTCATCGGTCACCATGACGGCGTCGCCCGCTTCACGATCGGGCAACGGCGCGGTCTCGGCATCGCGCTCGGTGCCCCGCGCTACGTCGTCGACGTCGACGTCGACGCGGAGCGAGCCACCGTGACGATCGGGTCCCGAGACGAGCTCCAGCGCGACGCGATCACCTTACGGGACTTGCGCTTTGTGGCCGACCCCCCCGGTGACCGGCCGCTGACGGTCCAGACCCTCGCGCACGGCGAACCCATCCCCGGCCGCCTGGTCGACGCGCGTGTCCAGCTCGACATCCCGGCACCGCGCGTCGCGCCGGGTCAGGTGGTCGCCTTCTACGACGGGGACATGCTCCTCGGCGGGGGCATCGCAGCCTGAACGACGGGAGGCACCGCCCCAGTCACGGACGGTCCGAGCCCCCCGCCGCTTCGCGCACCACGCCCGCGGCCCGGCGCCGAGCCGCGTCGGCGAGCGCCACCTCCCGGCGCGACACGGCGATGACCAGCCCCGGGGCGTCGACCGTGTCGCCGCCGCGCCGGGCCCGAACCGCACGGGTCAGCTCGGCGGGCTCGTCGAATCGGAGCAGCACCGAACCGACCGTCGCCCCGAGGCGGAGATCGAGGGCGTCGCCGGGCTCCTCGTCCGCGTCGAAGGCCCGCAGCAGCTGCACATGTTCGCGGGGGAAGAGCACGTTGTCGGCCAGCGCCAAGGGATCGACCACCACGACACCCGCGGGCACCAGGACGAGCCAACGCCGGGACAGGCCATGCAGGGCGCGAGCGGCCAAGACCGCGAGGGGAACACCGATCACGAGCGCCACCACGCCCGAGAGCAGGCGGCCGTCGGCGAGCAGCAACGGCCCCGCGACGAGGCCACCGACGGCGACGAGCCGCGCTGCGGGGAGGGGACCGACGAACAACGCCGGTGGCGTGCGGAGCGGGTACCGGCGCTCGTCGCCGTACGCGACGGCGTTCGCCGCTGCGATGGCGATCTCCGAATCCGCGGCCAAGGCGGCCGCGACGATCATCGCGGCGACCGCGCCCAGGCTGGCGAGCGATGAGGCGCGCCCGCCCAGCGCCGCAATCACAGCGACGACCAACGCGGCTGGCGCGACCGCTCGCAGCACGGTGAGGGCGGCGGGCCGTGGCGCGAGGGTTGCCAGCAGGCCGGCAGCCCAGGCAATCCAGCAGAGCCCACCGGCAACGAGGCGCGCTCCGTCGCTCCAGTGGCTCAGTCCTGCGGACAGGGCCGGCCCAGCGGTGATCGGCAGGGTGACCCACGCTGCTCGCAGCAGCCAGATGCGCATCGCGCCAGTCTCGCGGGCCTGACGGACCACGGTCTCGACGGCCCGCTCGACCGTCAAGCATTTCTATCCTGTCGGTAACCTGCGAGTGATGGCCGAGTCCGCCGCCGCCGACACGGCGGCTGAGCGCGTCGCTGACCTGCGACGGGAGCTCGCCGAGCACAACGAGCGATACTTCGTGCTCGACGACCCGGTCGTCTCCGATGCCGAGTTCGATGAGCTGATGCGTGAGCTCCGCGCGCTCGAGGCGTCCCATCCCGAGCTCGCGAGCGCGGACTCGCCGACGCAGCGGCCCGGGGGAGCACCCTCGGCCACGTTCGCCCCGGTCACGCATGTGGTTCCGATGCTGTCGCTCGACAACGCATTCACCGACGACGAGCTGCGGGCTTGGTACACACGCATCGCCCGCCTCATCACTGATCCGATCCGATTCGTCGGCGAGCCGAAGCTGGACGGACTGGCGATCTCGCTGCTCTATGAGGACGGCGGTCTCGTGCGGGCCGCGACCCGCGGCGACGGCGTCACCGGCGAAGACGTCACGGCCAACGTCGCCACGATCGGGGCGGTGCCGCATCGTCTCGCCGGCGGCTCGGCCCCGCGGCGGATCGAAGTGCGCGGCGAGGTCTTGATGCCCCTCGCCGCGTTCGAGGAGCTCAACCGGCGTCAGGCCGACGCGGACGACCGCTTGTTCGCGAACCCTCGGAACGCGGCCGCCGGCAGCCTCCGTCAGAAGAACCCCGCCGTCACCGCGTCGCGGGCGCTGGGCTTCTTCGCGTATCAAGTCGGCGTCCTCGAAGGTGGTCCGCCGCTCCGCTCGCATCACCAGACCCTCGAATGGCTCCGAGACCTCGGCCTTCCTGTCAACCCTCATGTCGAGATGTTCACCGACATGGAGCAGGTCGTCGGGTTCGCCGAGCGGATGCTCGAGCAACGGCACGCCCTGGGGTACGAGATCGACGGCGCCGTGGTGAAGGTGGACGACCTGGCCCAAAGAGCGGAGATGGGATCAACGAGTCGCGCGCCACGGTGGGCAATCGCATTCAAGTTCCCGCCCGAGGAGAAGACGACCAAGCTCAACGGGATCATGGTCAGCATCGGTCGGACGGGCCGCGCGACCCCGTTTGCACAGCTCGAGCCGGTGTTCGTGGGCGGCTCGACCGTCGGGCTCGCGACGCTGCACAACGAGGACGAGGTCGCCCGCAAGGATGTCCGACCAGGCGACACCGTCACGGTCCGCAAGGCCGGCGACGTCATCCCGGAAGTTGTCGGCCCCGTGCTCGCCCTCCGCCCCCGCGGGTTGCGCCGATGGAAGTTCCCTGCGAACTGCCCGGCGTGCGGCGCTCCGCTCGTCCGGCTCCCTGGGGAGGCCGACCGTCACTGCGTGAACCTCGAGTGCCCGGAACAACGCGTGCAGCGGATCGTCTTCTTTGCCGGCCGCGGCGCGATGGACATCGAAGGCCTGGGCGAGGAACGCGTCCGCCAGTTCGTCGACGCCGGGCTCCTCTCCGACGCCGGTGACATCTACTCCTTGACGGTCGAGCAGCTCGTCCCGCTCGAGCGCATCGGCCAGAGGTCGGCCGAGAACCTCGTGGCGTCGATCGAGGCGTCGAAGTCCCAGGGTCTGGCCCGTGTCCTGGTCGGCTTGGGGATCCGCCACGTCGGTCCAACGGCGGCGCAAGCCGTGGCACGAGCACTCGGCGAGCTTGCCCGCGTGGAGGGTGCGTCGGTCGCCGAGCTGACGGCCGTCGACGGGGTCGGCCCGGTCATCGCCGAGAGCGTCGCCAGGTTCTTCGCCGTGGCCGGGAACCGAGAGGTCGTCGCGAAGTTGCGCCAGGCCGGTGTCGACCTGACGGCACCCCGGACCACCGTCGAGGTCCCAGAGGGGGAGGCCACCCTGACGGGCCACTCCCTCGTGATCACGGGTGGCCTCGAGCACTTCACCCGCGAGGAGGCCCAGGCGGCCATCGAGACCCGAGGAGGCAAAGTCACCTCCAGTGTGTCCAAGAAGACCAGCTGGGTGATCGTGGGGGAGAGCCCAGGCACCAAGCTGGCAAAGGCTGAGAGCCTCGGCGTCCCCACGATCGACGAGGACGGTTTCGTGCAACTGTTGGACCACGGCCCCCCAGAAGAAGGAGCACCCTGATGGTCGACAAGTCCAAAGTCGGGTTGACCGACGAACTGAAGACGATGCCGCTCGAACGGGGCAAGATCCGCGAGTTCGCCAAGGCCTGCCAGAACACCAACCCGGCCTATGTCGACGAGGTCGCCCCGCCGGTCCCACCCACCTTCTTGACGACCGTGAACTTCTGGATGGGTTCCGGCACCTCGCCCCTCGCGCAGCTCGACATCGATCTTCGCCGCCTGCTGCACGGCGGCCAGGAGTACGTGTTCCACGGGCCGCCGCCCCGGGCCGGGACCAATCTGACCTTCCAGACCCGGGTGGACAAGATCTATGAGAAGGAAGGCAAGCGAGGCGGCACGATGACCTTTGTCGAGACTGTCACCGAGTTCCGCGATCCCGACGGTCGCGTGGTCGCCGAGGCCCGATCGACGGCGATCGAGACCGGTCAAGCAGCGACGAAGGGCTCCTGAGATGCGAGTGACGTGGGATCAGCTGCAGGAAGGTGCAACCGCCCCCCGACGCGAGTTCGGCCCCCTGACCCGCACGGACTTCGTCCGCTATCAAGGCGCGTCCGGTGACTTCAATCCCATCCATCACGACGAGGAGTTCGCGAAGTCTGCCGGCTATCCGACGGTGTTCTCGGTCGGGATGCTCCAAGCCGGGATCCTCGGCTGCTACTGCACCGACTGGCTCGGCGCCGAGAACGTCCGTCGCTTCTCAGTCCAGTTCCGCGAGCAGGTGTGGCCCGGTGACCACCTGGCGTGCGACGCGACCGTCCGCCGCCGCTACGAAGACGGCGGCGAGCAGCGCGTCGATCTCGAGCTCATCGTGACCCGCCAGGAGAGTGGGGGAGCCGCGATCAAAGGCGAGGCCACCTTCGCAGTCCCGTGACCGCACCCGCGCCTCGGGTCACGCGGTGAGAGCCCAGGTGCTCCACGCGCCGAGCGGCGCCGCGGGCCGACCCCTGGTGTTCGAGGATCGGCCCGATCCCGTCCCGGGCGATGGTGAAGTCCGAGTCCGCGTCCACACGTGCGGATGTTGCCGCACCGACCTCCACGTCGTCGAGGGTGACCTCGAGCTCCCGATCCTCCCGATCGTCCCCGGGCACCAAGTCGTCGGGACCGTTGACGCGCTCGGACCAGGCTGCACGCGGCTGCAGATCGGTGCTCGCGTCGGTGTGGCCTGGCTGCACTGGGCCTGCGGTGTGTGCCCGTTCTGCCGGCGCGGCGAGGAGAACCTCTGTGAACGAGCCCGGTTCACCGGCTGGACGGTGGACGGCGGCTACGCCGACGCGCTCACCGTGCCGGAGGACTTCGCGGTCCACCTTCCGGAAGGGCTCTCCGACCTCGAAGCAGCCCCGCTCCTCTGCGCGGGAGTGATCGGATATCGGGCGCTCCGTCGCGCCGAGGTGCACCCCGGTGATCGGGTCGCGCTCATGGGATTCGGCGCTTCCGCCCATCTCGTCCTGCAGCTCCTGGAGTACTGGGGATGTGAGGTGGTCGTCCTCACCCGGGGCGAACGGCACCGCGCGCTGGCACGCGACCTGGGTGCGGTCTGGGTCGGCGACGCGGCCGAGCTGCCGCCCGCTCCCTGCGACCGGGTGGTGGTCTTCGCCCCGGCGGGTGAGCTCGTCCCGGTCGCCTTGCAACTGGTTCGACCGGGCGGAGTGGTCAGCTTGGCGGGAATCCACATGTCACCCATCCCCACCTTCGACTACTCGCTGTTGTGGCGGGAGCGGACCCTGCGCTCGGTGGCCAACATGACCCGGCGTGACGCCGAGGAGTTCATGGCCGTCGCGGCGGAGGCGGGGATCCGCGCCGAGGTGGAGCCGTACTCCCTCGAGGACGCGGGGGAGGCGCTCCTCGCGATCGCCCACGACGACATCCGGGGCGCGGCCGTGCTGACCGTGTCCTGACGCTCAGGCGCCCACCCGGAACGTCCAGCCGAACGAGGCCGGATGCGCAGGTCGAGGCTTGCCCTGCAACCAGTACTTCACGACCAAGGTGTGCGTGCCCGGCGGGAACTGACGCAGGTCCCTCCCCGGCCCCGGCCGGAAGCTGATCTCGCCCAGCTCGGGAACACGATCGGTCTGGTCCTCGGGGATCTCCTGACCATCGAGGACGAGGACGCCGGTGAGGCTGGTGCGCACCTGGGCGGTCACCGTGTCCTGGGGACGGATCAGCTCACCCGGCCGTGGCTGCAAGCTCACGATGTCGAACGGGAGTCCGGTGGTGCTCTCCCGAGAGGTGTCGGATCGTGCGAGGACGAACACCGCAAGGTTCACCGCGGCGACCAACGCGAGGACCACGATCGCGACTCGTCCCGGGTGCTTGAAGAGCGGTGTTCGCGCGCGTCGAGCCCCGACAGCCAGCGCGGGCGGGTTCGACGTGGTTGACACCACGGGCGAGGGTACCGGCGCCCGTGCAGAGCCCGCGCATCGCGGGCACATGCCGCAAGATCTGGCGGGACGGCTCGTAGCCTGGAGCAATGGCCCGCAGCGCCGTCGCTGACCTCGTCGGGCGCGTCCTCGTTGACCGCTACCGCTTGCTCGCGCCGATCGGTGTGGGCGCGAGCGGGCGCGTCTACCTCGCCGACGACGTGCGGCTCCGACGTCGGGTGGCGGTCAAGGTCCTCCAACCCGGACTCGCGGACGACGCCAACTTCATCCGCCGGTTCCGGGCCGAAGCGCAGCTCGCGGCGTCGCTGCACCACCCGAACGTCATGGCGGTGTACGACTGGGGCCAAGACGACGGCCTCGCATTCATGGTCGTCGAGCTCCTGCGCGGCGGATCGTTGCGCGCGCTGCTCGACACCGGCACTCTCCTCACGCCCGCGCAGAGCGCCCAGGTCGGCGGTCAGGTCGTCGCGGCGCTGCAGTATGCGCACAGCCGGGGGCTCGTCCACCGAGACATCAAGCCGGCCAACCTCCTCTTCGACGAGCACGGCGTGGTCCGGGTCGGCGACTTCGGACTCGCCCGTGCCCTGGCAGAGGCAGCCTGGACGGAGCCGGTCGGCGCGCTCGTGGGGACCGCCCGGTACGCGGCACCCGAACAAGGCGGCGCGGTGCCACCCGACGGTCGCGCCGACCTCTACGCGCTGGCCGTGGTGCTGGTCGAGTCATGCACCGGTGAGGTGCCAGTGGTCGCCGACACCCCCATCGGGACCCTCGCGGCACGCACGGTTCGTGGGATCGTTGCCCCACCCGAGCTCGGTGCACTCGGCGCGGTCATCGAACGCGCCGGCCGGCCCCAGCGCACTGACCGCTACCCCGATGCCGCGACGATGGGCGCCGCGCTGTCCGACGCCGCTCGCCGGTTCCCTCCCCCGGAGCCACTTCCGCTCGCCGGCCTCGGAGAGCAAGCCCACGACGCTGACCCCACGCGCCTCGGCGTTGGTTCGCCCACCCGTCCCGACGTCGATCAGGAGCGGGACGGGACGATGGACGACGCGGCGCGGATGGCCGTTCCGGTGCGCACCGCACCGCGCCGTCGCGCCAGCATCGTCCCGTACGTGGTGGGCGCCGCGATCGTCGCCGCGATCGTCGTCGCGGGCGCGTTGCTGCTCGGTGGCGGATCCGCGGGCTCGGTGGCCGCACCCACCCTGGTCGGGCGGATGCAGCCGCAAGCGGCGACCGACGCTACGAACACCGGCGTCCTCATGAAGATCGTCGAACGTCGCCGAGCCGACGATCCGCAGGGTCTCGTCATCCAGCAAACCCCGACACCCGGGACGTTCCTCGGGAAGGGCGGCGAGATCGACGTCATCGTGTCGCAGGGTCCGCCGCCGGTACCGGTGCCCGTCGTCGCCCAGAAGCCTGTCGGGGACGCCCAGGCGATCCTGACGCAGGCGGGATTCGTGACCACGATCGAGCGGCGCTTCGACGAGACCATCCCGAAAGACGTCGTCATCGCGACCGATCCGCCCGGCGGGGGGCGCGCCGCACCAGAATCGACCGTGAAGCTCATCGTCAGCAACGGTCCCGCCCCTGTCCAGGTCCCCGACGTCGCCGGTCACACCCCCGCGGACGCGTCACAGATCCTCTCGGCCAAGCACCTGAGCCCGACGGCGCGCAACGCGTTCAGCGACACGGTGCCCGTCGGACAGGTCATCGGCACCGACCCGCCGGCCGGAACGCAGGTGCCACGCGACTCGACGGTGGCCGTGCTCGTCAGCCAGGGCCCCCAGATGGTCGCCGTCCCCAACGAAGTAGGACAAAGCGTCGATACCGCCAGCCAAGACCTTCGGGCCGCGGGACTCGTCCCGAGCGTCCAGAACTTCAGTCCGGGCGGGCGCGTCCGGGCCCAAGACCCGCCCGCCGGGACGATGGTCAAGAAGGGCGCCAGCATCACGCTCTTCCTCTGACCTAAGGACCTGGACCGGCCCCGGCACCGACACTTCGGCCTCTCACGGCTCCGTTGCGTACGATCCCTCGGGTCAACTCGAGGAGAGACACAGCGATGGGCACACTGGACGGGCGAGTCACCATCATCACGGGCGCCGGACGCGGAATCGGGCGCGAGCACGCCCTCTACTTCGCGTCCCAGGGGGCCAAGGTCGTCGTCAACGACCTCGGCGGTGACATCCATGGCGACGGCGCCGACCGAGCACCGGCCCAGCAGGTCGTGGACGAGATCGTGGCGATGGGCGGAGAGGCCATCGCCAACACTGACAGCGTTGCCGACTTCGAAGGCGCGAAACGGCTGGTGGACGCGGCCGTCGAGGCGTTCGGTGACCTGCACGTCCTGGTCAACAACGCCGGGATCCTCCGCGACCGAGTCCTCGTCAACATGACCGAACAGGAATGGGACTCGGTCATCGCCGTGCACCTCAAAGGCCACTTCTGCACGACCAAACACGCTGCGGTGTACTGGCGCGAGCAGGCCAAGGCCGGGAAGGAGGTCCGCGCGTCGATCGTGCACACCTCCTCCACGTCGGGGGTGCTCGGGAACGCGGGTCAGACCAACTACGGCGCAGCGAAGGCTGGGATCGCCGCGTTCTCGACCATCTGCGCGATGGAGCTCGGCCGCTACGGCGTGCGGTCCAACGCGATCACACCCATGGCTCGAACACGGCTCACCGAGCAGACCCCAGGCCTCGAAGACGTCGTCAAACCTCCCACCGACGCGGCGAAGTTCGACGCCTGGGACCCCGCGAACATCTCGCCGATGATCGCCTATCTCGGGACCGCCGACTGTCCGTTCACCGGTGAGACGTTCTTCGTGCAAGGCGACGTCGTGTCCCGCTACCAGCCGTACATCCTGGCGGAGGTCATCTCCAACAACGGCTCCCGCTGGACGGTGGAACGCCTGATCGAAGAGGGCCCCAAGCTGGCGCCGGGCGACGATCGTCGCGGCGGCCCCGGCGAGTTGGCGCGCGCCGCCGGTTGATCGCGGCCCGATGGAGGGCCGGCTCTACTCGGTGATCCCCTGGATCGCTGCCTGCAGGGCGCTGGCGCCACCGGGTCCGGGCCCGCCGGCCTGCGCGGCCATCAGCTTCGCCATGTCGCCCTGGACCTTGACCTTGCCCGACATGAAGGCCTGCATGCCGGCTGCGGGATCCCCTGACACGAACACGTCCTTGGCGGTCGCGTAGTCGGTGGTCAGCTGCAGGTCGGAGCCGTCCGCGTGACCGATCCCCCAGTGGCCGCGACCTTGCCGCGACCCCATGTGCATGTGACGCTCGGCCCCGAATGGCGTGTCGGTGATCGTCAAGTTCATGAGGATGTCGGTGCTCCCGGCCGCGTCTGCGCCGTGCTCCTCCACCAGCTTGTCGACGATCTCGAACCACTCGTCGGAGAGGAACTGATACTTCGCCACTGCGTCCTCCGTGCTCTCGGTCGGCTGATCGTAGCCCTCGCGTTCGGTCGAAGATCTGGTCCTTCCCGTAGACTCGGGCCATGGCGGAGCCGATCACGCGAGCCGATGTCGAGCACATCGCTCGCCTGGCACGACTCGCGTTGACCGAGGACGAGATCGCTCGCTTCACCGGGGAGCTCGGCGCCATTCTCGACCACGCGGCGGACCTCGCGGCCCTCGATCTCGCCGACGTCGAGCCGACCGCGCATCCGCTGCCGCTGACGAATGTGATGCGTGCCGACACGATCCGCCCGTCGCTGCCACGTGAGGAAGTTCTCGCGGAAGCTCCCGCGGTCGAGGACGGACGGTTTCGAGTCCCCCGCATCCTCGACGCCCCATGACCGCCGTCGAGATCGCGGCCGCCGTCCGGTCCGGGCAGCGGTCCGCCCGAGACGTCCTCGAGGAGCACCTCACCCGGCTTGACGCACGTGAGCCCGAGGTTCATGCGTTCACACTCGTCCTCGCCGACGAGGCCCGTCAGGCCGCGGACACTGTCGACGCGACCGTTTCGCGAGGCGATGACCCGGGACCGCTTGCCGGCGTCCCCATCGCGCTGAAGGACAACCTCTGCCTGCGCGGGACCGCGACGACCTGCGGGTCACGGATCCTGGAAGGGTGGCACCCGCCCTACACCGCGACCAGCGTCGAGCGGGTTCTCGCCGCGGGAGGAATCGTCGTCGGGAAGGCGAACTGCGACGAGTTCGCGATGGGCTCGTCGACCGAGAACTCGGCGTTCGGACCGACCCGCAACCCGCACGACCTGACCCGCGTGCCCGGCGGTTCGAGCGGGGGCTCGGCCGCGGCCGTCGCCGCGGGTTTTGCCGCCATCGCTCTCGGGTCCGACACGGGCGGCTCGATCCGTCAGCCCGCTGCGCTGTGCGGCGTCGTGGGCGTGAAACCCACCTACGGTCTCGTGTCCCGGTACGGGCTGATCGCCTTTGCGAGCTCTCTCGACCAGGTCGGCCCCTTTGCCACGACGATCGCTGACGCGGCGCTGCTCCTCGACGTGATCGCCGGACCCGACCCGCTCGACTCGACAAGCACCCGGGATCCGGTCCCGGCCGTGTCACCCCTCCTCCACGGGGGGGTGGAAGGCCTTCGGGTCGGTGTCGTCGAGGAGCTCACCGATGTCGACGGCATCCAGCCCGAGGTCAAAGCTGCGGTCGACAGCGCGGCTGGCGCGCTTGAGCGCGCCGGTGCAGAGGTCGAGCGAGTGTCGGTGCCGAGCTCGCGGTACGCGCTCTCGGCGTACTACCTCATTGCCCCAGCAGAGGCGTCGTCGAACCTGGCCCGCTACGACGGGGTTCGCTATGGCTTGCGGGTCGACGCCGAGGATGTGGCGACGATGAACGCCCAGACCCGCGAAGCAGGGTTCGGGCCAGAAGTGAAACGCCGAATCATGCTCGGGACCTACGCGCTCTCGGCGGGCTACTACGACGCCTACTACGCGAAGGCGCAGCGCGTCCGCACCTTGCTCCTCCGCGACTTTGCCCGGGTCTACGAGCGCTGCGATGTGCTCCTCGCGCCGACTTCGCCGACAGTCGCGTTTGGCATCGGGGCCAAGACCGCCGATCCGCTGGCCATGTACCTCTCCGACGTCTGCACCATTCCGACGAACCTGACCGGTCACGCCGCGATGAGTGTCCCGTTCGGGCACGGTGACGGCGGACTCCCGATCGGCGTCCAGGTGTTGGCGCCCGCGTTGGGTGAGACGGTGATGTTCCGAGTCGCCGCCGTGCTCGAGGCGGCTGCACCGTGACCGGCGTCGGATTTAGCGGGCGCACACCGACGGCCCGCGCACAACCCCGGTCAGCGCTCGAGCAGGTCGGCGCAGCACCACCGCAGCGTGGTGTTGAGCGTGTCGGCCGCCTCCCACTGGACGAAATGACCGCAACCGCGCAACACGAACGGGCCGATGCACTCGGTGAAGGCGACCCGGCAGCGGTCTGGGAACGATGCGTCGACGACATGGTCGTCAGCGCCGTACAACGCCAAGGTCGGGATGGAGATCGGGTCGCCGACGCGCGGCGCGTCTTCCATCGGTCGGGCCCCGAACGCGGTCTCGTAGACGCCCCACGAAGCCCGGAGCCGGGCCGCGTCCGTGAATGGCTCGGTCATGAACTCGATGTCGGCCGGGCTGAACTGACCCGGGGAGGCCCACAGTCGATGGCCGTACATGTCGGCCACCCACGCCCGTCGCCGGTCCGCGGTGTCGAGCTCGGCGAGGAGCGCGTCGGCGTCTCGACCCTGACGGACGAAGTAGTCGGCAGTGGGACGCATGTCGCGTGCTGGCTCGGGTGGGATCCCCGCGGCGTCGAAGAGCTCGCCACGGAGCGGGACGATGGTGTCGAAGAACGCGAGCCGGACGGCGAAGCCTGGATAGCGACCGACGAGGTCGCAGAGCACGACGCCCCCGACATCTCCGCCGACGATCACGCACTGTTCGTGGCCGAGTACGTCATGCACGAGCGCATACAGGTCCATCGAGTACGCCGCGATGTCGTAGAAGCCGTCAGCGGCCAGGTCCGAGTCCCCGACACCTCGCAGGTCGGGCGCGATCACCTCGAAGCCGGCGGCTGCGAGCGAGGCCACGTTGCGCCACCAGATCCGCTTCGTTTCCGGGTACCCGTGGATCAGCAGAATCGGATAGCCGCCCACTCCTTCGTGAACGAAGGCGAGACGGACACCGTTGCGGACCGCCTCGCGGCGGACCGTGAACCGGCTCGGATCGAGCGGCGCCATGGTCGAGGAGTCTGACATGTCGGTCGAGCAGTACGAGGCGGTCATCGGGCTTGAGGTCCACACCGAGCTCAGCACCATGACGAAGCTGTTCTGCGGGTGCGCGAACGAGTTCGGTGCTGAGCCGAACACCAACACCTGCCCGGTCTGCCTCGGCCTTCCGGGATCGTTGCCGGTGCTCAACGCGACCGTGGTCGAGTACGCGCTCCGGCTCGCCGCGGCGCTCTCGTTCCGCGTACCTGAGCGGTCGATCTTCGCGCGCAAGAACTACTTCTATCCGGACATGCCGAAGGACTATCAGATCAGCCAGTACGAAGATCCGATCCTCGCCGACGGGGAGCTCGATGTCGACGGGACTCCGGTCGGGATCGAACGTGCTCATATCGAGGAGGACACCGGCAAGACGGTGCACGTCGGAGGCGGCGGCAGAATCCATGAAGCCGACCACTCGTTGGTCGACTACAACCGGGCCGGTGTCCCGCTGATGGAGATCGTCAGCCGACCCGACCTCCGCACCGCCGACCAGGCCCGCGCGTACGTGACGGAGCTGCGCGGTGTCCTCCGGGCTATCGGTGTCTCCGACGTGAAGATGGAGGAAGGCTCTCTCCGCGTCGACGCCAACGTCTCGGTCCGGCCGGTCGGCGCCGACACGCTCGGGACGAAGGTCGAGGTCAAGAACATGAACTCCGTGCGGTCGGTGGGCCGGGCGATCAACTTCGAGATCCAGCGGCAGGCAGAGCGCCTCGCCGCCGGTGAGGCGATCACCCAGGAGACCCGCCACTGGGACGAAGCGGACGACCGGACTCACAGCATGCGCACCAAAGAAGGCTCGAGCGACTACCGCTACTTCCCGGAACCGGATCTGGTGCCGATCGTCCCGAGCACCGAGCAGCAAGACCGAGTTCGAGACGCCCTCCCCGAGCTGCCCTCGGCCCGCCGGGCCCGCCTCGTCGCGGACTGGGGCATCGGCGACGCGGACGCCCGTGTCCTCCTCGACGCGCCCGGCCTCGCCGACTTCGCGGACGCCGCCGTCGTCGCGTTGCGGTCCGGGACCCCGCGCGACGTCGCGAACTGGTGCGCGGGCGACATCCTCGCCTACTTGCACCAGACCGGTCTGCGCCCCGCAGCCCTGCCTCTGGCACCGGACGGCCTTGCCGAGCTCGTCGGCCTCGTCGCTGACGGTGCGCTGTCGCGCAAGCAGGCCCAGGATGTCTTGGACGAGTGTCTCCGCGAGCCGAAACGCCCCAACGATGTCGTCGCGGAGCGCGGGCTCGCCCAACTCAGCGACAGCGACGAGCTCAGCGCGGTCGTCGACGCGGTGTTCGACGCAAACCCGGACGTCGTCGCCGACCATCGGGCCGGCGACGAGAAGGTGCGGACCAAGAAGCTGAGCTTCTTGGTCGGTCAGGCGATGCGGGCCACCAACGGCCAAGGCAACCCGAACGTGATCCGCGACCTGGTTGCCCGACGTCTCGAGCCCTGATCGCGGCTCGTCGCTGATCGGTCACACGCTCTTCAGGTTCGTCACCCACGGTCGACCCGCCGATCCTGCCGACCGGCAGCGCCGCGCCGGGCGTCACTGGGCCCGCGGGCCGGCATGTTGTCGACGCGTGGACGGGTCCTCGGTCGGGGATACCGCACCCATGTCAGCGCGACGCGCGCCCCGTCGAGCGCTCTTCCGAGACGGGGGCTCGCCTCGGTCGTCGACGATGCCTGCGGTCGCGCCGGCCAGCCACGGTGGTCGGGCAAGATCAACGCCTGGAGCGGCCCGCGCGGAAGACTGAGCCGCCGCCTAGTCCATCGGGACGTGCGGCACGACGCGTCCCTCGATCCGCTCGAAGATGTCGTCGAGGTCGGGTCCGGTGATCGTGAGTCCGTGGTTGCGCTGGCCGACGATGGCGCGGGCGGCGTCGGGCGCGGCCCGGACGAGGCCGGCGACGGCATCAGCGAGCTCGAGGGTCCCGCACGGGTAGCTGATGTCGGTGGCGACGGTCCCGTCGATCCAGGCGTGCACGTGCACGATCGCGCCGACCTCGGGGTGTTCTCGGTAGATCATCCAGTGCTCGATGGCGTCGACCGACACTCGGTTCGGCTCCATGTCCGGGGGCACCGACAACACCATTGCGTCGCGCTCTGGGTCGTAGCCCCGGACGAGGAGGACGTCTCGGCCGACGCGGTGGAGGGTCGCCTTGTCGACGCCGCTGGCGCTCATCCAGAACTCGGGGCCGTACTCGGAGGTCGTGGGGGGCTGGCGGCGGGCGCTGAGGTTCCCGTAGCTGAGCCCACCAATCCCGTACAGCAGCTTCACGTGGCGGAGGTCCCGCTCCGAGAGGAGCTCCTCGATCGGGAACGGCGCGGGCAGGAGGTTGAGGCGGTCGAGCCGCTCGCCGCCCTGTTCCAGCTGGCGGGTCTGGTCGTCCCCTCCCCACAGTTCCGGCGGGAGGTCAGGCCGGATGTCGTTGGCGATGACGAGCCGCGAGGATGCCAGGGGCTCGACGCGGCCGAACACCTCACCGAAGAATGCGTCGTCGCTCCCGGTGTGCCGGACCGTGGAGGTGCCCTGCTCGAGGGTGACGAAATGCGCGGCGCGCTCGGTGTCGTTCGTGCTGACGAGGACCGCGAGGTTGGCCAGCCCGCGCACGAGGACGGGGTACCCGGTGCGGAGCAGGTCGTCGGGCGGCTGGTCAACCTCTGCGATGGCGACCACGAACGTCGGCGCGTTGCGGCGCCGATAGGGTCGCGGCCGCGCCAGGTCGACAACGTGGAGGACGACCTGCACGTCGGGACCAGGTTCGGGTCGGGCGTCGTAGCCCGCCTCCGACATCATCCGCGCCAGGCCGTCGGTGAACCACGCCAACCGCGCGCTCGCCGCGGCGCCGTGATGGGCGAAGGTGCGTTCGGTGACGCCCGCCGGTCCGGCGACCGCGACCGCGGTGGTCTGGCGCTGGGTCGACATCAGGCTCGGTTCCGTGGGCCGTCCGACGCGCCGACGACGCGCGAGGGGGGAGAACTATGAGACCCGACGACTATGCCCGGGGTTACGAGCCCGAATCCACCCGGGGCCCGAGGAGCGCCACGGCCGTCACGACGGGGAGGCCGCGGGCGGCGATGGCCCACCGCTGACCCCCGTCGTCGCTGAGCGCGACCTGATCGCCGGTTCCCGCGGCCACTCGTCGCCCCGCGGCCGCGAGTGAGCCGGTGTCGACGATGGCGGGGAGCCAGGGGGGCAGGCCGGTGGTGCAGCGCTCAAAAGCCCGCCCGTCGAGCTCCCGGCGGTACAGCGCGATGCGGTCGCCGAAGGGCCCGTCGGAGGCGCTCACGATGACGGCCCCTGTCGGGAAGGCGAGCGCCCGCAGATACGTCGCGTGCAGCCCGTTCGTGCTCGGCGCGAGCCATGTCGCCCCACCGTCGACGCTCTCCAGCAAGCCGATCCCCGCCGCGGCCATCACCCGCGTCGGATCGACGGGGTGGGCGCGGACCTCGTGGACATCGTCATCGACATCGACGGTCGGAACCCAGCTCGCCCCTCCGTTGGTCGACCGGAGGATCCCCCCGACGTGCACCGACGCGAACAGGGCACCGTCGCCCACGGTCGAGGTGACCGACCGGATGTAGGGGCGGGCGCTCCCGACCGCGTGCCAGGTGTCGCGTCCGGCGACCACGTCGAAACCGGCGACGGGAGCGGTCTCGTCACCCACGACGGCCCAGAGGCGAGCGTCAGCGGTCCCGACGATCGCGCCGTAGCCGGTGGCCTGCACCGTGGTGATCGGGCTGCCGACGGTGACCGGCACCAGGTCCCACGACCCGTCCAGCGCGCGGCGGAGGAGCTGGTAGCCGTCGAGGACACCCCAGCAGGCTCCGCTCGGGTCAGGTGCCAACGCGGTCACGCGGCCCTCGACCTCGCGGCGCGGTCGGTCGTCGTCCCCGATGACCAGGACGCCGGCGACCGTCCCGACCAGCACTGTCACAAAATGAGCATACGGTCGGCTGCGAGCCCACCAGTACGCTGGCCCCATGACCGACCCGTTGAAACCGCGCAGCTTCGAGGTCACCGACGGCATGGAGCGCGCGCCGGCGCGCGCCATGCTCCGCGCCATCGGCATGACCGACGCCGACTGGGGCAAGTCCCAGATCGGGGTGGTCTCAAGTTGGAACGAAGTGACGCCGTGCAACCTCCCGCTTGACCGGCTCGCGAAGCGAGCCAAAGACGGTGTCCGCGACGCGGGTGGCTACCCGATCGAGTTCATGACGATCGCCATCAGCGACGGCATCTCCATGGGCCACGAAGGCATGCGAGCCTCGCTCGTAAGCCGCGAGATCATCGCTGACTCCATCGAGTGCGTGATGCACGCCGAGCGCCTCGACGGCATGGTCACCTTCGCGGGATGCGACAAGAGCCTCCCCGGCATGTTGATGGCCGCGGCGCGCATCAACCTGCCATCCGTATTCCTCTACGGGGGGTCGATCCTGCCCGGTCACTGGAAGGACCAGAGCCTCGACATCGTCAGCGTGTTCGAGGCCGTCGGTGCGTGCGCCGCGGGAACCCTGACCGAGAACGAGCTCGGCGAGATCGAGCGGCGCGCCTGCCCGACCGAGGGTTCCTGCGCGGGGATGTTCACCGCGAACACGATGGCGTCCGCCGCGGAGGCGCTCGGCATGTCGCTCCCGGGCAGCTCCGCTCCGCCCGCGGTCGATCGTCGCCGCGACGACTTCGCGTTCGAATCGGGGCGCAGCGTGATCGGACTCCTGGAGTCCGGTATCCGACCCCGCCAGATCATGACGAAAGAGGCATTCGAGAACGCCATCGCGGTCGGGATGGCGCTCGGCGGCTCCACCAACCTGGTCCTGCACCTCCTCGCCATCGCCTTCGAAGCCGAGGTCGAGCTCGAGCTCGACGACTTCAACCGCATCGGCGCCACGGTGCCCCACCTCGCCGACATGAAGCCCCACGGCAAGTACCACATGACCGACCTCGACCGCGTCGGCGGCGTGCAAGTCGTCATGGCCGAGCTCCTCGAAGCCGGACTCCTGCACGGCGACTGCCTCACCATCACGGGCCGCACGCTCGCCGAGAACCTCGCCGCGCTGGACCCGCCGCCCCCCGACCGTGAGGTCGTGCACCGCCTCACCGAGCCGCTGCACGCGCAGGGTGGGATCGCGGTGCTCCGCGGCTCGCTCGCACCAAATGGCGCCGTCGTGAAGGTGGCCGGCATCGACACCCTCCGCTTCGACGGTCGAGCCCGGGTGTTCGACGGGGAAGAAGCCGCGATGGAAACCATCCTCGGTGGCCGGATCGAACCGGGCGACGTCGTCGTGATCCGGTACGAGGGCCCGAAGGGCGGCCCCGGGATGCGCGAGATGCTCGCGGTGACCGGGGCGATGAAAGGTGCCGGACGGGGCGCCGACGCTGCGCTCGTCACCGATGGCCGCTTCTCCGGGGGCACGCATGGGTACTGCGTCGGTCATGTCGCCCCTGAGGCGGTGGACGGCGGCCCGATCGGTCTCGTCGAAGAAGGCGACCGCATCGTCATCGACGCCGGCGCGCACACCATCGACCTGCTCGTCGACGAGGCCGTCCTCGAGGCGCGCCGCGCGACCTGGAAGCCCCTCGAGCCCCGATACACCCAAGGCGTGCTGGCGAAGTACGCCCGGCTGGCTCAAGGAGCCGAGCGCGGCGCCATCACCAGCGCCTGACCGCCCGCCGGCGTGCCCGAGATCCTCGAAGTCGAGGAAGCGCGACAGCTGATCGAAGCGCGCGCGCTCGATCGGGCGGTCGCCACCGTCGAGGCGCCCGACGCCTGGTACCTCAAGCGCGGTCTCACCGGTGAGCTCATCCGCCGGATCCTTCCCGGGCATCGGTTCACCACGGCGCGCCGTCGCGGCAAGCTGCTTCTCCTCGACACCGAGCACCCGACCGCAGAGGAGCCAGGCGACACATCCGGGCCGACGGTCGGCCTGCACCTCGGTATGACCGGCCGGGTGCTCGTCGACGGGATCGCCGCGGGCGAACCCCTCCTCTACGCCAGCGATCGGGAGAACCCGGTCTGGCACCGCTTCACGATCCGGTTCGCGGACGGCGGCAGCCTTGCCCTCCGCGACCCGCGTCGCCTTGGTGCTGTCGAGCTCGAACCCGTCGAAGACCGGCTCGGCCCCGACGCGTTCACCCTCAACGCCGCCCGCCTGCGCGCCGCGGTCGGAACCCGCCGCACCCCGATCAAGGCCGCCCTCATGAACCAGGCGGTCATCGCCGGGCTCGGCAACCTGCTCGTCGACGAGATCCTGTGGCGGGCCGGGATCGCCCCGGGCCGCATCGCCGCAAGCCTCGACCGGGCCGAGGAGGCCCGCCTCGCCCGGTCGATCAGCACGACGCTGCGGGTCCTGGGCCGACGGGGCGGCTCGCACACCGGCGACCTCATGGCGGCCCGCCAGCCCGGCGGGTTCTGTCCACGTGACGGCGCACCCCTGCGCCGCGAGACCGTCGCGGGTCGCACCACGTACTGGTGTCCCGTGCACCAGCGGTGACGTCACCGCCTCGACGTCGTCACCCCGACGGGTATGCGTTTGCCGCGCTGCTCCCGGTCTGCCAGAATGGTGGGGTCATGAGCCGCGACCAGATCCTCGTAGTTACGTAGCGCACGCCGGCCACCACGCGCGCGTGCGCTTCTCCCGCCCCTCGCCAAAGCGAGGGGCGCTTTATATCCCGACGAAGGCAAGGAAGCTGCAATGCAACTGACCGGGGCCCAAGCACTCATCAAGAGTCTCGAGATGGAAGGCACCGAGGTCATGTTCGGCCTGCCCGGCGGGGCGATCCTGCCCGTGTACGACCCGCTCATCGACAGCTCGATCCGCCACATCCTCGTCCGCCACGAGCAGGGCGCCGGGCACATGGCCGAGGGGTACGCCCACGCCACGGGCCGTGCCGGGGTGGCGATGGTCACCAGCGGGCCGGCGGCCACGAACATCGTCACGCCGCTCTGTGACGCGTACATGGACTCGATCCCGATCGTGGTGATCACCGGACAGGTCGCGTACACGGTGATCGGCACCGACGCCTTCCAAGAATGCGACACCGTCGGGATCACGATGCCGGTCACCAAGCACAACTGGCTCGTCACGAACGCTCAGGACATCCCTCGCATCGTGCGCGAGGCGTTCCACGTCGCCACGACCGGCCGCCCCGGTCCCGTGCTCGTCGACGTCCCGAAGGACATCTCGAACCAGATGATGGAGTGGTACTGGCCAGACACCGTGGACCTCCCCGGCTACAAGCCGACGATGCGCGGCCACGCCAAGCAGATCAAGGACGCGGCGCGGCTCATGGCCGACGCGCAGCGCCCCGTGATCTACGCCGGCGGTGGGATCCTGAAGGCCCGCGCTGCCGAGGCGCTCCGTGAGCTCGTCGAGCTGACCGGGTTCCCCGTGGTGACGACGCTCATGGCGCGGGGCGCGTTCCCCGACGACCACGAGCTGTGTCTCGGCATGCCCGGGATGCACGGCAACTACACGGCCGTCACCTCGATGCAGCGCGCGGACCTGCTGGTTGCGCTGGGCTCTCGGTTCGATGACCGGGTCACCGGCAAGGTGGGGGCCTTCGCGCCCGACGCGAAGATCATCCACGTCGACATCGACCCCGCCGAGCTCGGCAAGGTCCGCCGCCCCGACGTGCCGATCGTGGGGGACTGCCGTCTCGTCATCGAGGAGCTGACCGACGCGGTCCGGTCCAGCCGCACGAAGCACGACTGGCCTTCCCTCGCACCGTGGCACACCCAGCTCCGAGAGTGGCAGGAGCACTACCCGCTCTTCCTCGACCAGCACGAGGACGGGCCCCTCAAGCCCCAGTTCGTGATCGACATGCTGCGCGACCACACGCCAGACGACACGATCGTGGTCTCCGGGGTCGGACAGCACCAGATGTGGACCAGCCAACGGTGGCGGTTCAACCATCCGTACACCTGGGTCAACTCGGGTGGGCTCGGGACGATGGGCTTCGCAGTCCCCGCGGCGATCGGAGCGAAGGTCGGCAAGCCCGAGCGGCTCGTGTGGGCCGTCGACGGTGACGGATGCTTCCAGATGACCGCCCAGGAGCTCGTCACCGCGAGCGCCGAGCGGATCCCGGTGAAGATCGCGATCCTCAACAACGCCTACCTCGGGATGGTCCGGCAATGGCAGGAGCTGTTCTACGAGGAGCGGTACAGCGAGGTGTACCTCTCGCCCGACCTGCCCGACTACGTGAAGTGGGCCGAGGCGATGGGCTGCGTCGGCTTCCGCGTCGACCATCCCGACGATGTCGTCCCGACGATCGAGAAGGCGAACGAGATCGATGACCGGCCAGTGGTGATCGACTTCCGTGTCGACTACCGCGAGAAGGTGTACCCGATGGTCCCGGCCGGCGCGTCGAACGACGAGATCATCCTCGACCCCGCCCACGACCACCGTGGCGGGCGGTAAGGAGCCGACGATGCCGAACGCACCACGCCACCACATCCTGAGCGTCCTCGTCGAGAACAAGTTCGGCGTGCTCAGCCGAATCGCGGGCCTGTTCGCCCGGCGGGGCTTCAACATCGTGTCCCTGGCGGTCAGCCCCACCGAGGACGAGCGGTTCAGTCGGATGACCATCGTCGTCGACGCCGACCAGACACCGCTCGAGCAGGTCACGAAGCAGCTCAACAAGCTCATCCCGGTCATCAAGATCGTCGAGCTCACACCTGAGGAGGCCATCGAACGCGAGCTGATGCTCGTGACCGTCAAGGCCTCGGCCGATGCGCGGTCCCAGATCACCGAGCTGGCCGCGATCTTCGAAGCCAAGATCGAGGACGTCGGATTCGAGGCCCTCACCATCCTCGTGGCCGGCACCCCCGCGAAACTCGACGCGATGACCGACCTGCTGACACCGTTCGGGCTGGTCGAGCTGCAACGCACCGGCCGAGTCGCGCTCCCCACCCTGGCTCGCCGTCCGGCCCGGTTGCGTGCGGTCAAGTCCCGCGGCGCGTAGGCCGAGCGGATGGCCGGTCCGGGGCGGCGCCGAGCCCCGGCGCGCGCCACGTTCGTCGGCCGCGGCACCGCGCTGCGCCTCCTCGTGGGCGTCGCAATCGCCGGCCTCGGGACGGTCGTCCCCGTCACCGCGGCGGGCGCGCGTCACCCTGCCGAGCCCGGGTTCGCCACCATCCATGTGGGCGGAATCCCAGACCGCGTCGTCGTCGGCGCCGGCGCCGTCTGGGTCGGCGACGGTGGCCGGGTGTCCCACATCGATCCTGGCACGGGCCGCATCCGGCGAGTCCGCGGCGCCGCCACACCCATCGCGGTCGGCGCGGGCGCGCTCTGGGCTCGGGCTCACGACCGGGCCAACGCACTGCTCCGCATCGAGCCGACCACCAACCGCGTCGTCGCCACCATCGACCTCGGCGTCGAGCCGGGCGCGATCGCCGTCACGGGAACGGATGTGTGGGTGGCGAACCCGGCTGGCACCGTCGTCCGGATCGACGCGAGCACCAACTCGGTGCGCACCGCGATCTGGGTGGGCTCAGTGACGTTCGGGATCGCCGCGGACCCAGCCACGCTCTGGGTGTCGGGACGCACGTTCGATGACCGCCAGGCCGTGATCTGGCGGATCGACCCGAACACCAACGCGGTGGCCGCGACCATTGCCACGCCGGTGAACTGCGACGCGATCGCGGACGATGCCGGCACGACCTGGGCCGAGTGCATCAACGCCCACCGGATCGATCCGTCGACCAACGTCCTGCATGGCACCGGAGCCGCGGCACTCGACGGCCTCGCCGTGGCCGACGGGTCGGCGTGGGCCCTCGGTCAAGCTCGGTCCCTCGCGAGGATCAGCAACCTTGACAACACGATCCGCACCGTCGCCGTCCCGGCGGGTTCGGAAGGGATCGCGGTCGGGTTCGGCGCCGTCTGGGTCGCGAACCCCGACGTCGCCGGTGTCGTCACCCGCGACGGGCAAGGCTCGCTCACCCGGATCACCACACGGCGCTTCGGGCCGCCGTCGTGTGCAGCGTGTGACCAAACCGCGACCCGCGCCCCACCGAACCGAACCGACCGCCGTTCCCACCCGAGCGGCACCGAGCCTCAACGGGCTCGTTCGATAGCCTGACCACCGCCCAACACCCCAACGGAGGGCCCGATGCCTGCCTCCATCTACTACGACGCCGACGCCGACGCGGCCCTCCTCGAAGGCCGCAAGGTCGCGGTCCTCGGCTACGGATCCCAAGGTCACGCCCACGCGCTCAATCTCAAGGACTCAGGTGTCGACGTGCGCGTCGGCCTGCGTGAGGGATCCCGGTCGTGGGCCAAGGCCGAGGAAGCCGGCCTGCGGGTCCTGCCCACCGCGGAGGCCGTCAAGGAAGCCGACGTCATCATGGTGCTCCTCCCCGACACGGAGCAGGCACGCGTCTACGAGCGGGACATCGAACCCAATCTCGAAGAGCGCGACTCGCTGGCGTTCGCGCATGGCTTCAACATTCACTT
>DATISY010000042.1:0-21827 GCA_035468285.1 Acidimicrobiia bacterium | reverse complement strand
TTGCGCCTCGCCGCGCGCGCGCGACGAGAGACTCGTTTGGTTGGGGGGTTGAAGCTCGCTACGGGTCAAATGACATCCGTGGAACTCCGAGCCCCACCCTAGGGACGTCCCCCCGACTCTCGAAACTGTGGGGCCCGAAATGGGCGCCTTTCCGGGGGATGTGATCCATGTCACGCCCCACAGCCCTTCACCCGTGGTGGAGCCCCTGCCCGGTCGAAGCCTCCTAGTTGGCGGTCGGGGCCGTCGCCGTGAGGTGCTCCGCCCAGGGCCCCGGGAGCAACGCCAGACGGGGGAGGTGGGACACCCTGCCGCCGGTGCGGGGCTCCCCGGCGGACGCGGCCACGCCGAGGAGGTCGGCCAGCGTCTGACCTCGGTCGTGGGCGTCGAAGAGGACCTTGATCCCCGTCAGGGAGAACCCCCTCGCGTGGAGTCGCTGGATCGCTCGCACCCGGTCGAGATGGCCCGCGTCGTAGCGGCCGACCCGGCCGACCAGGCGGGGTGCGGCCAGGAGCCCCTGAGACTGGTACGCCCGCAGGTTTCTCGCTGTCACGCCCGTCGCCCGGGCCAGATCGTCGATCCTCCACCACCGCTTCTCGGACATCGATCTATGTTACATAGGATCATGATCCGATAAGGGACTTGAGGCCACCAGAGGACAGGTAGAGGAGGAGGTAGAGATGGAAGCGTCGAACGGTCTCGCCGCGGACCACGTCCACGCCTGTGGTGACTTCACGGCGGTGGTCCGCCAGGTTCCCGCCGACCGGTGGACGGCCCCGACGCCCTGCACGGAATGGGACGCCCGGGCCCTCGTCGAGCACGTCATCGGGTTCCACGAGTTCTTGCTCCTCCGCCCGCTGGGCGTGCGGGCCCACCGGCCCCGGGCGGGCTCGACGGCCCGCTGGCTCGCAACCGAGCGCGCGATCGGCGCCGCCCTCCGTCACCCGGGGTTGGGCGAACCGGTGCCGCACTTCGACGGGGACGAGCGTCGCCCCGTCGATGTCTTGCGCGCCATCACCGGCGACGTGCTGATCCACACCTGGGATCTCGCCCGCTCGGCCGGGGTGTCGTACCGGCTCGACGACGGTTGGTGCGCCGCCGCGCTCGCTGCCGGGCCCGTCGGCGAACACGGGTCCGAAGGGTCCAGCCTCTTCGCCCCACCCGTCCCGGTTCGATCGGACGCCAGCGCGCCCGATCGCTTCCTCGCGTCGCGGGGCCGCGACCCGCACTGGCGTCCACCACCGGGCGGAGCGACGTACGAAGCGGTTGAGCGCCCTCGACCCGCGTAGCCTGGGCCCGTGCGACCGACCAACCCGATGACCCGAGAGCTCTACCGAGACGGCGAGCGTGTCCGCGAGTTCGACGTCGTGTCCGCCGCGACCGTCATGAGCGCCTTCATCGGGGGCCTGTTCCTCGTGTTCTTCCTCGCGGCGTTCCTGCCCTGGCTGCTCTCGAAGGGCATGACCGCGGCCGTCGAAGGTCTCATGAACCGGATCGGGTTCGGCTCGTTCCACGCCGACACGATCTGGAGCTGGCTGCTCGTGCTGCTGATGTTCGCGGTGTTCACCGCGTTCATCGTCGCGATCGCGACCGGGATCCTCGTTCTCTACAACATGCTGTCGCAGCGGACCGGGATGGGCATGCGGGTCGAGGGCGCCCCCGAGCTCGTGTCCCGCACCCGGGCGGCGATCGCCGGACCCGACGACCACGAGCAAGACGACTCCTTCGACGAGCTCTACGCCGAGGCGCAACGGCGCAACGTCCGCGGCCGGTCGACGATGACGAAGGCGGAGCTGCAGAAGGCGCTGCGCCGCCGTCCCCGTACCCGGAATCGCTCGAGCGGGGCACGCGCCCGCCGTGGATGATGCCCGCGCGCCGAAGAATCTGCTGCGAGCGGGTGACGGGAATCGAACCCGCATCACCAGCTTGGAAGGCTGGGGCTCTACCATTGAGCTACACCCGCAGGAACGGCGCACCGTCATCGGTGACGTCGTCCGGTCGGGGAGGGGGGATTTGAACCCCCGGCCTCCTGCCCCCAAAGCAGGCGCTCTGCCAAGTTGAGCTACTCCCCGCGCCTCTCGCGCGCCGGCCCCTGATCTTAGGGGGACGGCCTCGTGGCTCCCGTCGACCCATTCCGTGCCGACGGGCTCGGCGACCTCGTCACTCGCATGGCCGATAAGCCCCGACCCGCACGGAGCGCGCATGGCATAGTGCCGGCGCGGTGACGGAGCTGGCCGGCCGAGGGGGTCCCGGATGATCAGCGGCTTCTACCAGGCGTTCGCGCCGACGAGCTTCACGCTCCTCGGCCTGTGGCTGATCGTGGTGCAGACCCGGCACGCGGAGTGGCGGGCCAACCAGGCGCAGCGGCGACGGACGTACGCGATCACCCTCCAGTTCGCGCTGCCCGGGCTCATGAGCCTCCTCGCGCTGGTGGACGTCGCGAGCCAGGACGTGTGGCGGGTGTCGTTCGCGACCGTGGCGATCATCGGCGCGGCCGCGCTGGCCTGGATCAGCCGTTGGGGACGCATCGGGACCGGGATGAACCTCGTCGTGAACGGCGCGACGCTCGTCGCCGCGGCCCTCTACGCGCTCATCGCCGTCATCGCGCTGCATCCCGCGGTCGTGTCGAACCTCGGGGTGTCGCTGACCCCGCTGCAGTGCGAGGCGATCCTGCTGTCGATCCTGGTGTTCCTGGCCGTGAACCTGGCCTGGTTCCTGATGTTCGAGGAGCTCCCCGACGCGCCGTGAGACCCGGTGAGTTCAGGCGGGGGGAGTGGCCCAGAAGGTGGTCGCGGCGGTCACGATGAGCTCGGCGCACGTCGGGAGCGTCACCGCGGTGCTGTCGAGGACGAAGTGGTAGAGGCGAGGGTCGCTGCCGTCGGTGTCATAGAAGCGCCGGAGATACGCGGTCCGGGCCCGGTCGATCTCGCGCTGACGCTTCCGAGCTTCGGCTTCGTCGACACCCGACAGGGTCATCGCCTGGCGGACGCGTCGTTCCGGCGGTCCATCCAGCCGGACGTGGAACACGCCGGGCGTGTCGGCCAGGACCATCGTGGCGCCCCGCCCGAGGAGGACACCACCGGTGGCCTCGGCCAGGGCGCGGATGCTGGCCTCGATCTCTTCCCGCACCTCCTCCTCCTCGACCGGTTGGGGGATACCCGTCCCGAAGACCGTGGGCAGCGCGGCCATCGCCGCGAGCAGCCGACGCGTCACGCCCTCGCCTCGTCCGGGTTGCTCCGGCCCTGGTGCCGTGTAGGCCTGATGCGCCACGGGGGGCGAAACGAGCCGATCGAGGTACGGCAGCTGGAGCCGCTCCGCCACCGCGGGCGCGACGATGGTCCCGCCGGCGCCGTAGGTCGCCGAGATCGTCACGACCCGGACCGGGCTGGTCACGCGTCGACCCCATCGAGCGCCTCGGCGATCTCGTCGAGATCGTCAATCTCGACGCTGCCGCCGATCTGCGGGATGAGCAGCGACAGGCACGCGCCCGCGCCGACGACCGTCGCGGCGAAGAACAGCGCGGGCCGGGTTCCCGCCGCGACCGCGGAGTCGAGGATGTCGCGCAGCACCGCGACCCCGTGCGCGCCGGTATGGCGCGGCGGCGCGAAGTTGGGCCCCAGGGCGTGGAGTCCGGCGCTGGCCTTCGCTTTCACGGCCGCGGGCAGCGACGACCGCTCCACCGCGGGGACGGCGTGTCGGACCGTCTCGGCGGTGAGCAGCCCCCCGATCACGGCCACACCGAGGGCGCTCCCGATCTGACGGGCGGTCGTGTTCGCCCCGCTCGCGGAGCCGGCCTTCTCCTTGCGGATGGCGGACAGGACGATGTTGGTGAGCTGGGAGCTGGCGAACCCGATGCCGACGCCGTAGAACGCGAACCCGGGCAGCAGAGACAAGAAGGTGAGCCGGGGTGAGATCGCGAACGCGATCGACACCAGACCGATGGTCTCGAGCACCAGCCCGGTCCGCGCGACGGAGGTAGTGCCGATCCGGCGGGTCAGGCGACCACCGACCTGGGCGCCGACGATGATGAACAGGCCGGTGGGCAGGACCCACAGCCCGTTGGTCTCGGCGCTCAGATGCTTGCCGTCCTGGAGGAACACGGGCAGGACGAACAGCAGACCGAGCTGGCCCATCGCGAGCACGATCGTGGTGAGCAGGCCGTACCGGAAGGTCCGGTGGCGGAGCTGGCCGAACTCGAAGAGCGGCGCCCGGTCGGCGCGTTCCTTGCTCCGTTCCAGCCGGTAGAAGCCCGTGAGGATCAACGCGGCGACGAGGAACACGACCGGGATCATCGAGATCGGCGCGGACCGGGGCCAGATCGTCGTGCCCCCCGCGGTGAAGGTCTTGGTCGGGGTCAGCCATCCGTAGATCGGGCCCTCGCTCAACCCGAACACGAGGAGGAACATCCCCGCGGCGATGAGCGCGGCGCCCGGGATGTCGATCTGGCGGCGCTCGGTATCCCGCGGGGTCTTGTTCATGACGAGCAGGGCGCCGACGATCGCGGCGGGGGCGATGATCACGTTGATCCGGAACGCCCACCGCCACGAGTACTCGGTGGTGAGGAAGCCGCCCACGACCGGGCCCAGCGCCGCGGCCGCGCCGGCCGTCGCGCCCCACACCGCGAACGCTGGTCCCCGCTCGGAGCCGCTGAACGTGGTGGACAGGATGGCCAGCGTCGCGGGCAGCATCAGGGAGGCGCCGATCCCCTCGATGATCGCCTCCCCGAGGATGAGGCTCCCGACCGACCACGAGAGCGACGCGAGGAGCGATCCGGCGCCGAACAGCGCCGCGCCGATGATGAAGATGCGGCGGTGCCCGTAGAGATCGCCGAGGCGGCCGCCGATGATGAGGAGACTGGCGAACGTGAGCGCGTACCCGGTCACGACCCACTGGACGCTCGGGAGCGTGGTGTGGAACTCCCGCAGGATCGTCGGGATCGCGACGTTGAGCACCGAGTTGTCGAGCACCACGATCAGCGCGGCGCTGATGACGATGACGAGCGTGAACCAGCGACGCGGGTCGAGTGCGGCGCCGGCGCCGGGTCCGCTGTCGATCGGGTCGCGCCCCGACGGCAGTGGGGCAGGGGCGTCCGCTGCCGCCGGTGGTGAGCGCACCATCGACCGACGCTACCCATCGCGCCCGTGTCGCCCACGGGTCGGATCAGGCGGTGGGGCCGCCCCGTTCGGCGAGTGCCGCGCCGAGCTGGTCGGCGAGCGCCGCAGCGAGCTCACGGCTGTCGCGGGGGAGACCCATCCCGGTGCCGTCGGCCGGCATCGTGAGCACGAAGCGGCCGAGGAGCCGGCCGCCTCCCCGCACCGGCAGCTCGACCTGGCTGTTGAGCCCGGCGGGGTCGGAGGTCCCGGCGTCGACGCGGATCCCCCGGTGCCGCAGCTGGGGCAGCGTCGTCGGGAACGGCGGCCGTTCGAACCGGCAGCTCTTCAGGTCGAGGATCTCGGTGAGCTCGTTCTGCACCACGCTGACGAGGCGGCCCGGGGACTCGCCGCCTGCGGCGACCTCCGCGAGGTGCCGAAGGTGCTCGGCCTCGCGGCTGCGCCGCCGAGCCATGGCGCGGCTCTGGCGGCTGCGGGCGACGATCTCCCCGGTGGCGAGCCCCACCGCGAGCAGCAGGACCACGGTCTGCACATCGTCGCTGTTGTTGATCGAGAACGAGTAGTAGGGGCGAGTGAACAGGAAGTCGAACGCCACCGCGGCGACCAGCGCGGCGATCACGCCTCCGAGTCGGCCGCCGACCACCGCGGCGACGAGCACCGCGAGCACGAGGACGAGCGCGACGCTCGAGGGCTGCAGGTCGCCCCGGAACGGGACGAGCACCGCGGCGACGACGAGCGGGCTGACGAGCGAAAGGGCGACGCCGGTGCGCCCCAGCCGTCCGTCGCTCACTGCAGGGTGCGGTTCTGGCTCCACCGGGCGCGGTCCGCTCTCGAGGTTCGTCCTGGTCGATCAGACGCTGCGCGCAGGCTACCGGCTCAATCGCGAGCAGTTCCCGGCCCGACCGCCGAGGCGGTCGCGCGCGCCGTTGGTCTCAGGCGCCGATGAGGATGGACCGCACCGGGTCCTCGGAGTCGGGTGTCACGAGCGCCAGGACCTCGTCGCCGGCGTTCACCACCGTGTCCCCGCGCGGCACCACGACGTGGCCTTCCCGCACGACCGCGACCACCGTCGCGTCCCGCGGCACCGCGAGGTCAGCGATGCTGTGTCCCGCGGCCGGTGAGTCGTCGGCCAGCGTGACCTCGACCAGCCGGGCCTGGCCTCCTTCGAACTGGAGGAGACGGACGAGCGAACCGACGGACACGGCCTCCTCGACGAGCGCGCACAGTAGGTGGGGCGTCGAGACGGAGACGTCGACGCCCCACGTTTCGTTGAACAGCCACTGGTTCTTCGGATGGTTCACCCGGGCGACGACGCGGGGGATGGCGAACTCCTGCTTCGCGAGGAGCGAGACGACCAGGTTGTCCTCGTCGTCGCCGGTGGCGGCGACCATGACGTCGCTGCCGTCGATCCCTGCGCTGTGCAAACTGTTGACCTCGCAGGCGTCGCCGACGAACCAGTTCACGTCGAGGGTCGGCCGGAGGCGATCGACGAGCCCCTGGTTCTTGTCGATCAGCAGCACGTCATGGCCCGTGGCGAGCAGGTCACCCGCGATGTAGCAGCCGACGTTGCCGGCCCCGGCGATCGCGACCTGCATCTCAGTGCCCGGCCGTCGTCGGCGGATTGTTGAGCACTTGGGAGAGCTCGTCGAGCGCGTCCTTGCGCACCGCGATGTGCACGAGGTCACCGTCCTGTCCGAGGAGGTCGTCGGCGACGATCTGGGCTTGCCCGGCTCGGGTCATCGCCACGAGCCGGAACCGGTCCCCGCCGGCGAGCGCGGCCAGCGGGTGGCCGGCCCACCCGTCGGGCAGGGTCCGCTCCACGAGGACGACCTGACCGCTGGCCTCGGACCACTCGGTCACCGAGTCGTCCTCGAAGAGCCGCCGCATGACCTGGTCGGTGGTCCAGGTGACGGTCGCGACGGTCGCGATCCCGAGCCGCTGGTAGATGATCGCCCGGCGGGGGTCGTAGATGCGGGCGACGACCCGCGGGATCTCGAACGTCTCCCGGGCGATCCGGGCGGCGAGGATGTTGGAGTTGTCGCCGCTCGTCACCGCGGCCAACGCGCCTGCCTCGTGGACCCCGGCGGCTTCGAGATGGTCACGGTCGAATCCGAAGCCGTGCACCGTCCGGCCGCCCCAGTCGCCGGGCAGCTTGCGGAACGCGGCCGGGTTCTTGTCCATGACCGCGACGCTGTGGCCCCCCTGATCGAGGGTGACCGCCAGCTCCGACCCCACCCGGCCACAGCCCACCACGATGACGTGCATCCACCGATCCTGGCACAGCCGCAGCCAATCTTGTGCCTGGTCACGGCCGGGTGAGCGGGTCATGCCAGACTGCGAGGACCCCCGCTGCGGCGCGCCTGGGAGCCCCGTGAAGACCGAAACCGAACTCCGAGGGGGCGGCCCGGCCGCCCCGCCGACCCCACCCCCGGTCGCGCCGTCCGTCGAGGTCCCCGAGTCGCTCGGGTACCGAATCAAGAACCGGCTGCTCGGACCCCCGCTCGACACCGAGCAGCTCGTCCACGAGCGGCTCGGCAAGCCCACCGCGCTGGCCGTGTTCGCGTCGGACAACCTGTCGTCGGTCGCGTACGGGACCGAGCAGATCCTCACCGTGCTCGTGCCGGCGATCGGCGTCGCCGCGTTCGCGCTCGTCATGCCGATCACGATCGCGCTGCTCGTCGTGTTGGCGTTCCTGATCCTCTCGTACCGCCAGACCATCAAGGCCTACCCGAGTGCCGGCGGCGCGTACATCGTGACGCGGGACAACTTCGGGCTGCTCCCGGCCCAGGTCGCCGGGGTCGCGTTGCTCACGGACTACGTCCTCACCGTCGCCGTCTCGGTGGCGGCCGGGACGGCGGCGCTCACGTCGGTGGCGCCGGTCCTGACGTCGTACGCGGTGCCGATCGCGGTGTTCTTCATCATGTTCATCGCGTACGGGAACCTGCGCGGGGTCCGCGAGTCCGGTCGGATGTTCGCCGTCCCGACCTACTTCTTCATCTTCTCCATGATCGCGCTGCTCGGCATCGGGCTCTCCAAGCTGCTCTTCGGTCATCTCCCGGTCGAGACGCTCCATCACGCCGGGTTGGTGAAGGCTGGCCACGGCGGCAGTGGCCTCCTGATGGGCGCCACCGTGTTCATCGTTCTGAAGGCGTTTGCGTCGGGGGGCGCGGCGGTCACGGGCGTGGAGGCGATCTCGAACGGTGTCCCCGCGTTCCGGGTGCCGGAGTGGAAGAACGCCCGCACGACCCTCGTGGTCATGGGGACGACGCTCGGTTTCATGTTCTTGGGGCTCTCGATCCTCGCCGCCCACATGCATGTCGCGCCGTACGCGAGCGGGACGCCGACGGTCATCTCCCAGATCGGCAAGATCGTCTTCGGTGGGGGCGCCCTCGGCAGCGGTCTCTATTACTGCTTGCAGGCCGGCACACTGCTGATCCTCGTCTTGGCGGCCAACACGTCCTTCGCCGACTTTCCGCGTCTGGCGAGCTTCCACGCCGGCGACAACTTCATGCCGCGCCAGCTCACGAAGCGTGGCCATCGGCTGGTCTTCTCCAACGGGATCCTCGCGCTCTCCGCCTCGTCGATCTTCCTCGTCATCATCACCGGGGCGAAGGTGGACACGCTGATTCCGCTGTACGCGATCGGGGTGTTCACGTCGTTCACCCTCTCGCAGGCCGGGATGGCGCGTCACCACATCAAGATCAAGGAACCGCACTGGCGCAAGGGCCTGTTCATCAACGCCACGGGCTCCGCGCTCTCCGGCGTCGTCACCGTGATCATCGCGGTCACGAAGTTCAAGCCACCGAATTCGTTCCTCGGCGCGTGGGTCATCATCGCCCTCGTCCCGATCATGGTCTACGGCCTCACACGGCTGAACAAGCAGTACGAGGCCGAAGCCGAGGAGCTCGCAGCGAACGCCCCGCAGGCCGCCGAGGCGCCGATCCTGCGCCGACACGTCGTGTTGGTCTTCGTCGACGCGCTGGACGTGTCCTCGGCGCGGGCCATCCAGTACGCCCGGACGCTGATGCCTGACGAGCTTCGGGCGGTGCACTTCGACCTCGATCCGGTCCGCACCGAGGATCTCGCCGTGGCGTGGCGGCGCCTCGGGCTCTCCCGGCTCCCCCTCGATTTGCTCGAGTGCCCCGACCGGCGGCTCGCCCGCTCCGCGCTGGACGTGGTCGCCGAGGTCGTCGCGGATGGCGAGACCGAAGCGACGGTGCTGCTGCCCCGACGGGAGTACAACCGGTTCTGGCACCGGTGGCTGCATGACCGGTCGGCCGACACGATGGCGGCCGTCATCAGCGAGCTGCCGCACGCCAACGTGACAATCGTCCCGTTCCATCTCGGCGAGAGCCGCACCCGCCCCGCCAAGGAGGCGGCGCCCCGCCGGGCCCCCCGTCGGCGGGCCCGGGCCCACCCGGACGCCGCCGCCACGACCCCCGACATGAACGTCGAGGGCGCGGTCCCGATCGGCTCGATCGCCGAACGGCAGCGGGTGCGGATCGCGGGGCGGGTCCATGCGCTGCGGGTCCAACCCTGGTCGGGTCAACCCACCCTGGAGTGCACCATCGTCGACAGCAGCGGCCGCATCACCGTGGTGTTCCTCGGGCGGCGGCGGATCGCCGGCATCGAACCCGGCGCGCGGCTCGTCGTCGAGGGGATGGTCGGGAACCGGTCCGGGAAGCTCGTGATCTTGAACCCTGACTACCGTCTCCTCCCGGGAATGGAAGCGAGCGCGCCGGCCAAGAAGGCGCGCAACAACCGCCACTGACCCGCTCGGCGTGTCTCCGTCGCCGGGCCACATCCCCGGAGGTCCCGCGTGCCCGACTTCAACCAGTCGATCATCGACGAGTTCCGAGCCAACGACGGCAAGGTCGGCGGCCCGTTCGAGGGGGCGCCGATGGTGCTGCTTACCACGACGGGAGCCAAGACCGGCAAGGCCCGCACCATCCCGCTCGTGTGCCTCCCCGACGGCGACCGCTACATCGTGTTCGCGTCGAAGGCCGGCGCGCCCACCAACCCCGACTGGTACCACAACCTCGTCGCGAACCCCGCGGTCACCGTCGAGGTGGGTCGCGACCGCTTCGACGCCGACGCGGTCGTGCTCACCGGCGACGAGCGCGACCGGCTCTACGCCCTGCAGGCGGAGCGGATGCCCGGCTTCCAGGAGTACCAGGACAAGACGACCCGGGTGATCCCAGTTGTCGCGCTCCAGCCGCGCCGGTAGCGACACGACGCGGCGACACCGACCCGCGGGCTGCCGGTCGAGCCGACACGCCATACTTCGGCCGTGCGAACGGGTCGATGCGGGCACGTCCGGTGCGTCGTCGCGGCCGCGCTGATCCTGGTCGCCGCCGCGACGGGGACCGCGGCGGCGTCGACGGCGCGCCGGCCGACGACGACGTCGACCACGGCGCCGCCGACCACGACGACGACCGCGCCCGCCGCGACGCCCGGCGGATCGGTCGCCTGGCATCCCGCGGGCCGCCAGGTGCTCGGCCAGACGGTGCTGTACCTCGGGTCGGGCGGCGGCGCCACCCTGGCGTGGATGCCACCGAACCTGGTGCGCCCGGTCGTGGTGCCCGGGACCGGCGATCCCGGCGGTCCGTGGCCGTGGGGCGGCCAGGTCGACTCCACGAACCGCCCGAACCTGGTGGCGGCATTCAACGGCGGGTTCAAGTTCGGTGACTTCACCGGCGGCGTGCTCGCGTTCGGGCACACCTTCCGAGACCTCGCCGCGGGCCAGGCCTCGTTCGTGGTCTTCGCCGACGGCACGTTCACGGTCGGGCTGTGGGGCCGCGACGTCACGCCAGGACCGAACGTGGTCGCGGTCCGCCAGAACCTCTCCCTCCTCGTCGACGGTGGGGCGCCCACCGCCGACGCCGGATCATCGGGGTCGTGGGGTGCCTCGGTGGGAGGCGTCGAGACGCAACGCTCCGGAGTCGGCGTCGACGCCAAGGGCGGGCTCATCTGGGCGGGAGGCGGCCTCAGCCCGGAGGGGCTCGCCAGCGCGCTCGTCGCCGCGGGCGCGGTGCGCGGCATGCAGATGGACATCAACCCATCCTGGGTGAACTTCAACCTGTACCAGCCCGCCTTCGGCGGCGGCGTGCACGGTGTCCCGGTCTACGGCGCGACGGGACCCGACCGGTACCTGTCCCCGAACAGCCGGGACTTCATCGCCGTGCTGATCCGCGCCGCGGTGGTGGCGGGCACGCCCGGGAAGGTGGGGCTCACACCGGTCGACGGGAAGGTCCACATCCCGTAGGCCGCCGGCTACTTCGCGGGGGCTTCCACGGCGACGGTACCCGACGTGTCGATGACCCGCACCGACACCGTCTGCATGGTCCCGTCGACGAAGCTCACCGAGCACGCGACGTGCGCACCGGGAGCGAGCACGAGCACCGGGCTCGACCCGCAGTTGACCGTCGCGGCGATCGACGCGTGCTGCCCGACGAACTGCTCGATGGTCGGCTTCTGGATCACGGCTTCTTGGGCCGCGAGCTGCAGGTGACCGGACGCGTCACGCTGCACGACCCGGACCCGCAGCCGCTGGCCACCGACCGCAACGGTGCACCGGAAGGTCTGGCCCCGGCGCTTCTCGACCGCCTTCGGGCAGCGCGTCGGGCCGAGCGGGACACCCGGGAAGTCGAGCCGAGCGCGGCTCGTGACCGCCCGCGCGACCCGAGCCCCGTCGAGGAGATCCGGCCCGCTGCTGCACGCGGTCACCGCGACGAGCACGCCCACGAGGACCGCCCCCCAGGCGGCGCGTGGCCAGGTCAGCATCGTGTCGTCGCCCCGCTCACTGCCGGCGGGTCTCGGCCCACGAGCCCGGCGCGGCACCTTCGACGATCGCGGCCCGGCGGACGAAGCGCCACTCGGTCCCGTCGTGACGCAGCTCATCGCGGTACCGGCCCCAGTGGTCCGGGCCCGAACCGGTGATCGCGAGGAAGTAGCACGTCGCGCGCGCCGAGGTCGGGCCGGTGAGCTCGATGTGCAGAGACGACACGTGGTGACGGATCCGCCCCGCCGGATCGCGGTCCGCCAGGGAGGTCTTGTTGTCGTCGAGGTACGCGGCGATGGCGGTCGGGCCCCGCACCTCGTCGTCACCCGCGGCCAGGATCCCGTCGTCGGTGAACAGCGCAGCGAGGTCCTGGGACCGTCCCCGGTCGGCGGCTCGGACGTACCGAGCCATCAGATCGGTGATCTCGACGCGCGCGGCGAGCCCCCACGGATCCACGGGCGACGAACCTAGCGAGACGCACGAGAGTGGGCGTGACGCCTCGCTCGCTCACCGACCGAGGATGCGCCCGAGCTGGCCCCCGTCGAGGTGCTCCTCGCCGATCTCGTGACCGGCGCCGGGGACGAACGCGTTGTTCGACATGTTCTGCACCTTGAATGGGGCGACCCGAACGCCCGTCGGGCCAGGAGCCGGCAGAGCCCGAGCACCACCGAGCTCTTCCCGGCGTTGCTCCCCGTTCCGCAGACCATCAGTCCGGCCTCACCGGGCGCCGCTCCGGGCGCGAGCGAGGACGCGAACCGCAGCGTCGTGCGCCCGTCGGGCGGCATCGTCCACCGGCAAGGACTGCTCGACGGTGGACATCACCTCGACCGAGTACGGGACGTCGACACCGATCGCGTCCAGGGTCTGGACCAGCTCGATGAGGTCGAACGCGCCGTCCCCGGGCAGGCGCCGCCGGAGCATCGTGTCCTCGAAGAGCGGACCGACGACACCCGGAGCCGCGTCGTCCAGCTGGACGGCGACCACCTCGTGGGCCGACAGGCCCCGGAGGGTGTCCGGGTCGGGGCGACCCCGGAAGTAGTGCCAGGCGTCGATCAGGACCCCTCCGTTGGGGCGCGCGGCGGTGTGCACGACCTCCAGCGCGGTGGCGAGGTCACCGAGACGCGTCCAGGGCAGGAACTCCAGTGCCACGCGGGTGCCTCGCGCCGCGGCGCGGTCGCAGATCCCGGCGAACCGCTCGGCGATCACCTCCATCGGCGCGCCCTCACCCGGGGCTTGGAGATCGCCGACGTTCATGTGGTGGGGGGCGAAGACCTCGACCATCGTCTGGAGGGTCGCTTCGGCGGCCCGTGCCACGTCGCCCCGTCGCCCGTCGAGCGCCCAATCAAACAGGAACTCGATCTCGAGGATCCGGACCCCGTGACGGTCCAGGACACCGAGCAGGTCCGCGTCGCTGTGCCCCGACGCGCGCAGCGTCGCGTAGTCGTCACCGAGCAGGCCGATCCCCGCGAAGCCGGCTCGGGCGGCCGCGCTGACCCGCTCCTCGAACGAGAAGCGCGGCGGCTGCCCGACCGGCGCGCCGGTCAGCGTGTAGTAGCTGGCGATCAGCGCGGGAGCGGCGGGGGAGTCCGTCATCGCGGTCGCCGGTGCGGGCCCGCCCGACCGCGTATCCGATCCACGACCGGTCGGGCCCCGATCCTGTGGGAGTCCAGCACCCCGTTCGCCACGCTGGCCTCCTCAACCGGCCGCTGACCGTACCAAGCGTCCGTCCCGGGCGGTCCCGTCGCGCGCTGCCCCACGGTCCTGGTCCTCGGGGGCGCGCGGGCGTCAAGGGGACGTCCCGGTATCGTCGCCGACGGTTCGACGTCGCCTCGACGGGCGTGCTCTAAGCCGGCTCTCAGGTTCGGATTGTGATGATGAGCGGCGGCGAGGCGTCTCCATGGCCGCGGCTGCGGCAACGGCGCAACCAGAGGGAGCAGGGATGAGCGACGAGACAGCGAACGATCCGGGCGCGGCCGACACCGCCCCCACCGAACCCACCGGGGTGGCGCACGACCCGGCGGGCCCGGGGCCGGCGCCCGTGAGGCGAGCCACGTTCGAGGTCCCGAAGTGGGCCGCGTTGGTCGTCGCGGGCCTGCTGCTCCTCGGCATCGGGTTCGCGATCGGCTGGATCTCGGCGCCCGGCGGCGGCCATCACCACCGCGAGTTCCCCGGAGGTCCCGGCCTGCCCGGCGCTCAGCGACGACCCCTCCTCCCCGGGGGACCCGGCGGTCAGCGAGGCGTCCTCCCGGGCCGGGTCTTCCTCGGGATCACGACCCAGAACGCGACGGGAACCTCCGGTGCGCAGATCGTCAACGTCGTCACCGGCACCCCGGCCGACCAGGCGGGACTGAAGGCCGACGACGTCATCACCGCGGTGGACGGCACCTCGGTGACCAGCTCGGCGCAGCTCGCGCAGGCGATTCAGGCGCACCAGCCCGGTGACCAGGTGACCCTCACCATCACCCGTAGCGGCGCCTCATCGCAGGTGCAGGTCAAGCTGGCGGCGCGCGCCTCGACCGCGCCCAGCCAGCCCACCGCGCCCGCGTCGCCCAGCGCCTGATCCGCCCGGGACGACACCCCGGTCGCCGCACCCTCACCGCCCGGTAGCGTCCCCGGGCGATGGCCGGGTGGTTCACCGACGCGCGCTTCGGCCTCTTCGTGCACTGGGACCACGCGAGCCGCCAGGGCCTCGAGGTGTCCTGGCCGCTCGTCGGGGGACTGTTCGCCCTGCCCAAGTGCCAGTCGGTGAGCGTCGCCGAGTACCACGCCTCCGCCGCGGACTTCGACCCCCACGACTGGGACGCACCCGCGCTGGCCCGCCTGGCGCGCGAGGCCGGGATGCAATACGCGGTCTTCACCGCGAAGCACCACGCCGGGTACGCGATGTACCCCACAGAGCTCTCCGAGCACTCGGTCGCGCAGTCACCGTCGGGACGTGATCTCGTACGCGAGTTCGTCGACGCGATGCGCGCCGAAGGGCTGCGGGTCGGCTTGTACTTCTCGTTGTCGGACTGGCACCACCCGGACTACCCGGCCTTCACCGACGCCGACCGGCCCTATCTCCCGGGCTTCTCGCCCCCGCTGCCGTCACCGGAACGCTGGGACGCCTACCTCGAGTTCCTCCGCGGCCAGCTCCGCGAGCTGCTCACCAACTACGGGACCATCGACGTCCTGTGGTTCGACGGCGGCTGGGAACGCCCCGCGGACCGTTGGGACGGACCCGGACTCGAGGCGCTCATCCGCGACCTCCAGCCCGGCATCCTGATCAACGACCGGCTCCCCGGCGTCGGTGACTTCGCGACCCCCGAGCAGTTCGTCCCCGCGACACCCCTCGACGGGCTCTGGGAGACCTGCCTCACCATGAACGACAGCTGGGGCTACGTCCCGTCCGACGTCGACTACAAGTCGGCCCGCGAGCTCATCCACACCCTCTGCGAGGTCGCCGGACGGGGCGGCAACCTGCTCCTCAACGTCAGCCCCACCGGCGCGGGGAACCTCCCGACCGAGCAGCGAGCCCGCCTGGAGGAGATCGCACGCTGGATGACCGTCCACGGGGAGAGCATCGTCGGCACCACCCCGGGCCTCGAGCCCTGGCAGTTCTACGGGCCCAGCACCCGCCGCGGCTCCCGCCTCTACCTTCACCTGCTCCTCCGCCCCTACGAACAGGTCACCGTGCGGGGTATCCCCGTCAAACGGGTTGAGCAGGTCCAGCTCCTGGGCCACGAGACACCCCTCGACTTCACGTACCGCACCAGCGTCATCGACAAGCTCAACGCCGACCCGCTCGGTGAGCTCATCATCCCGGTCTCCGACGACGCCCTCGACCCGATGGCCAGCGTCGCCGCCATCGACCTAGCCGCGGCACCCTGACCCCGGGCACGAAGCACGCGCGTGCCGCGCGCCCGCGCGACCACACCGCACCAAGCCGGTCGCACGGCTCGGACCACGGCGGCCGCCGTGTCCGGCACGCCAGAGACCGCTGCTCGCGCGCCGGTCCAGGGAAGGAACCGAGTCCGCCGCGGGTGCGGGGGGCCGACGCTGCGTTCGAAGGGCCCGCCGGTATGCTCCCGCGCTGTGAGGTGGGGAAGACGCACACTGTTCGTCGTCACGCTCTTGGCCGCGACGGCCCTCGTCGCCCCGGGCGCGGCGCGGGCGACAACGGCGCGCAAGGGGTCCGGGCTGAGCATCACGAAGCCGTGCACCTACTTGACCGCCAAGCAGGTCCAGAAAGTCGTCGGGGCGCCCGTGACCATCGATCCGACGAACCGGGGTGGCGACACCCTGACCATCGGCTGCAGCTACCTCGTCGGGCCGCCCGGCCAGCCAATCGGCGCGATGGCCGCAGTCCTCGTGTTCCCCTACTTCTCGTCGCCCGGCCAGACCGCCGTCGACGTCCTCGAGAGCCAACGGGCCAGCGACTCGCTGTCCGGTCAGACCGTCGTCGACGCCAAGATCGGCCGCAGCAGCTACGCCAACCTCGACGCGTCGACGGTCGTCGTCGCCCCGAGCAAGAAGTTCGCCTTCTCGCTGCAGTGGCTCCCGACCGGCTCCACCGGTGTCCGGTTCGACGCGAAGACCCAACAGCAAGTCACCACGCTCGCCAAGCAGATCGCGGCGCGCGCACCCAAGTAACACGCCTCCTCGGGCTCACAGGCGGCATCATGGATGACCACCACAGCCACGAGGTTCCCGCGGCGGCGGGAACCGGCCAGGGGAAGGGGGGACGTCCATGAGCGACGTGCGGAGCGCCCGGAGCTCGCTCGCGGCACGGCTGCGCCACCGCCCCTCGTCGTGGGCGGCGCTGACCGCCGCCACGGTCGTGTCCGTGACGCTCGCGTCCTGCGGTGGCGGGTCCGGATCCACGAACACCCAACGGTCGACCCCCACGACGGCCCACACCGCAGCGATCCAGACCGTGCCGGGAATGCCGCCGGTCGTGGATTCTGCCAACCTCTACAGCGAGGCCGGCGTCAACCACCTCAGTGCGGGCACCGCCGGCGCCCTCCCGCGGGTCTACGTTCCGAACCTTCGGTCGAACACCGTGTCGGTGATCGACCCCGCCACGCTGAAGATCGTCGACACGTTCCCCGTCGGCGCGAACCCCCAGCACGTCGTCCCCTCCTATGACCTCCAGACCCTCTGGGTGACGAACAACGCCGAAGGGCAGGCGTCGGGGACCCTGACGCCCATCGATCCCAAGACCGGTCACCCCGGCGCCGCGGTGCCCGTGGCCGACCCGTACAACATGTACTTCACGCCCGACGGGAAGTCGGCGATCGTCGTCGCCGAGGCCTTGAAACGGCTCGACTTCCGGGACCCCCACGCGATGGCGCTCCAGTACTCGATCCCCACCCCCGACTGCGCCGGCGTCAATCACGCCGACTTCTCGATCGACGGCCGCTACATGATCGCCAGCTGCGAGTTCCAGGGCAGCCTCGTCAAGGTCGACCTCGTCGCCCGAAAGGTCGTCGGTTACCTCCCGATCGTCGCCAGCGGCATGCCCCAGGATGTACGCGTCTCGCCCGACGGCAAGACGTTCTACGTTGCCGAGATGACCACCGGACGCGTGTACCTCGTCGACGGTGACGCGTTCGCGGTCAAAGGATCGATCCCGACCGCGGTCGGCTCGCACGGCCTGTACTTCAGCCGGGACGCGACGAAGCTGTACGTGTCGAACCGCGGCTTCCCCGACATCCAGAACGTGCATCCAAAAGGGCCGGGCAGTGTCAGCGTCATCGACGTCGCCTCCGGCAAGATCACCGCGACGTGGCCGGTCCCGGGCGGCGGCAGCCCCGACATGGGCAACGTCACCGCCGACGGGAAGCAGCTCTGGCTGAGCGGCCGGTACGACTCTTCCGTCTACGTCTTCGACACCGCCACCGGCGCGGTCACCACCATTCCCGTGGGCACCCAACCGCACGGCCTGTGCGTCTGGCCCCAACCCGGCCGTTACTCCGTCGGCCATACCGGCATCCTGCGCTGACCACCCTCCCTCCCCGTGGCTCGACGCGTCCTGGGGCGGCACGCACGGTGACCCGTCCGGTGCCTCCCTCGGCCGTTCCCCGCCGCCAGACTGTCGCCCATGCCTGACTCCGCTCCCCGCTCCCGCACCGCAGCGCGCGACGAGCCCCGCGAGACTCCCCGCTGGCTCGTCACCGTGCTCACCCTCACCGAGGACATCGTGTACCTCGCCGTCGCGCTCGTCCTCGTCGGTGTCGCCATCGCCGCGCTCTACAACACGATCGACACCCTGTTGAACAGCCACAGCGCGTTCGCGCCGACGGTCACCGCCGCCGTGAACGGCGTCCTGTTCGTCGTCATCGTGCTCGAGATCTTCCGTACCGTCCTGGCGCACCTCGAAGGCGGCGGCTTCCAGCTCCGCCCCTTCCTCATCATCGGCATCATCTCCGTGGTCCGGCACATCCTGCTCGTCGGTGCGACGTCCGTCTCCAACGAGACCAACCAACAGTTCAACCACGCGCAGATCGAGCTGGGCGTCAACGCCGCCGTCGCGCTCGCGCTCGTCATCGCGCTCGTGCTCCTCCACCGGGGCGCCGCGTCCTCCGACGACATCGGCGTCGACGACGATTGACCGTCATCCCGCGCCTCCCCCGGGCGACGGCGTGACTCGCCGGCCGCGCCCCCCGCGGCTCGCGGCCACCTTGGTCGGCGCCATCGTGGCGCTGGCTGCGTGCGGCGGTGGAGGATCGGCCATCCGGCCGGCCGCGACCAGCCGCCCGACGACCACCACCTCCACCGTGCCCGCGCCGACCACCACCACCCTGCCGCCGCTCACCGCAGTGGGCACCCTCGCCGTCGGGGTCCGCACCGACACCTACGTCGATCCGTCCCGGCCGACGCCCCCGAACGGAGGCGCGCCCGGCGCCCCGAACCGCAGCATGCTCACCACCGTCTGGTACCCCGCGGTGGGGGCCGCCCCCGGCGCGGCCACGCCGGGCGCGGCCCCGGACACCGTGCACGGCCCCTACCCCTTGATCGTCTTCGCCCACGGGTTCGCGGTCACGCCCCGCACGTACGCGGCGCTGCTGACCCAATGGGCCTCCGCCGGATACGTCGTCGTCGCCCCCGAGATCCCGCTGCTCAACGGCGACGCGCCGGGGGGCGCGAGCCACGCCGACTACGGGGCCGCCAACATCGCCGACCTCGACTTCGTCCTCGCCGACGCGCTGCGCCGCGGCGCGACGCCGGGCGACCCGCTCGCCGGCCTGATCGACGCCAACCATGTCGCGGTCACCGGCCATTCCGACGGTGAGGTCCTCGCGTACGCCTTGGCGCTCGAGCCGTGCTGCCACGACGGCCGCGTCAAGGCAACGATCATGATGGCCGGGAACCTGGCCAACGCGGGCGCCGCCCCGACCGCGACCGGTGCCCCCGCGTTGCACATCATGAACGACCACGACCAGTTCGACCCGTACTCGGCGTCGATCGCATACGACCGCCAGAACCTGCCCGCGCCGAAGTCGCTGCTCACACTCGTGAACGCGGTGCACCTCCCGCCGTACTCCGATCCCGCGGACCCGCACTTCTCGCTGGTCGTGCACGCCACGGTGGACTTCCTCGACGCGAATCTGAAGCGCCATCCCGAGGCGGCAGCCGCGCTCCAGGCGTTGGTGAGCGGCGCGCCCACCCTCGCCACGCTCGAATCCACGCCCGGCCCCTGACCGTCCCGGCCGCGTGCTCCGCGCCGTGCCTACTGTCTGAGCGGCCCCAGCGCGGACCGCGTCGGGCGGGGGAGGACCGCTGGTGCCAGACAGCCCCGCCACGACCTCCACCGCGGCTACATCTGAGCCCCGGCGACCCCGGCAGGATCCTCGCTCCGGCGGGGTGCGAAGGACGCCGCGAACCCACGGGTATCCTGCGCTTCGCCTTATGTCGCCCCTCACCACCTCGGTCGAACCGCTCGAGGGCAACAAGATCCGTCTCCGCGTCGCCGTCCCGGCAGACGAGTTCGAGCGGGCCGTCGACGCGGCCTTCCGCAAGCTCGCCCGCCAGGTCAAAGTCCCGGGCTTCCGGCCCGGGAAGGCGCCCCGCCAGCTCCTCGAGGCCCGCCTCGGCGGCGAGGTCGCCCGCGAGCAGGCCCTGCGCGACGCAGTCCCCGACTACTACGCGCAGGCGGTCGAGGCCGAGGACATCGACGTCATCGCCGCCCCCGAGATCGACATCACCGACGGGGAGGAAAGCGGCGACGTCGCCTTCGACGCCGTGGTCGAGGTCCGGCCCGTCATCGAGCTCACCGGGTACGACCCCCTCCAGGTCGAGATCCCGACCCCCGAGGTCGACGACGACGCCGTCGACGCCCAGGTCGACGCGCTCCGGGAACGGTTCGCGGACCTCGAGGACAAGACCGGACCCCTCGCCGACGGCGACTACGCCCAGATCGACATCAAGGCCTACATCCACGACGACGCCGTCGACGCGCTCAGCGCCACCGACTACCTCTACGAGGTCGGCTCCGGGGGTCTCGTCCCCAAGCTGGACGAGGAGCTGCGCGGCAAGCGAGTCGGCGACATCCTCAAGTTCAACGACGAGCTCCCCGAACGATTCGGGGACCGCGCCGGCGACGAGGTCTCCTTCCAGGTGCTGGTCAAAGAAACGAAGCGCAAGGTCCTCCCCGAGCCGACCGACGAGTGGGTCTCCGAAGTCAGCGAGTTCGACACCATCGACGCGCTCCGTGACGACGCCCGCCAGCGACTCTCGCTCGTCGGCAAGGTCCGAGCCCAGATGCTGGTGCGCGACAAGGTCCTCGAAGCCGTCACGCAGCTCGTCGACACCGAGATTCCCGAGGCGCTCGTCACGTCCGAGACCGAGCGGCGCCTCCACGACCTCATCCACCGGCTCGAGCACGAGGGCGCCAGCCTGCCCGACTATCTCGCTGCGACCGGACAGGACCAGAACGCCTTCGTCAATCAGGTGCGCGCGGGCGCCACCGATGCCGTGCGCGCCGATCTCGCGCTCCGGGCGATCGTCAACCAAGAGCACATCGAAGCCACCGACGAAGACGTCGACCGAGAAGTCGACCGCCTCGCTGAACGGCTGGGGGCCAAGCCAGCCAAGGTGCGCCGCGATCTCGAACGGGGTGGCATGTTCGAGGCGGTACGATCGGACATCGCTCGCGGCAAGGCACTGCAGCTGCTCGTCGATCACGCCACCGTCGTCGACGAGTCCGGCAACTCCGTCGATCTCACCCTCCCCGAGGCCGACAGCCCCACCACCCCCGAAACCCCGCCGAGCGAAGAACCCGAACAGGAGTCAGCGTGAGTCACCACCCCCCCGGCCAGCCGTCCCCCGCCTACAACTACCTCGTCCCGACCGTCGTCGAGCAGACCAGCCGGGGCGAGCGGGCCTTTGACCTCTACTCGCGGCTCCTCAAGGAGCGCATCATCTTCCTCGGCACCCCCATTGACGACATGGTCGCCAACCTGCTCATGGCCCAGCTCATCCACCTCGAGAGCGAAGACCCCGACAAGGACATCTCGCTGTACATCAACTCGCCGGGTGGTGAGATCACCGCCCTGTTCGCGATCTACGACACCATGCAGTACATCAAGCCGGACGTCCAGACCATCTGCATCGGTCAGGCTGCGTCCGCCGCCGCGGTGCTCCTCGCCTCCGGTGCACCCAAGAAGCGGTACGCGCTGCCCCACGCCCGGATCCTGATCCATCAGCCTCACGGTGGCGCGTCCGGTCAGGCCGTCGACATCGAGATCCAGGCCAAGGAGATCACCCGGATGCGGGAGCTGCTCGACCAGATCCTCGCCCACCACACCGGCCAGACTGTCGAGAAGGTCGGCACCGACACCGACCGGGACTTCATCATGAGCGCGGATGAGGCCCAGACGTACGGGATCGTCGACGAGATCCTCACGAACCGCGAGCTCGCCTCGGTCGGCACTGCGGCCGGCGTGAGCTGACCGACG
>DATISY010000041.1:0-16082 GCA_035468285.1 Acidimicrobiia bacterium | reverse complement strand
CGGGTGGTGATCGAGGCGTTCCTCGACGCCAGCGGCCTGCGGGACTGCTTTCGCGTCGTGATGTCGTCCGAAGAGGTCCCTCGGGGCAAACCGGCGCCCGACGTCTACCTCGCGGTGTTGCAGGCGATCGCGTGTGACGCGCACCTTGCCGTCGCGGTCGAGGATTCGGCCAACGGGATCCGGGCGGCCGTCGCCGCCGGCACCCGGGTGGTCGCGATCCCCAATCGGACCTTTCCCCCACCACCGGACGTCGTCTCGATGGCGGATGTCGTGCTGGGATCCGTCGCGGAGCTCACGCCGGTCACCGTGCGGGGCCTGACCGATGATCGGTGGAATCGGGCCAGTCGGTGACCGACCGCGCGCGCCGCGCTGCACCCAGCGCGAGCGCGATGATATTGGGATGCTCGGCCGACCGATCGCGAGGCACCTCGCGGCGTGGATCGCGACCCTCGCGACGCTGGGGGCGGTCGCCTTGGTGATGGCCGTCCCGGCCGCGGCGGACCCACCTCCGTGGGTCGGCGCGCTGCAACCCGGGGAGTACGTCGCGTTCAGGGTGTCGAGCACGAGCCCGCCCGTGTTCCAACGAAGCCCGAACACGCTCTGGGGTCCCGTCACGTTGACTCGCGAGACCAACCTCACCTTCCCGAACAACGTCGTCGCGTCCGAGTCGGGCGGTTGGCCGGGCACATTCTCGGCGAGTGGCGTGACCCTCCAACGAGCCGACCAGTTCTGCGCCATCACGCAGCCGTCCTGCCAGTACTACTTCACCGGCGGAGCGGGGCATCCGTTCTTCTTCGCCACGTCCGGCGGAGGCGCGGCGCCCGACCTCGGCCAGTTCAATCAAGGGAGCGTGAACCTGGTTCCCGCCCCACCGCCCACCGCGGCGTTCACCGTGCCGGCGGGCGGGGCGCTGCCGAGCGCGGGCTCGTTCACGTTCGACGGCTCCGGGTCGTCGGGCGGCCTGCCGGGAGCGCTCGACTACCAGTGGACGCTGACACCACAGAGCGGCCCCGCCGTCACGCAAGACGGTCCGCAGTCGTCGTTCACGCCGCCGGCGTCGATCTTCAACCAGGACGGGCAGTACTGCGTGACGCTGGTGGTGAGAGCCAGTGATGGCGCCCATGCGACCCAGGGGCCGTCGTGCTTCGCGGTGACGGTCGCGAAGCCGGCGCCGGCACCTCCGCAGAGCCCACCGCCGGTACCGCCGCAGGCTCCCGCACCCGGCCCACCGCAGGCTCCCGCGCCGGGCCCACCGGCCGCCGCGCCCGTTGCGGCCGGTCCGGCGCCCGCGGCGCCGCTGTCGTTCGCGAAGGCGCTCCCGAACTTCGCGGTGCCCGTGCCCGGCGCGGTGCAGCAGGTGACCGTGATCTGGTTGTGGAAGCCCGACTGGTTCCAGCCGATCCCGTCGGCCATCGGGAAGGCGGCGAAGACCGCGGGGCGGCCGAAGCCGGTCAAGCGGGCGTCGGTGAGCGTGACGCAGAGCGCGCACCACTCGAGCCCGAGCGCGGCGCCGTGGCTGACCGGGCTGGGTGCCTTCGGGATCTTCGGGGCGGGCTGGCTGAGCTACCGGCGGCGCAGCCTCCGGTCGTCACTGCTCGACTAGAGCCGCCCGTCGCGTCCGGCCGGTGAGGGCGTCGATGCTGCACGCGCCGAGGTACCCGATCCCGAGGACGGCCCATCCGCCGACCGCGTCGAGCAGCCAGTGGTTGGCGGTCACGGTGATGCAGAACAAGATCGTCAACGGGTAGATGATCAGCAGCACCTTCACCCATCTCCGGCGGACGACGGGCCAGAGCGCGAAGACGAACCAGGTCGACCAGCCGACGTGGAAGCTGGGCATCGCGGCGTAGAGGTTGCCGAACTGCTGCTCGGCCTCGTGGGTCGGCTGATCGTGTCGGTCGAAGCGGACCCGCACCTGGGGCCCGAAGTTGTAGTACTCGGCGGCGGTGTCGACGAACCCGTACCGGGGTGGCATCACCCGGGGCGGCATGAGCGGGTAGGCCCAGAAGGTGAGGACAGCGAGCCCGAACATCAAGGCCAGCGTGTTGCGCCACCGGACGTACCGGGCCGGGAACCGCAGGTACAGCCAGACCAGTGCGATGACGGGCATGACGAAATGGATGGTGCCGTAGTAGATGTTCCAGAACGCGATGAACCAGTCGAGGTGGAGGAACGCGCGCTGGATGTCGCGCTCCCAGTAGATGTGCAGGAAGCGCTCCGCGGACACGATCTGGCGGGCGTGCTGGTACGCGAGGCGTGTCGAGCCGGCGACCTCGGTGCGAAGCGTGTCGTAGCCGAAGTAGATCGCGAGGCCGGCGGCGACTTCACCGAGCCAGCCGAACCGGGTCCGCCGGGAGATGGGCCCACCGGGAGTGGTGGGGCGGGCTTCGGGAGTCACGCGTCGCGGCGCCGGACGAAGAAGGTGGCGGTAGCCCGCGAGATGAGGGTGTCGTCGGTGCCCGTGACGCTCGATTGGAGGTAGGCGACACTCGTGGAGAGGCGGACGACTTCGCCCCGGACATGGAGGGTGTCGCCGCTGCTGCTCGGTCGGATCGTCTGGTAGGTCACGTCGAGGGTCGCGGCCCGGTCGCCGCGTTCGAGGGCGCTGCTCGCCGCGAAGTTCATCGCCGCGTCGTGGATGACGCCGTAGACACCTCCGTGCACAGACCCGAGGGGGTTGCAGGCGAGCGCGGTGGGTGTCCACGTTGCCTCGGCCCAGCCTTCGCCGTAGCGGTCGAAGACCACACCGAGCTGGGCGAGGAGCGGCATCCCGCCGTCTCCGAGCGCGGCGTCGAGATTTCGGGGCATGGCGGCGGAGCGTATCGTTGGGCCGAGTTTCCGCACATCAACCGGAGGGCTCCATGCCGACCGCCGTGATCGTCGACGCTGTCCGTACCCCGCTCGGGCGCCGGAACGGCAAACTCAAGGACTGGCACCCGGTGGACCTTGCCGCACACACGCTCGAGGCTCTCGTGGCCCGCAGCGATCTCGACCCGGCGATCATCGATGACGTCATCATGGGCTGCGTCTCCCAAGTCGGGGACCAGGCCGTCAACGTCGGGCGCAACGCGGCGCTCGCCGCCGGGTTTCCCGACTCGGTTCCTGGGACCAGCATCGACCGTCAGTGCGGGTCATCGCAGCAGGCCGCGCATTTCGCCGCGCAGGGCGTGATGGCCGGTGCGTACGACGTCGTGGTCGCCGCCGGCGTCGAGAGCATGACGCGGACCCCGATGGGTTCCTCGTTGCTCCCCGGCAGCGTGCCGTTCGGGCCGAAGGTCCTGGCCCGGTATGACCTCGTTCCGCAGGGAATCTCGGCCGAGCTCATCGCCGAGAAGTGGGGGATCTCGCGGGAGGACAACGACCGGTTCTCGGCCGAGTCCCACCAGCGGGCGGCCCGGGCCACCGAAGAGGGGCGCTTCGACCGCGAGATCGTCGCGGTCGACGTCGTCACCGACGACGGGCCCCAGCACATGGCTCGAGACGAGGGGATCCGGCCGGATTCATCCTTGGAGACGCTCGCCAAGCTCAAGCCCGCCTTCAAGGCCGACGGTGTCGTCACGGCCGCGAACTCGTCACAGATCAGTGACGGTGCGGCCGCGGTGCTGATCATGAGCGAGGAGAAGGCAAACAGCCTCGGCTTGACCCCTCGGGCTCGGTTCCACGCGTTCGCGTTAGCCGGGGTCGATCCGGTGCTGATGCTGACGGGGCCCATCCCCGCGACGACGAAGGTGCTCGAGCGAGGGAAGCTGACTCTCGACGACATGGATCTCGTCGAGATCAACGAGGCGTTCGCGCCCGTGGTTCTCGCCTGGGCCCAGGAGCATCATCCCGACCTGAGTCGGGTGAACGTCAACGGCGGCGCCATCGCGCTGGGTCATCCGCTCGGCTGCTCCGGGGCGCGCCTGTTGTCCACGCTCCTCAATGAGCTCGAGCGCACCGGCGGCCGGTTCGGTCTGCAGACCATGTGCGAAGGCGGCGGATTGGCGAACGCCACGATCATCGAGCGCCTCGGCTGAGGAGCGCCTGACCCTTTGGTGATCGCCTGGGTGCTGCTCGCGGTCTCGACGGTCGGCTGGGTCATCCGGGCCGTGATCGCCGTGGCGGCGATGCTCGCGATCTACCTGTTCGGTGCGGGGACGCTGCGGAAGTTCAAGGTCGCCCCTGAGGCCGAGCCGGACCCGTCCCAGGTCGTGCCGGTCGACGCCCGTTTTCGCTGCATCGTCTGTGGCGCCGAGGTCACGATGACCGCGGCCCAGGACGGGACCGAACTCGAGGCGCCCCGCCATTGCCGAGAGGACATGGTCCCGGTCGGCCCGGTTCGCTGACCGCGACCATCGGCTCACAGCGGAGCGCGGCCAGCCGACCGCTTCTAGCGGTGGCGACTCATCTGGTGGTCGACCCAGCCGAAGAACGCCAGGCAGGCCACCAACCCGCCCAGGATGAGAAAGGCCACGGCCGTTCGCATGGCGGAGCCATACCCCCTTCCGGCCAGGGCCGAACCCGCCGGAAGGGACCTCAGGCCGGGCTGGCCCGGTGCCGACGCCCCACTCGGGACGGTGACGAGGGCCATCCCCGCTCCGGCCAGGCAGTCACAGGCCCAGTCCCGGTCTCCACAATCTGTGGAGCAACCTGGGGAGGAATGACAGTTGTGTCATTCCGGTCCGTTGGGGGTCAGCGGAGCTGGGTGGACATGACGAAGCCGGCGATCAGCAGGCCCAGGCCGAGGAAGAGATAGCCGTTGCGGGCGGCGCCGCCGGGGAGGAGCTCGAGGTAGTTGCCGAGGATCACGATCACGCCCGCGCCGAGGGTCGTGAACATGGTGGCAGGCACCCACAGCGGGCTGCGCTTCGCCGTCTTGGGCTTCGGCGGGGTGTAGCGCGACCGGGTCCGAGACGCCGCCGGGGGCCCCTTGCGAGGCTTGCTCTTCGCCACGGCCGCGAACCCTACCGCCGCTCCCGGTGCGCTCCTCTACAGTCCGGTGCGTGGGCCGACGCGTCGTCGTGATCGATAACTATGACTCGTTCGTCTACAACCTCGTCCAGTACCTCGGTGAGCTGGGCGCGGAGCCGATGGTGTACCGCCACGACGAGCTCGACCGGGAGGGCCTCCGTCGCCTCGAACCGGAGGCGTTGCTCGTCTCGCCGGGACCGGGACGACCCGAGGCCGCCGGCCTCTCGAACGACGCGATTCTCGACTGCGCGGCACGCGACGTGCCGGTGCTCGGCGTGTGTCTCGGGCATCAATGCATCGGCCACGTCTACGGCGGGGAGATCGTGCGGGCCCCCCAGGTCATGCACGGCAAGACGTCGGTGATCAGCCACGACGGCGTAGGGGTTTTCGCCGGTCTGCCCGATCCGTTCCGCGCGACCCGGTACCACTCGCTCGTCGTTGACCGGGCGTCGGTGCCTGCGGAGCTGGTCGTGACCGCGGAAAGCGAGGATGGGACGGTCATGGGGCTGCGCCACCGCGACCTTCCCGTCGAAGGCGTCCAGTTCCACCCTGAGTCCATCCTCACCGAATCCGGCCACGCGCTGTTGCGCAACTTCTTGGGCGCCGGGGTGGGGGAGCGCGTCTAGGGCAGGCGTGCCGTCAGGTCGTCGCTGACGGCGAGGCCGTCCCGGCGGAGGGACTCGAGCGCGTCGCGGTCGAGCAAGGCGACCGGCGTGGGTCCGGCCCGCAGCCGCGCCAGCACCGTCCCGCGCCGTTGACGGAAGGACCCGTCGTACGGGGCGGGCTGCGAACGCTCAACGGGCGGCAGCGCGCCCCGCGTGTGGCACCGCCGCCGGAGCGGGCAGCAGTCACACCGCGGATCGGTCGAGCGGCACAGCACCGCGCCGACGTCCATCAGCGCGAGGAGGCGGTCCCGGGCGAGGAGCGGCCGGCCGACCCGGACCATCTCGGTCTCGGCCGCGCGGACGCTGAGCCGACGCCCGACGACGCGTTCGACGACCCGCCGGATGTTCACGTCCACGGCGACCACGTCAGCGTCGTCGGCCTGGGCCCGGACCGCGCCCGCGGTGTACCGCCCGACTCCGGGCAGCTCGGTGAGGTCGTCGGGCCAGCCGTCGCGGGCGATGCGCACCGCGGCCTCCCAAAGCCGCCGGGCTCGGCGGGGATAGCCGAGCCGGCCCCAGGCCCGGATGACGTCGCCCGGTCCGGCGGTGGCCATGGCGGCGGCCGTCGGGAACTCGGCGATGAACGTCGGCCATGCCATCTCGACCCGCGCGGCCTGGGTCTGGTGGAGCATGATCTCGGAGACGAGCACGGCCCAGCGGTCGCGAGTGGCACGCCAGGGCAGTTCGTGGCGCCCGTGGTTCGCGTACCAGGACTCGAGCGGCGAAGCGGGGGCCGCCACTACGCCAGGCAGGCGATCGCCACCGTCGACCCGGGCGGCACCATCGAGCCCCCGGCCGGGTTCTGGGACACGACGGGGCTGTTGGTGCCGCACGATGCCTGCACGTTGAGGCTCGCGGCGGTCAGGGCGGCGATGGCGTTCTGGCGCAGCTGTCCGACGACGTTCGGGACGGTGATCGTCGTCGGCCCGGTGGAGACCACCACCTGGATCGTGTCGCCCTTGTTGGCCATCGTGCCCGGTGGGGGGAGCGTGTTGATGACCTTGCCCGACGGGACGGTGTTGTTGGCCTGCGGGACGATCGTCACCTGGAACCCCGCCGTCTGGAGGACGGTGGAGGCCTGGACCTGGTCCTGTCCCCGCACGTCCGGCACCGCGACCTGGGGGGCTTTCGCGACGGTGAGGGCGACCGCGGTGCCCCGCACCGCCTTCGTCCCCGCGACCGGGCTCATCGCCAAGACGGTGCCTACGGGTTGGGTCGTGGTCGCCATGTCCGATCGCTGCACGGTGAGCTTGAGGTTCTGGAGCGCCAGCTGAGCTTGATCGAAGGTCTGCCCGACGACGTTGGGCAACGTGACGATGTTGCCGACCACCTGGAGGGTCACGACCTTGCCTTTGGCGAGCAGCTCACCGGCGGAGGGGCTCTGCTTCACGACTCGCCCGGCGTCGAGACTCGCGGCTTCCACGTCGGAGCGCGCGACCTTGAGCCCGGCGGTCTTGAGTCGCTGCGCCGCGAGCTCGAACGTGGGGTTCCCTGTCGTCACGTCGGGCACCTCGACCTTCGGTGCCGACGCGCTCGAGGAGGTGCCGAGCAGCTGGTCGCGCAGCTGGGGGACGAGCAAGGCGACCAGCAGAGCCGCGAGGAGACCGAGGCCGATGATCGTGGCGACGATCGGTCCCCAGCGCCGCTGCCGGCCGGGGTCGTCCCAGAGCTCACCGGCTTGGGTGGGGGCCGCGGCGGCCGTGGCGGCCATCGTGGGAACGTCCGCGCCCGGCATCGGCGCGAACGGGGCGGCGACGGGGCGGCCCCGCTCGAAGCGGACGAGGTCGTCGCGCAACGCGTCAGCGGACTGGTACCGGGCCGCGACGTCCTTGGCCAGGGCGGCGAGGATGACGCGCTCGAGGTCGGGGGGGAGGTCCGGGACGAACTGCGATGGCGGCATCGGCTGCTCACGGACGTGCTTCATCGCCACCGCGACCGGGCTGTCCGCCTGGAACGGGGGGAAACCGGTCACCATCTCGTAGAGCACGACACCGAGCGCGTACACGTCGGTCCGGCCGTCGACCGGGAACCCCTGGGCCTGCTCGGGCGAGAAGTAGGTGGCGGTCCCCATCACCGAGCCGGTCTGCGTCAGTCCCTGCGCGGCGTCGGTCGGGTTGGCGGCGATCCCGAAGTCGGCGACCTTGACCTGACCGGTCGGCGTGATGAGGACGTTCCCCGGCTTCACGTCCCGGTGGACGACCCCGTTCGCGTGCGCGAACGCGAGAGCGTCGGCGATCTCGGCGCCGACCGCAGCCGCTTGGACGGCGGGGAGCGTCCGCTGGGCGCGCAGGATGTCACGCAGCGACTGGCCCTCGACGTACTCCATGACGATGAAGTACGTCCCGTGCTCCTGACCCCAGTCGTAGACCCCGACGATGTTGGGATGGTTCAGCGACGCGGCGCTGTGCGCCTCGCGGCGGAACCGCTCGACGAAGCTGGGGTCGCGCGCGAACTCGGGGAACAGCACCTTGACGGCGACCAGACGATCCAACACCTGGTCACGCGCCAGGTAGACGTCCGCCATCCCACCACGGGCGATCGGGCGCTCGACGGTGTACCGATTCGCGAAGATGCCCGCGACCTGCGTCATCGACGGATCAGGGTAGTGGTCAGGGTCGCCGACGAGGTGCCACCGCGCCCGGTTTCCACAGGCCGCGCGCGCCGCACGACCACGGTGCACACGAGTCGAAGTCGGTCACTTCACGCCGAGGACGAGCTTGAGCATCTGCGCCGCGATGGGCGCGGCGACGCGGCCACCGGTGGCCTCCAGATTGCCGCCGCCGTGCTCGACGAGGACCGCGACGGCGAAACGGGGCGCCTCGGCCGGCGCGAACGCGACGAACCACGCGTGTGGGGCCTGGTTCGGAGCGCTCTGCGCGGTGCCCGTCTTTCCCGCGACCGTGACGCCGTTGATCTGCGCCGCGGTGCCCGTCCCGTTCTGAACCACCTGGACCATCATCTGCGTGACCGCCTGGGCGACTTGGGGTGTCGTGGCCGTCATCCATGGGGACGGGTCGATCCGGCGGATCAGCTTGTCGTTGTTGTCGCGGATCTCACTCACGACGTGGGGCTGCAGGATGACGCCGCCGTTGGCGATGCCCTCGGCGACGAGCGCCATCTGGAGCGGAGTGACCGCCACGGCGCCCTGACCGATCCCGGCGAACGCGAACAGCGGCTGGTTGCTGGCGAAGCTCCCGGCGGGGGGCCCGACACTCGGGACCGCCCCGGGGCTGATGTCGACCGGCGGCGCCTGCCCGATGCCGAACTTCGCCATGCCGGGGACGAACTGGTCGCCGAGTTGGAGGCCGAGCTGGCCGAAGGTGGTGTTGCAGGAGACGGTGAAGCTGGCGACCAGCGTCCCGCCGCACGATTCGCCGCCGAAGTTCTTCAACGTGTTAGAGGACTGGGGGAGCTGGAGCTGGGTCCGGACCGGGAACGTCGAGGACGGTGTCGCGACGCCGTCCCCCAGCGCGACGCTGGCGGTGACCGTCTTGAAGCTCGAACCCGGTGGGTAACGCTCTCGATACGCGCGCGGCAGCGCCGGATGGTCGGGGTTGCTTTGCACCGCCGTGAACGCGGCCTGCGCGAGCTGGTTGTTGTGCGACACGAACGGGTTGGGGTCATAGGAGGGGTTGGAGTACATCGCCAGGACGCCGCCGGTCTTGACGTCGAGCAGGACGACCGAGCCGCGCTGGAAGCCCAACAGCTGCTGGGCCAGGCGCTGCGCGTCGGCGCGCATGGAGAGCACGACGGTGCCGATGGTCTGCTTCCCGCTGAAGATGTCGGGAATGTTGTTCAGGTTCAGCTGGTTCTCGCGTCCGAGAAGCGCGTTGTTGTAGGTGTTCTCGACGCCGGTGCTGCCGAAGACGAACGACTGGTACCCCACGGTCTGGGCGAACAGGTCCTTGGTCGGGTACTCGCGCAGGTACTTGAAGACAGTGCCGTCGGACACCTTCTGGGACTGGGCGACGAGGGTGCCGTCCGCGGTCACGATGTTGCCGCGGGGACGGTTCGCGTTCGACAGCAGCGCGCGCACGTTGTGCGGGTTGCGCTTGAGATTGTTGGCGTCGACGATCGTCAGGTAGGTCAGTTGGAGGACGAGGATCAGGACGAGGGCGACGACGCCGATCCCGACCCGACGGATGGCCCGGTTCATGGCGCCCGGGCGGTGCGCTGAGACCCCCCGACGGGGGTGCCGTGCGCGTTGTCGTCGGAGATGCGCAGAAGCAGCGCCAGGATCACCCAGTTGGCGAGCAGCGAAGAGCCGCCGTACGAGATGAACGGCAGGGTCACCCCGGTGAGTGGGATGACCCGGGTGACGCCCCCGATGATCACGAAGCTCTGGAGCCCGATGATGGTCGTGAGACCGGTGGCGAACAGCTTGGAGAAGGGCCGCTCGGAGCGCACCGCGATCTGGTAGCCGGACCCGATGAGGAGCAGCAGCGCGATGAGCACGGCGACGCACCCGAGAAGCCCGAGCTCCTCGCCGATGGCGGAGAAGACGAAGTCGGTGGCGACGTTCGGTATCTGTTTCGGGCTGCCCAGCCCGAGGCCGGTACCCGCGAATCCGCCCGCGGCGAACCCGAACAGGGATTGGACGAGCTGGTAGCCCTTGTCGTTGGCGTACTTGAACGGGTCGATCCAGGTCTGCACCCGGGTCTGGACGTGTCCGAACAGCTGGTAGGCGATGACGGCCGCGGTCAGGAACAAGGCCACGGACACCACGGTGTACGCGGCGCGCTCGGTGGCGACGTACAGCATGAGGCCGCACAACGCAAAGAGGATCATCGCCTGTCCGAGGTCGGTCTCGCGCACCATGATCAGGATCGACACGCCCCAGGCGAGCATCAGCGGACCGAGGTGGCGGGGCTCGGGGAGGACCATGCGGCCGATCCGGCGGCCCCCGCTCGCGAGGACCTCGCGCTTGTCGACGAGGTACGCGGCGAAGAACAAGACGAGGAAGACCTTGGCCGCTTCTCCAGGCTGGAAGTTCACCGGCCCGACACCGACCCACAGGCGGGCGCCGTTGATCGTCTTGCCGAGGCCAGGGGCCAGCGGGAGCAGCAAGGCGATCATCCCGAGGAACAGGAAGGTGTACCGATACCGCTCAAGGGTGCGGACGCGCTTCACGAACACGAGGGTGAGGACGAATGCGAGGATGCTCACCGCGGTCCACGCGGCTTGGATACGCCCGAGGTTGCTGTCGAGACGGGCGACGGTCACGAAACCGAGACCGTTGAGCAACGCCGCGATGGGCAGGAGGACCTGATTGGCGTCCGGTGCCAGGCGTCGCACCGCGATGTGCGCCAACGTGAACAAGCCGAGCACGGCGGCGAAGATGACCCAGAGGTCGGCGGGCACGTCAGGCTTCTGGGCGAGCTGGACGAGGAGGTACCCGAACGCGGCGACGATGGCGGCGAGCAACCCGAGGCCGAGCTCGGCGCCGCGACGGCTCGTGGTCGGCGAGAAGCTCACGGCCCGGCCTTCGGCGCGGTCGGTGTGGTGGCCGCCGGGGTCGTGACCGTGGTCGTGGTGGTCGTCGTGGAGGCACTCAACCGCCGGACGTAGGCACGGGCGTCGTTGACGGAGGAGAACTGGCCGTGTCCGCTGCGAAGGTCCTGGCGGAGGCGAGGGGGCAGGTCCTTCACCAGGATGTCGGTGCGCTTCTGCGCCAGCGTCGGGTTCCAAATGAGCACCCCGCCCGGGCGGCCCCGGAAGATCGCGACGAGACCCAGGTCGCTTCCCACGTAGTAGCTGTTGCGGGCGTACCAGGCCACGACCCCGAACGCGACGCCGATGACCACCACGATCGGGAGCGCCCACCAGACGACGCGCCAGAACCGTCGGCGCCGGCGCGGTTGCTGCGTCGCGGCCGACGCCAGCTCCTCGCTGGAGCGGGGCGGCTCCTCCGGGGGTTCCTCCAAGGTCACGGCGGGCACCGCGGCCGTGGCGTCGTTGTCGTCGACGACGTCGACCACGAGGACGGTGATGTTGTCGATGCCGCCGGCGGCGTTGGCGTCCGCGATGAGCCGGCGGGCGGCGCCGTTGGGGTCGTGCTCCTCGGTGAGGATGGCGCGGATGTCGGCTTCGGAGACCATCCCGGTCAGCCCGTCGGAGCAGAAGAGCAACCGGTCCCCGTTGGAGAGCTGCGTCGGGTAGAGGTCGACCTCGACATCGGGCTCGATCCCCAGCGCGCGGGTGATCATCGAGCGCCGCGGGTCCGCCTCGGCCTCCTCGGGGGTGATCTCACCCGCCTGGATGAGCTCCTCGACCAGGCTGTGGTCGGTGGTGAGCCGATCGAGGTGCCCCTCGTGGAGGAGGTACGCGCGGGAGTCGCCCACGTGGCCGAGCAGCAGCGTGCCGCCGGTGGCGAGGGTCGCCGCGGTGAGGGTCGTGCCCATTCCGTGCAGCCGCTCGTCGGTGGTCGACTTGTCATAGACGGCGTCGTTGGCGGACGTGACCGCGTCGCGGATGCCCTCGCCGGACGTCACCGCGGCACGCAGCGCCTCCAGCGCGGTTGCGCTGGCCACCTCCCCGGCCTGGTGGCCGCCCATCCCGTCGGCGACGGCGACGAGCCCGAGCTGATCGTCGACGAGGTACGCGTCCTCGTTGTGCCCCCGGACGCGCCCGACATCGGTGGCGGCGCCGACGATGAGACGGACCGTCATCGGACCAGCTCCCCGACCGTCTCACCGAACTGGACCCGATCGCCGCGTCGCAGCCGGGTGGGGGCAGCGACGGTCTCGCCGTTCACGAAGGTGCCGTTCCGGGAGCCGAGGTCCTCCACGAAGACATCGTCGCCTCGACGGAACAGTCGGGCGTGGACCGTCGAGACGAAGTGATCGTCGGGCAGGACGATCCCGCAGCCGCCGCCGCGCCCGACAGTGAGCTCCTCGCCGAGCGGGTAGACCTCACCTTCGAGGGCGGCGGGCGCGATGATGCGAAGGCGGGCGCCGCGCCGCTCTTTCCTGCCGGCTTTCGGCTCGATGGCACCGTCGGTGGCGGTGGGGGCGCGCATCTCGCGCACCACGACGCGGACCACGCGCCAGAGGAAGAGGTAGAGGAGCGCCAGGAAGCAGAATTTGAGGATCGTTAAGACCGATTCGGGCACGGCACCCCTGTGTCCAGCGCCGGCGGGGTCCCGCGGCGCCTCCGCCTCACGACTCCTCGAACCGCAGTGTGGTCGAGCCGATCCGAATTTCGTCGCCGTCTTGGAGCGCGTGCTCCCGGATCGGCGAACCGTTGATGAGCGTCCCGTTCATCGAGCCCAGGTCGTTGACCATGAACCCGTGCCCGGCGGGGCGGATCTCGGCGTGGCGTCGGGACGCCCGCGGGTCGGCGATCACCACCGTGGAGTCGGGTGCTCGGCCGATCATCGCGGCGTCCTCACCGAGTGGGATGCGCCGCCCATCGGGCAGCACGATCGAGCCGACCCGTCCGCCCTCGTGGATCTCGGCCGCGACGTCGCATTCGCCATCTCGCAGCTCGTCATCGGCGACGAGCGTGACGGTGACGGGACCCACGAAGTGGTAGCCCTCCGCTCGGGCGTGCTCTCGGGCGACTTCGGCCAGTTCGCGCGCCAGCGCGTCGGCGAACTCGTGGAACCGGTCGAAATCGGACGAGGAGAGGTAGACGCCGATGTTGTTCGGCGCGATCGGCACCCCATCGACCCCGACGGTGCGTTCGGCGTCCAGCGTCCGGGTCACCTTCCGGCCCACCTCGACGGGTTGGAGCCCGCTGGGGAAGGCCTTGCCGAAGGTGCCTTCGACGAGTTGCTCGAGGCGGCGTTCGAAACCCTGCAGTCCCACGGGGAGGGAGTGTACGGCGGCGCCGCCCGAAACGGGCTGCCAGACTCGCCTCCAGAGGAGATTCGCCGGTGGACGTGGAGCGTGAGGACGGTCAGCGAGGGGCGGCGGCGGGGCGGTCGCGGGCCCGGTGCCGGTCCTGGGGGGTCTGGGCCCGGCCCGGCGACGAGACGAGGAGCGGGGCGCCACCAGGTGTTCCGGCGGGCCGGAGGCTCGTGACGTGGACGGTGCGGTGAGCCGGTTGTTCGACCTCACCGGTCGCGTCGCGGTCGTGACGGGCGCCACCAAGGGAATCGGGCGGGCGGTCGCCGAAGGCCTCGCCGGCGCTGGCGCGTCGGTCGTGGTGTCGAGCCGCAAGCAAGACCTGTGCGAGGCCGTCGCGGCGGAGATCGGCGCGGCGACGGGCCGGGACACGATGGGCCTCGCCTGTCATGTTGGGGAATGGGACGCGATCCCCGCCTTCGTGGACGCGGTCTCCGCGCGGTTCGGTCGGGTCGACGTGCTGGTCAACAACGCTGGGATCAGCCCCGCCCCGACGCCGGTCGTCGACATGACCCGCGAGTTCTGGCGCAAGCTGCAATCGGTCAATCTGGAGGGACCGCTACGGATGAGCGCGCTCGTCGCGCCGCGGATGCGCGACCAGGGGGGCGGGAGCATCATCAACGTCGCGTCGGTCGGCGCGTACACCGGTGGAGCCGGAAACTCGGCGTACGCCGCAAGCAAAGCTGGGCTGATCGTGCTGACAAAGGTCATGGCCCGCGAGTGGGCGCCGTGGAACGTGCGCGTCAACGCGATCTCCCCGGGCCCGTTCGTGTCCGAGATGATGCTCGGCGCGGAACGCGCCGCGCCCGGGCTGCTGGAACGATCGGGCGCGGCGACGATGCAGGGCCGGGTCGCAGAACCTGCCGAGATCGTCGGCGCTGCGGTGTACCTCGGGAGCGACGCGTCGTCGTTCGTCACCGGTGAGGACCACGTGGTCAGCGGGGGGATGCTGCGAGGCTGACTGATACGCTCGCCGGACGCGGGGCGAGTGGCGGAATTGGCAGACGCGCAGGATTCAGGTTCCTGTGTCCGCAAGGACATGGGGGTTCAAGTCCCCCCTCGCCCACTGACTGACTGACCCACGTTGAGTTCCCCACAGAACTTGCTCGATCTACCGACGGGAGTCCGCAAAGCCTTGGCTGCCGGTCTCGTTCGTCGCAGGTTCCGACCATCGTGGCACCGTTAGGTGGGTCGTGGCTATGGCGCGAACGAGCAGTCCGGAGTCCGGCGCCGTTCGGGCGCGGCGAAGCGTGAGTGGTGGCGGCTCGAGTGTTTCGGGCGGGGGCTATGGAGGTGGCGCGCTACCGCGCCTTGCTCGGTAGGTCCCCAGTTGGCGAGGCGCGAGGTCGTCCGGCCCCTCCGCTGGGCTTGCGCAGCGCACCCCCGCGTCGCGTTGCGCTTGGCGCAGGAAGGAGGAGGTCGCGGCGATGTGGTGGCTGTGAGCGGCAACGCGGTGAAAGTGCTCTGAGCCGCGAAGCCGTGACCAGGGGCGTGGTGGGGGATTAGCCCCGCGAAAGAGGCGGCCTACACCCTCGACTCCTGGGGATGCCTACACCCTCGACTCCTGGGGATGGAGGGAGGACACTCAAGGGGTCGTTGGCCGCGAGACAGGCATCCACATGGGGGACGAAGAAGCTCGCTCGAGCGGCGGTGGCCGCCGACATGGCCATCGGGCTGGGGGCGTATTCGGCGGGGGCTATCGGGACCCAGAAGCACTCCTCTGTTCTTAGGGCTGCACCGCGTTCCTCCTCGGGTTCGTCTTTGCACCCATACCTTTGAAGAAACATGTGATCCGACAAGAGGGCCGGTGAGGGCAAAGAAGGAAGGCTGATCTGTGACGAAGCGCTGCTTGAGTTGGATTTGGGGACGCCGATTCGGGTTACTGCCTACGCCGCCTCGACGCCTCCTTGTCGCAATCTTGACCGTCGCCTTGGCACTGGTGACGATCGGGGGTCCCCGCGGAGGAACGGTCGCATCTGCCGCAGGTGGCACCCCGCCACCGATTGGTAACCCTCCCGTCGTCACCGGGCTCAGCCCATCCTTCGGGCGCCAGGGCACCCAGGTGATCATCACCGGTGGCAACTTCACCAGGGCGAACGCCGTGAACTTCGGCGCCAACCCGGCGAGGGTCTTCACGGTCAACTCCGACGCCCAGATCACCGTCACCGCCCCGCCTCGCGCGCCGCGCAGCCCGGCGATCGTAGACGTGAGAGTCACGACCCCCGGGGGCACGAGCCCCCTCAGCAGTCAGGACCGGTTCTCCTACGGACCGCTGGTCACCGGGCTCAGCCCATCCTTCGGGCGCCAGGGCACCCAGGTGATCATCACCGGTGACAACTTCACCGGGGCGAACGCCGTGGACTTCGGCGCCAACACGGCGAGGGTCTTCACGGTCAACTCCGACACCCAGATCACCGTCACCGCCCCGCCTCGCGCGCCGCGCAGCCCGGCGATCGTGGACGTGAGGGTCACGACCCCCGGGGGCACGGGCCCCCTCATCAGCCCCCTCAGCAGTCAGGACCGGTTCTCCTACGGACCGCTGGTCACGGGGCTCAACCCATCCTTCGGAGGCCAGGGCACCCAGGTGATCGTCACCGGTGCCAACTTCACCCGCGCGAGC
>DATISY010000040.1:0-4491 GCA_035468285.1 Acidimicrobiia bacterium | reverse complement strand
GCTACGCCGAGCAGACGGTCCGGGACCACGCCGCGCTGCGTGACGCGGTGGCCCGCGGCCAGATCGCGGCCCACTCGGCCTGAGCGGCGTTGGCGGCGGGGTCAGCCGCCCGGCTCGGACGACGTCGGGGGCCGGTGGCGGCGGACCCGGGGTTTGCCGGGAGGGTCGTCGTCGTTTCGCACCATGCCGACGGATCGGCGCGAGTCGAGGTAGTGGAGCACCGGCACGTACCGGCACTCCAGCGCGAACCGGGAGCGCCCGTCGGGTCAGCGGGACCGGTGCTCGGTGCCTCGGCCCGGTGTGATGAACAGCGCGTCGCCGGGCTCGTGCACGGCGGCGGTGTGCCACACGTTGCGGGGATTCACGATCGCCGTCCCGGGCACGAGCTCGACGACCCGTGACTCGCCGTCGAGGTCCTGGATGAGGTCGACCCGGCCGCTCAGGAGGACGACGAGCTCCTCCCCCGCGGGGTGGCGCTCCCAGGTGTCCCACGTGGCGGTCTGGCGCACCACGCTCACGAGGCGGCCCTCGTCGCCGTCATCGGCGAACGATCGCTCGTAGCGGGCGAGGAACTCGGGACTCCATTCGAAGTCGGGGACCGGCACGGCCCGGACCCCGAGCCCGAGGTGGACGAAGGTGCGCGACAGGTCGAAGGGGCCGTCAGTCATGTGGCGCGTCGTGCCGCGGGCCCGCGGGTCGATCCGGCTCAGGGTCGCTCGGACGCCTCGAGCGCGGCGAGCTCCTCGGATGACAGGTCGAGGTGGGCCGCGCCCATGTTCTCCTCCAGATGTGCGATGGAGCCCGTGCCGGGAATGGGGACGATGGCGGGCGAGCGGGCGAGGAGCCACGCGATGGCCACCTGGTGCGGTGTCGCGTGATGCGCTTGGGCGATCTGGCCGATCACGGGATCCCGCGCGATCCGGCCGGATTCGAGCGGTGCCCACGGCAGGAAGGCCCGACCGTCGCGCTCGCAGCGATCGAGCAGCGCCTGCGAGCTGCGGTCGACCCGGCTGTAGCGGTTCTGGACCGACACCATCGGCGCGAGGCGAGTCGCCTCGTCGAGCTGGTCCTCGGTGACGTTGGAGATCCCGAGATGGTGGATCTTGCCCTCGTCGTGCAGGTCCACGAGGGCGCCGATGGATTCGGCGAGCGGCACCGTGGGGTCGGGCCGGTGGAGCTGGTAGATCGGGATCGTCTCGACACGGAGGCGCTGCAGGCTGCCTTCGCACGCGGCGCGCAGATGCTCGGGGCGGCCGTCGGGCCGCCACTGGTTGGGGCCGTCGCGCAGCAGCCCGCCTTTGGTGGCGACGACGAGCCCCTCCGGGTAGGGGGCGAGCGCGGCGGCGATCAGGCGCTCGCTGACCTGGGGGCCGTACGAATCGGCGGTGTCGATCAGGTTCACGCCCAGGTCCACCGCGCGGCGTAGCACCCGGATGGCCTCGTCGAGGTCGGGTGGGTCGCCCCAGATTCCAGGCCCCGTGATCCGCATCGCGCCGAACCCCAGGCGGCGGACCGTGAGATCACCGCCGATCGTGATCGTGTCGCTCGTCCGGGTACCGGTGACGTCAGTCATCGGGGCTCCTCGATCGGAAGGTGGGCGCGCCTCGAGGCGTTCGTCGACGGTACCCGGCGTGCGGAGCAGCGAAACGGGACGGGGTCCGACGCGTCGCGGACGGCCAGCAGGGTCAGGACGACGTGAGGTCGCGGAGGCGCTGTTCGGCGCGGCGGAGCCGCTGCTCGGCACGGTCCGCGAGGCGGCGGGCCTCCGTGGTCCGCTCGCGTGCCGCGTGGGCGGCATTCGTTGCTTGGCGGGCCGTCCCGCGGGCGCGCTCGATCGCCCGTTCGACCTCGCGCAGCTGGGCGGTGGTGGCGTCGGCGTGCATCTCCGCGCTGGCCTGCTCGGTCGCGGCGGTGTCCGCCGCGATGGCGAGCTCCTGGGCCTCACGTCGGGCTTGGGCGAGCTCGCGTTCGGCCTTGTCGACCTCGCGCTTGGAGGGACGCCCGGGGGCTCGCGAGGAGGGAGGCGGCGGGTTCGGGTCCGGGAGCGGCCCGAGGCCGGCAGGTGCGCTGAGCGCCCGGGTGAGGCGGCCCGCTCGGAGGTCGACGGCGAGGTCGGGATCGAGGCTGGCCGCGTCGAGGGTCGCGAGGACCGGGTCCCGGTACGTGGCCGGCTTCGGGGCCCACGGGGACAGCGTCGCGAGGGCCATGGTGGTGAGCCGCTCGAGGACGTCGCGGCGGTCGCGGGACCGCTCCCGGAGCGTGTCGGCGTCCGCACCGTCGATGACGGCCTGCTGGGCCTCACCGACCTGCTGGGTGAGCGTGAGGAGCTCGCCGACGCCGTCGGGCTCGGCCCGGGCGAGCTGGTTGGCGGCCCACGCGGCAAGGTGGGGCCGTCGTCGGCCCCGGATCTCGGTGGCGGCGGCGGTCTCGTCGGTGGCTCGAAGCTCGCGTTCGAGTCGGGACCGCACCAGGACGAACTCGGGCGGGGTCGCGGCGTACAGCTCGTCGAGTGCCCGGTCGAGGGGCGATCCGGGGTTCGTCGGCACGGTCACTTCTTACCGGACAGGTCGACGGCCTCGTTGCGCGGCCCGCTCGGCGGTGCCCTCAGATCGTTCCGGTGAGCACGAGCACGCCGACGACGACGAGCACCAGCGCGGTGGTGGCGTTGCCCCACCGGTCCAGCCACGCCCCTTTGACCTGGTAGCCGCCGAACGTCGCGGTGACCGTCAACGTGACGATGGTGACGATCGTCAATGACGAGAACACCGCGAGCGCTCCGACGGAGACGAAGACGCCGGCGGTGGTCGCGGCCAGGAACACGGGGAGGATCGTCAGGTCGGGCGACGCCGCCGCGCCGAAGGGCACGATGATCCCCGCCACACCGAGCCGACCCGACCCGGGGACGTGACCGTGAACCGATCCGTCGGGACACACCGCGCCCGGATGGGGCTCCGCCGCCTGATCGTCGGGACCGCGGTGGTCACCCGGGTGCGGATGGCCATGGGGGTGAGGATGGGCGCGGCCGCGGAGCTCCATCGCGGCGAACACCAGCCCGGTGCCGACGAGCAGGCCCCCCACGACGAGGTTCTGGGCGTCCTCCATCACCGATCGGAGCTGCAGCCCGATCACGATAACGAGCGCGCCGAGCAGGAGGGACACGAGAACGTGGGCCACCGCCGCGCCGACCGACAGCCGCGCGACGCGTCCGAGCTTGTACTGGCGGGTGCGGCTGAGCACGGCCAGGGGCACCCAGTGGTCGGGGAGGACAGCGTGGCCGATGGCGACACCCGCCGCGGCCGCGAGCAGCGCCGGTGTCGCCGTCACCCGGTCGCGGCCGTCACGCGCGGCACCGCGCCCAGCCGGAGATGCTCGGCGTGCGACACCGCCTGTGCCACCAGGGCCCCGATGTGGTCGTCGTGGAGCTCGTAGATGATCTGGCGGCCTCGCCGCTCGCCGACCACGAGGTTGAGGTGGCGGAGCAACCGCAGCTGCTGGGACACCGCGGACGGCTCCATCGTGATGTCGGCCGCGAGGTCACCGACCGAGCACGGCCCCGACGCGAGGCGGCTCAGGATCCGGACCCGGCTGGGCGTGGCCAGCGCCTGCATCGTCGCCGCCACCGCCCGGGCCGTCTCGACAGACCGGTAGGCCTGCTCCACGTCGTGCAGCTCACCCATAGACCCACAATAACCTGAACACATACACGGATATGCAGGTCTCGCGGGTCGGGTCGCCGGAGGCGTCGAGCCCTGACCGCTGGCCCTCCCCGCGACCCGCGTAGGGTCAGGGCGCCCTTAGTTTGGGGCGGGACGAGCGGGCCCGGAGCGAGCGCGAGCACGTCGGACCGCCGCCATGGGCCGAGATCAGGCGCGGGAGCGATGACTGCTGAACCGAGTCGGGACAACTGACCGTGGCTGTCTGGGCGATCGCGGCCGGCGCAGACGACCGGCGCGCCGAGTACGCGCTGGCGCACGATGTCGTGGTCGTCGGATGGGACCAGACGGGCGACGTGGCGGACGCGGCGAGCCCGGGCGACGTGCGGGACCGGCTGGCCGCCGCCTATCCGACGGCGCCCCGCGAGGCCCTCGACAGCTGGGCGGAACAGCTGTGGGCCTTCGGGCACGGCATCGGCGAGGCCGACATGGTCGCGATCCGCCTGGAGCGGCCGGGCACGGTGGCGTTCGGGCGCATCACCGGTCCGTACCGCTACGACCCCGACGCCCCCGAGAACCGCCGCCACCAGCGCCCGGTCCGGTGGGTGCGGCGGGTCCCCTGGGACGCGCTCGAGCCGGCGCTGCGCGCCGAGCTGCAGAACCCCGCCGCGGTGCATCGGCTGCGCGACCCCGGGTCGACGCTCATCGAGCCCGCAGCCGCGGGTCGACACATGTCCCGACGGACGTTCGTGGGCGCGGCCGCGGCGACGGCCGCCGCCGCGGCGCTCGCGGCGATCTGGCGGCCATGGGATTCCTCGAGCAGCGTCACGGCGCGGCA
>DATISY010000039.1:0-16029 GCA_035468285.1 Acidimicrobiia bacterium | reverse complement strand
CCCGACCGTCCGGCGCGTCGCGCCCGCGGGGTTGGCGAGGGGGCCGAGGAAGTTGACGGTCGTGGGGATGCCCAGCTCGGCGCGCACCGCGGCGGCGTGCCGGAGCGCGGCGTGGAACCGCTGCGCGAAGCAGAAGCCGATCCGGGCGTCGCGCAGGCAGCGCACGACGCCGTCAGGGCCGAGGCTGATGACGACGCCGAGCGCCTCGAGGACGTCGGCGGAGCCGCACCGGGACGACGCGGCCCGGTTGCCGTGCTTGGCGACGTGCGCGCCGGCGCCGGCCGCGATGAGCGCGGCGATGGTCGAGATGTTGATGGTGCCGGCGCGGTCACCGCCGGTCCCGCAGGTGTCGACGAGCGGTTCGGGTCCGTCCCACGCGACGTGGTCGGCGTGTGCGAGGAGCGCGCGGACCAGCGCGGCGAGCTCGGCGGGTGTCTCGCCTTTGGCGCGCAGCGCGACGCCGAACGCGGCGATCTGCGCGTGGGTGGCGTCGCCGTCGAGGATCGCGGCGAGGGCGGACTCGGCGAGCACCGCGGGGAGCTCGTCGCGGCGGACGAGGCGACCGAGCACGTCGGGCCACAATGGCGACGGGCCGGTCATCGCGGCCGCCGGCGGGACAGGGGGGAGGACGGCACGGGCTAGTCCCACCACAGGTCGTGGTCCAGGACACCGCGGGCGATCAGCCCGAGCTGGATCTGGCTGGTGCCTTCGACGATCGTCAGCTGCTTGGCATCGCGGTAGTAGAGCTCGAGCGGGTGGTCCTTCATGTACCCGGCGGCGCCGAGCATCTGGAGCGCCTCGCCCGAGACCTTCACACCGAGCTCGGTGGCGTAGTACTTCGCCATGGAGAGGAACGGGACCCACTCCTTCGTGAACTGCCCTCGGTCCGCCATCCACGCGGCTCGATAGGTCAGGAGTCGAGCCGCTTCGATCTCCGTCGCGAGCTCGGCGATCTTCCACTGGATGCCTTGGAAGTCGGCGATTGTACGTTCGAACGCCTGGCGGTTCCGAACGTACTCGACGGCGTACATGAGCGCGCCTTCGGCGAGGCCGATGCCGCGGGCCGCGACGATGGGACGCATGGCGTTCAGCCCGAGCATGGCGAGACGGAAGCCTCCGATCTCGCCGACCACGTTCGCCGCGGGGACGCGGACCTCGTCGAGGAGCAGCTCCCCGGTGTCGACCCCCTTGACTCCCATCTTGCGGTCGACGGAGCCGAGGGAGACGCCGGGACGGTCACGTTCGACGACGAACGCCGAGACGCTGTCGTGGGCGCGGGAGTCGACGGGGCCGGTCTTGGCGAAGATGCAGTACCAGTCGGCCTGGCGGACACCGGACATCCAGCACTTGGTGCCGGTGATGACCCAGTCGTCGCCGTCGGGACGGGCCCGGGTCCGCATGCCCATGACGTCGCTGCCGGCCTGGGGCTCGGAGAGCCCGAACGCGGCGCGCGCCTCCCCGGTGGCGACGGGGGTGACGAAGCGGCGTTGCTGCTCCTCGTTGCCCGCGATGAGCAGCGGCCCGGTCGGGAGCCGTGTCAGGAGGAGCATGAGGGCGGCGGCGTTGGAGTACTTGGCGACCTCTTCGATGGCCAGCGCGAGGCCGAAGATCCCGGCACCGGACCCGCCCAGCGATTCGGGGACGCACAGTCCGGAGAGGCCGGTCTCGACGAACAGGTCGAAGAGGTCCTGGGGGTACTCCTCGGACACGTCGATCTCTCGGGCCCGGGGCGCGATGCGCTCCTGGGCGAGCTTCCGGCCGGTGGCCTGCAGCTCGGCGTGCTCGGGCGACAGGTCGACGTGCACCGCTTGAGGGTATCTGGGCTCCCCGGGGCGCCTCCGGGCGCGCCTTCGCTATGCGCTCTTGCGGCGCTGGCGGATCACCCGGCGGCGTTCCCGGGCGGTGAGGCCGCCCCACACGCCTTCCTTCTCCCGGGTGGTCAGGGCGTATTCGAGGCACGCCTCCCGGACCGGGCAGACGGCACAGATCGCTTTGGCGGCCTCGCCGTCGTCCTCGTCGCTGGGATGGAAGATCTCGGGGTCCACGCCCCGACATCGGGCCTGGTTACGCCAGGAACCGGTCGCCCGCATCGCCATGGGGCACCACACTTTCTCCGTCACGCCCCGCGGGGGACGGGGGGATATCGAGGTAACGATGGGTGCATCGACGAGTATTCCCACTCACCTGAGTCGCCGACACCTCCCTTTCGGCCCTTTGCGCGGCTCTTTGGGCCCCGCGGCCGGCGGAGGGCCCCGGGGGCAGGGAATCGGGGGCTCCTCGGCCGCGATTCCGGGCCCGGACCGGGGTGAGGCGGCCCCGGAGACTCGGGGGTGGGGGCGGGATCGGGACCGGTGGGCGCGATGATCGGGGGCACCCTGCGGTCGCGGGGTCGAGGAGCCTCGTGGACCCAACCGGCGTCGATGCCACCAACTGGCGGGTGATCGTGTGGGGCGCGCTGGCGGGACTGTCGGTCATCGTCCCCGTCACGGTCGTCCGGGCGGTGCTGGACCGTCAGGTCACCGACATGAACCAGAGCGGGTGGGTGTACCCACTGTTCGTCTTGATCCTGGCCGCGTACGTCGTGGCGGGCTGGGTCGCGGGAAGCGGCGCGCCGCGGGCGCCCCTCACCCATGGTGCGCTCGCCGGGTTGGGCGCCGTGGTGCTGTGGGTCCCGATCCGGATCGTGATCTGGGCCGTGCGGGAACAGGGCCGCGGCTTGGTCAGTGGGGACCGGGCGGCGCTTCCCCCGGGTCAGGTCTTCGGTGCGCTCGTGATCAGCGTCGGGTTGGGGATGCTCGGCGGGGTGCTGGGGGCCCGGGCCCGACGCCGAGCCGATGACGTCACCGCGTCGCGGTCGGCGCCCGGCTGACCCTCGTCGGTCCGGTCGCGGCTCAGCGGGGGACGTAGGCGACGACGCCGTCGACGCGGCCGTTCGGCCGGTAGTGAAGATGGAGGTAGTGGCTGAACCGCGGGAAGCGGGCTTGGGATTCGTAGCGGGCGTTGCGGACGTCGGCGGGCGCGAGGTCGAGGATCAGCGCCGGGGGGTGGGCTCGCAGGTCAGCCTCGAAGTCGGTCCACGCTCCGGGAGCGGCGAGGCTCATGCCTGTGAGGTTCGGGGGTCGCCCGCCGCTCTGGCCGGTGAGGAACCCGGTCGTCGCGAACCGGGTCGCGGGTGCGCGGCCGGACTGCCAGTACACCTCGGGCAAATGTCCCCAGATGAGGATCCGGCCGGAGGGCGGCACGGCCCGCCGGACGTACGCGGTGAGGTCGCGGGCGACGACCTCGGTTCTCGAGAGCCGGCTGCTCAACGCCTTCTGCGCGAAGAAGCCGGCCGGGACCGCGACCACGATGGCGACGACGGCGAGCGTGCGTTTCGACGCGTTGACGATCGGCCCGGTGGCGAGCAACGCGAGCGGCGGGAGCAGCTGGAGGTAGTAGTGACCGAAGAAGCGGAACCCGCTCACGACCGCGACGACCCCTGCCGCGGTCCAGAGCCAGAGGTCGAGGTGGTCCCGGAACCGGCGTGCCGCGAGGACAGCCAGTGACACGACGGCGATGTTGCCGAGCACGAACCAGAGTGTCTGTCGGAGCCCGAGGTGCACGCTGTACCCGACGGCGCCGCCGGTGTCGAGGTAGCCCGTGTCACCGGTGAACACCCAACGGAAGAAGTCATGCGCCCCGAAGAGCGCCGCGGCGAGGAGGATCGGGGCGGCGAAACCCGCGGCGAGGAGCGCGACGCCGCGGAGCCGTCGGGTGCGCACCTGACCGAGGAGCCACACTGCGGGGAGCAGCGTGGCCGCGGCGGTCTGTTTGGTCAGGGTCGACACGCCGATGGCGATCCCGGAGGCGAGGGGCCGGCGGCGGGCGGCGAGGGCGAACCCGGCCACCATCGTCGGCAGCATGAAGGTCTCGAAGTTCGCGGCCTGGAAGTCGGTGGCGTAGAACGCGCCGCTGGCGCCGAGGAAGAGGAGCCCGGCGATGAGCCCGGCCCGGTCCCGGTGGAACCGGCGACGGGCCTCAGCCGCGAGCAGCAGCGCGGTGACGACGTCGGCGAGGATGGCGAGGACCCGGACGGGCACGAGGTCATCGGATCCGGTCACGGTGAACACCGCCGCGTACAGGTACGGGACGGCTGGCGGTTTGCGGTCGACGGTGTCCACGTAGAGCCGACCGCCATGGTCGAGGACCTGCGCCTGGGTCGCCGCGTAGGCCTCGTCGGAGTTCCACACCCGCTGCGACAGCATCGGGAGGTGCACCGCGAACGCGACGACGACCAACGTGAGAACGAGGAGCGGCCCCCGGGTCAGGTCGAGCGACGACCGGTGACGTTGGACCGGCTCCGCGGGCCCGCTCGACGAGGGAATCGCCGCCGACAGGGGCGGGTCAGGCGCCGGGCGCATGGTGCCCGGAGCGTAACGGGGCACTGGTCCCGATGGTCCGCGAGCCCATGAGACGATGGCGCTCCCGTATATTCGAGGCCTTGCGCGCCGGGGAACACATGCTGAGTCGCGGGTGACCGCCGACCCGGCCATGGCCACGGCGGGACCGGGCAGCGACGCGCCTGCGAGCAAGCTGGGACGCCGGTGGCGTCCCACCCGCCTGCAGTACGCGGTCGCGATCTGGCTGAGCCTCGTCGGCTACATGCTCTGGAAGTGGCATCTCGACACGAACCGCAACCACCTGCTCATCATCCTCGGGACGGGTCTGATGGCCGCGGGGGCGGGCAGCCTCCGCACCATCGGCCGGGTCGTCATCGACTGGGCCCCCCTGTTCTTCATCCTGGCGGCGTACGACTCGTTGCGCGGCAAGGCCGACCAGTGGTTCCCGGTGCACGTCACCCCCCAGATCCATGCCGATCAGTTCCTGTTCGGGGGGAAGGTCCCGACGGTGGAGCTGCAGCATCTGCTCTTCACGCCCGGACGGCCCCATATCTGGGACTATGCCGCGTTCTTCGTGTATCTGAGCCACTTCTTCGTGGCGCTGATCGTCGCCGCGTTCCTCTGGAAGTTCGGTTACGCGCGGTTTCGGCGTTTCGCCGTGCTCTTCGTGGCGTTGAGCTTCGCGGGGTTCGCTACCTACGCGCTGTTCCCCGCTGCGCCGCCGTGGCTCGCGAGCCAGAACCACGCGCTCGCCCCGACCGCGAAGATCGTCGACGAGGTCTGGACCCATCTCGGGCTGCAGAACGGGGCCAGCCTCTTGTCCGCCCGCAGTCACGAGGCGAATCCGGTGGCGGCGATCCCGTCGCTGCATGGGGCGTACCCCGTGCTGCTCATGCTGTTCTTCTGGCGGTCCGCGGGACGTTGGCGGTGGCTGCTCCCGCTCTACCCGTTGGCGATGGCGTTCAGCCTCGTGTACACGGGTGAGCACTACGTGATCGACCTCATCTTGGGTTGGCTGTACGCGGTGGTCGTGTACTTCGTCGGGACCGCGCTCATGGACCGCTGGGCGCGCCGCCGGGCCCGTGTCGCGCCCGAACCCCCGGTGGCCGCGCCGGAGCCGCCGGTGCTGGCGGGCGCGGCGCTCAGCAGTCCCGATTGAGGACCAGATCGGGTGCGACGACGGTCCGGCAGACGATCCCCGACTCGAGCGTTGCGACGGTGACGCCGCGCGCGCCGACGAAGGTGGCCCCGGCGAGCCAGGCCCGGTCGAGGCGAGCACCCCGCAGGTCGGCCGAGTTGAGGTTGGCGTTCCCCAGGTAGGCGTGTCGCAGGTCGGCGCGCTGGAGGTTCGCCCGGGTCAGGTTCGCGCCGGTGAGGATGGCGCCGACCAGCTTGGCCTGGCGCAGATCGGCCCGGCTCAGGTTGGCCCCGAACAGGTTCCCGCGGATCATGTGGCCGCCGCGCATGTAGGTGCCCTCGCACAACGCGCCCGGTGCGATCGCGCAGCCCCCCACCGTGGTGACCGACTTGGAGGAGCACGCCGAGGCGGCCACCCCGATGACGATCGCCACGAGCAGCATCGCCGCTCGCCGCGGGACGCGGGCACGTCTGTGCTCGCGGGACGGGGTCATGGACCGAGGAACGTAGCGGCGCACCCCGTCCGGCGCCGATCACCCTCGAGCCGCACCCATCCGCCCATGCGCCCGTGCGCCGGTCCGCGGCCCGCCGCGGCCTCGTCTCAGCTGGACCCGACGAGCCAGTCGAGCGTGCCTGACAGCACCAGGATCCAGACGCCCAGCCCGAGGTACACCAGCGGCACCACGACGTGGCTCACGCGCTCGATCGACCGGCCGCCCCAGCGGGCGTGCGCCACCGTGTACGCCGCGACGCACCACACGCCGGCAGCCGCGACGAACACCGCCACGATCAGGCTTGACGTCCCGAGGGAGCGGGACGCGAAGACCGGGATGTACGCGGCGATGTTGTCGCCTCCGTTGCCGACGGTCACGGCGGCGACGACGACCGGCCCGTGGCGGGCGTCGTGCGCGGGCGTGTCCGGGTCGGCTGGGAGCCCCTCCCGGACCTCCCGGGCGAGGGTGACGAGGCGCAGCACGCCGAGGGTCAACGGGACGAAGCCGAGCAGCCCGATGTACCGATGGGGGACGTCCGCCGCCGCCGCCGCCGCGCCGGCGCTGATCGCGACGATGACCCCCAGGCCCAGGTAGGTGCCCACCGTGACCGCGCGGGGCCGGTACGACCGGTCGGCGTAGAACGCGGTCAGGACGACGAAGTTGTCGATGTTCGTCGTGGCGTACAAGCCCACGGCAAGCAGGACAGTGGCCACCACGAAGCTCCGAGCAGGTCGCGCGCCGGCGCGGCCGCGGACGCTACTCGGCTGACGGCGACCGGCCCGGACCACTAGAACGGAGCCGTGGGACACGCGTCGGAGCCGCTCGTCGTCGGGACGGACACCGCGCCGTGAGAGGGCAGGCGCTCGTCGTGGGTGGGACGGGCCCGACCGGTCAGCCGGTCGTGACCGGCCTCGTCGACCGGGGCTACGAGGTCACGATCCTGCACCGCGGGACGCACGAGCGACCCGACCTGCCGGCGGCGGTCCGCCACTGGCACCACGACCCGTACGACGAGGCGACGCTCGACGCGGTCCTCGGCGGCGCCACGTTCGACCTGGTGGTCGCGATGTACGGGCGGCTGCGGCGCATCGCGTCGTGCACCGCGGGCCGGGTCGGGCAGTTCGTGTCCGTCGGGGGCGTCCCCGCCTACCGAGGGTGGATGAATCCCTGGTTGGCCGCCCCACCGGGGTTGGCGGTGCCGGTGGCGGAGGACGCGGTCACGGTCACCGACCCGGCCGACGACGAGAAGGGCTTTCGGATCGTGCGGACCGAGGCGGCCGTGTTCGAGGCGCACCCCGCCGCGACGCATTTCCGGTACCCGTACGTCTACGGGCCTTATCAGCTCGCGCCGCGGGAGTGGACGATCGTGCGGCGGATCCTCGACGGGCGGCGGCGCATCGTCGTCGCCGACGACGGGCTCACCCTGCACCACCACGGCTACACCGAGAACCTGGCGCATGCGCTGCTCCTCGCGGTCGATCAGCCCGCGGCGGCCGCCGGGCAGGTCTTCAACGTCGGCGACGAGGAGGTCCTCACGGTCCGCCAGGTCGTCGAGCTGGTCGCGACGGCGCTCGACCACGAGTGGGAGATCGTGTCCCTGCCCTATGACCTGGCGGTCCCCGCCCGGCCGCTGCTGGCCCAGCCGCTGCCGACCCACCGGGTGCTCGACCTCACCCGGGTGCGCACGATCCTCGGGTACCGCGACGTCGTGCCGGCCCGCGAGGCCGTCCCGCGGACCGCCCGGTGGCTGGCGGCGCACCCGCCGGATCGGGGCGGCCAGGAGGAGATGGTGCTGACCGACCCGTTCGACTACGAGGCCGAGGACCGCCTGATCGACGCGTGGGACGCGGCGCGCGGGTCCGTGCAGGCGGCGACGGCGTTCGACCCCGAGCCGGGCTACGGCCTCGCGTACAGCGGGCCCGGCGGACGGCCTCGCTCCCAGCCCCGGTTTCGTCCGTGACCGGCCGGGGCCCGTTGCGGGGCGTGCGGGTCCTCGACTGCTCGATCGCGCTGACGGGGCCGTACGCCGTCGCGCTCCTCGCGGATCAAGGCGCGGAGGTGATCAAGGTCGAGCGGCCCGGGATCGGCGACATCGCCCGATGGGTCGGGGTCTCCGTCAACGGGCTGAGCGCGCTGTTCCAGTTGTGCAACCGGGGGAAGCGGTCCGTCGCGGTGGATGTGCACCACGAGGAGGGCCGGGATTTGGTGCTCCGGCTCGCCCGCGACGCCGACGTGTTCGTCCAGAACTTCCGGCCCGGGGTCATCGAGCGGCTGGGCCTCGGCTACGACGAGCTGCGCGCGGTGAACCCCGATTTGGTGTACGTGTCGATCTCGGGATTCGGGCCCGAGGGGCCGTACGCCGGGAAGGGCGCGTACGACACGGTCATCCAGGCGTACGGTGGCCTGGCGACGAGCCAGGCGGACCCCGCCACCCAGGAGCCGCAGTTCCTGCGCCAGACCGCGGCGGACAAGATCACCGCGCTCTTCGCGGCGCAGGCGATCACCGCGGCGCTCTTCGCCCGTGAGCGTGGCGACGGCGGCCAGCACCTGCAGCTGTCGATGCTCGACGCCGTCGTGTCGTTTCTGTGGGCCGACGCGGCCGGCAACGAGGTGCTCCTCGACGCGGACCGGTCCCAGCCGTCGAGCTTCGTGGCCAGCTTCCGGCCGTTGCGGTTCCTCGACGGATGGGGGATCGCCACCCCGACCTCCGACGCGGACTTCGCCGGCCTGTGCCGCGCCTTCGGCGTCGAGGGCTACGACGATCCTCGCGTCGCGACGATCGGCGAGCGAGCCCAGCACCGTGACCTGACCCGGGGCCTGATGGACCGGTGCTACGCCGTCGCCCGGGGCTGGACCACGAGCGCGGCGATGGCCCGGCTCGAAGCCGAGCGGGTCCCGTGCGGGGTCGTCCTCTCCCCCGCCGAGCTCGTGGCCGACCCCCACGCCCAGGCGATGGGCCTCTTCGAGGACTCCCAGCACCCCCAGGCCGGCCGCCTCCGCCAGCCGCGCCACCCGACGCAGTTCGTCGGCACCCCCGCCCACCTGGGTGGCCCGGCCCCCACCCTCGGGCAGCACAGCGACGAGGTCCTCGCCGAGGTCGGCTGGGGCGACCGGGCCGGCCCGCTTCGCGAGCGGGGCGTCATCGCCTGACCGGGGCCGCCGCGGCCCGAACCCGCACCGCCCGGCCCCCGGGCTCCGGCCCCGGCCCGGCCTGCATGAGCGCTCCGAGGGCTTGATCTACCCGCGAAAGGGGCCGATAGTGGTCAGAGAGCCACGCAGGGTGAGAAGAGGGGCTCGGACGAACCACCGGGGGCTGGGAGCAGGCTCGTGACAACCGCACGGCATCAGCGCTGGACCCCGGCGCGCCGCCCCGCCCGGCTGCGCCGCCAGCACGCCCTGTCCGCCGCGTCGGTCTGGGCTCGGCTGGCCGGGAAGCCGCCACCCCCCCAACCCGCCTTCTTGCTCAGCGTCCACGGCCCGGGACGCCGCCGGCACTTCCGGTATGCGGGGATCAACGAGTCGTACCGCGCCCACCTGGCCCACAACGGCGTCACCGAGCCGGTCATCGGCCGAGACCCGGCGGAGGTCCTGCCCCCCGAGTTCTCCGGCGAAGCGCTCGGCCGGTACGACGACGTCGCCGAGCGCTGCGAACCGCTCCGGTACGAGGTCGGCTTCGAGTTCTCGGACCGGTCGCTGGAGTACGAGGTGACGCTGGAGCCGATCCTCGACGGCGCCGGTCAATGCACGCACGTGCTCGGGGTCGCCCGCGACCTGTCCGAGCTCGCCGCCGAGGCGTCGGTGCGCGAGAGCGAACGGCGCTTCGGTGCGCTCGTCGAGCACTCGTCCGACATGGTGACGGTCGTCGACGCCACGGGCCGCATCTTGTACGGCAGCCCATCCGTCACCACGGTGCTCGGCTGGCCCAGCGGCTCCTTCACCGAGGGTGACCCGTCCATGCCGGTCGTCTCCGCGTTCGACCTCATCCATCCCGACGACCGGGCCGAGATCGTCGGGATCTTCCAGGGTCGCGTCGACGAGACGAAGCCGGAGAACCGGCGCGAGTTCCGTATGCGCCGCGCCGACGGGTCGTGGTGCTGGGTCGAGGCCATCGCGACGAATCGGATCCATGACCCCGCGGTCAAGGGCATCGTCGTCAACGCGCGCGACATCTCCGAGCGCCGCGCGGCGCACGACGCGCTGCAGGCCAGCCAGGAGCGGTTCCGGTCCCTGGTCCAGCACGCGTCCGAGTTCGTCGTGGTGTACGACGCGACGGGCGATATCACCTATCTCAGCCCGGCCGCGGCCCGGTTCGCCGGGGTCCCGGCCGACGACCTCGTCGGGACGGACCAGTCCGATCTGGTCCACCCCGATGATCGCGACCAGTTCGTCGAGGGCCTCGCCGGGCTGCTCGGCTCGCAAGGGAAGACGACCCGGTTCACCGCCCGGTTGCTCCGTTTCGACGACGAGTACCGCTGGCTCGAGGTGATCGCCACCAACCTCCTCGACGATCCCAACGTGGGTGGCATCGTCGTCAACGCCCGTGACATCACGGACCGGTTCGAGGCCGAGCGCGCGCTCCGAGAGAGCGAGGAGCGGTTCCGCAGCGCGTTCGAGCACGCCCCGATCGGGATGGCTCTCGCCGACGCGCAGGGTCGGGTCCTGCGCAGCAACCGGGCGTTCGCCCGCATGCTCGGCCGCCAGCCAGCCGATCTCGCCAACCTGCAGATCCGCGACATCACCCACCCCGACGACTGGGGAGACAACGCCGATCACATCCAGCGGCTCTTCGCCGGCGAGTTCAACGAGTACACCCTCGAGAAGCGGTACCTCCACGCCGACGGTCACGTCGTCTGGGTCTCGCTCAGCGTGTCCGCAGTCCGTGACACGGACGGGACGCCCCTGTACATGATCGGCCAGATCGAGGACATCACGGAGCGCAAGGCGATCGGTGAACGGCTGGCTCACCAGGCCGTCCACGACCCGTTGACCGGTCTGCCGAACCGCACCTTCTTCATCGATCGGCTGCGCAAGACCATGGGCCGCGTCTACCGGCGCCGCAACCGGGTCGCGGTGCTGTTCCTCGACGTCGACCACTTCAAGGTGATCAACGACAGCCTCGGCCACGAAGCCGGCGACCAGCTCCTCATCACGCTCGGGCATCGGCTTCGCCGCATGCTGCGACCCAGTGACACCGTCGCGCGCTTCGGGGGCGACGAGTTCACGATCCTATGCCCCGACGTCGACGACCCGAGCGCCGTCCGGGTGCTCGCGGAGCGGGTCCTCGACGAGGTCGCCCGCCCGGTCGTCCTCGCCGACAACGAGGTCTTCGTCACCGCGAGCATCGGCATCGCCTGCTCCGGACGGAACGCGGAGACACCCGAGACCCTCGTGCGAGACGCCGACACCGCCATGTACCGGGCCAAGGATCAGGGGCGCCACCGAGCCGAGTTCTTCGACGAGCGCAGCCGGGCCCGCACCCTGGAGCACCTCCACACCGGCAACGCGCTGCACCGGGCGCTCGAGCGAGGAGAGTTCGAGCTGCACTACCAGCCGATCCTCGAGCTCGAGACAGGCCGCGTCGTCGGGTTCGAGGCGTTGATCCGGTGGCGCCACCCTGAGCGCGGTCTGGTCGCTCCGATCGAGTTCATCGGCCTCGCCGAGGAGACCGGCCTCATCGTCCCGATCGGCGCCTGGGTCCTCGAGACCGCCTGTGTCCAGGCGGCACGGTGGCAGGCCGCTCGGCCCGACCAGCGGCCCGTCACGATCAGCGCGAACGTCTCGCCCCGTCAGCTCACCGAGCCCTCGTTCCCCGACCAGATCGCCCGGGTGCTCGACCACAGCGGGATCCGACCCGGCACGCTGTGGCTCGAGATCACCGAGACCACCCTCATGCACGACACCGAGTCGGCGAGCAGCGCGTTGCGGGCCCTGCGCGCCCAGGGGATCCACCTCGCGGTCGACGACTTCGGGACTGGCTACTCCTCGCTGAGTCACCTGAAACGGTTCCCCATCGAGGCCCTCAAGATCGACCAGAGCTTCGTGCGGGGACTGGCCGACAACACCGAGGACGCGGCGATCGTCACCGCCGTCATCAGCCTCGCCCACGCCCTCGGCCTGAGCTCCACCGCCGAGGGGGTCGAGACCCCCGAGCAGCTCGCCGCGCTCCGCACGCTGGGCTGCGAGCTGGCGCAGGGTCACCTGTTCGCCGAGCCCCAACCCGCATCGCTGGCCGGGGAGCTCCGCAGCTGGGCGCTGCACTAACCCACCCGGGTGCTCAGGTGGCGAGGGGCGCCACCCGGTTGGAGGGCGGGCGGATGATCGACACCGCCGACGGGAGGTCCGCCCCCAGGTTCTGGAAGGTGAAGCCGAGGACGGCCCGACCGACCCGGACGTCGACGATGTCGGCGTAGAGGGTCTGGGACGTCCCCTGCGAGGAGGCGGTCACGGTCAGGCGGTAGCCGACCGCGTCGTCGCCGAGGCCCGCCAGGTCGGTCAGGGGAACCACGCTCACCGTCGGGGAGGCGCCCGGGACCGAGCCCTTGACGGCGGGTTGGAGCGCTTGGGTGAGGCACGCGGCGACGCGCGCCGCCCGGTAGGCGTCGAGGTAGCGGCCGGCCGCGGTCGCGTCATGGAACGCGTACGCGGTGTTCGCGGCGAGCGTGGTCCGGGTCGCCGAGGCCGGATCGGAGAACTCGGGTGAGAGCCGGTGGGGCACGGTGAGGGTCGTGGCGTTCAGGACCGTCGCGAAGCTCTTGCACGCCGGGATCCCCTTGTACCGGGCCCCGGAGCCGACGGTCTGCTTCTGGGACACCCACCCCGCGGGGACGTCCGCCCGCTGGACGACACCCGCGGCGAGGATCGCCCGATCCCGCGCCGACACCGCCGCACCCGCGCGGGGGGTCACCAAGCCGAGCACGATGACCGCACCGAGCGCGGTGATGGCCGCGCCTCGGCGAGCAGGTCGGCTCACGGTCGTTCGTCCCTTCGGTCTCGGCGGGTCGGTGTCCGGTCGTGGAGCCTAACGACCGGCTGGACGGGGACCCGGGCGTGGCGCGATCGGGTGCCGCTACCGTCCAGCCATGCCCGGCACGAGCCCACCGCCCCGGCGCGTCGTCCAGTGGGGCACCGGCAACGCCGGGCGTCACGCGCTGCGGGCCATCATCGGCCGTCCCGACCTCACGCTGGTCGGGGTGCACGCGCACACGCCGGACAAGGTCGGGCGCGACGCGGCCGCGCTGTGCGGCCTCGAAGCGCCCACCGGCATCACCGCGACGGCGGACGTCGACGCGCTGCTCGGCGCGTCGCCGGACTGCGTGTCGTACATGGCGCAGGGAGAGACGAGGGTGCGGGAGACCGTCGAGGACCTCACCCGAATCCTCAGCGCGGGTGTCAATGTCGTGAACACCGCCCTGGTGTTCCTCGTCTACCCGCCGGCGATGCCGCGGGGCCTGCGGGCCACGCTGGAAGCAGCGTGCGTCGAGGGTCAGTCGACACTGTTCACGTCGGGCCTCGACCCGGGATGGTCGGGCGATGTGCTGCCGCTGGCCGTGGCGGGGGCGTGCGAGACCGTCGACTCGGTTCGGGTGACCGAGATCATGGACTACTCCACCTACCCGGACCCCACCTTCACGGGTGCCTTCTTCGGGTTCGGCCGTCCCGTCGACGCGGACGCGCCGCTGTTCACGCCGGGCGCGATCGCCGGCGGTTGGGGTGGCATGGTGCACCTCGTCGCGGACGCGCTCGGCTGGTCCGTCGAGGAGCTCCGCGAGGAACACGAGCGCCTCCCCGCCCCCGACACGTTCGAGACCGCCATGGGCACCATCGAACGGGGAACCTGCGCCGGTGTCCGCTTCGAGCTCCACGGCCTCGTGGCGGGCCGACCGGTGGTCACCGCGGCGCACGTCAACCGCCTCCGGGCTGACATCGGCCCGGCCTGGCCGACGCTGCCGGGCGAGCGTTCGGGATACCGGATCGAGGTGCGCGGCGCCCCGTCGTACACCTGCGACATCACGCCGGAAGGGGACCACGGCGACCACAACGAGGCGGGCATCCTCGGGTCCGCGATGCGCGTCGTGAACGCGATCCCGGCCGTCTGCGCCGCCGCGCCCGGTCTCGTCACCCCGCTCGACCTCCCCCTCTTCACCGGCCGCGGCGCGAGCCCCACCGCGGTGTCGTGATCGATCCGTCGGCCGCCACGACCACCGCGACCGGCTCTCGCACATCCGGCAGCGCTCGGTCCGCGACTGCGACGACCCGACGCCGACCGCCCGCTCGCCACGCGCAGGAGCCCCGGCACCGCCGCCGTCGCCTGGCAACCTGGGCGGGGGTCAGGTCGTGAGGGGCCTGGAGCCGTTCCAGCCGCGGGTCGCGCGGCCCGAGGTAACGGGCCAAGACGCCGAGCACCCGCTCCGCGTCGAGGGAGCCGACGGCGATCATCTCCTCCAGGTCGGCCCGGTCGCGGATCCGGTTGAGGAACGCCGTGAACACGGCGAGGTCGGTGCACGACCGGAACGGCAGCTGCGCATCGAGGAACGGCTCCTCGTGGGCCGGTACCGGTCCGGAGCGGGCGGGAGCGGGCGGGAGCGGGCGGGCGTAGGTTCTGTCCACGCCGAGTGCCGCCCGCCCGGGCGGGCGCCCACGCGAGGGGGAGCCCATGGCCGTGGACCGGATGAGCCCGCTGGACGCCCTGTTCCTCCACGTCGAGGACAGCGTCAGCCACATGCACATCGCCTCCGTGCTGCTCCTCGACGGCCCGGCGCCCAGCTACGCGGACTTCCGCGCCATGCTCGCCAGCCACCTGGCGCGGGTCCCGCGGTATCGCCAGGTCGTCCGGTTCGTGCCGTTCGAGCTCGGCCGGCCCGTCTGGGTCGATGACCCCCACTTCAACATCGAGTACCACGTCCGCCACACTGCGCTCCCCGCGCCCGGCGGCGAGCCCGAGCTCCGTCGCCTCATCGGGCGCGTCATGAGCCAGCAGCTCGACCGCAGCAAGCCGCTCTGGGAGCTCTGGATGGTCGAAGGGCTCGACGACAACCGGTGGGCGCTGATCTGCAAGACCCACCACAGCATCGTCGACGGCGTCTCGGGCACCGAGCTGCTCACGGTCCTGCTCGACACCTCCCCGACCGCGGCGACCACCGTCGAGCAGCCGTGGCACCCCGACCCCGCACCCTCGGCCCTCGACCTGGCCGCCGACGCGCTCGTGGCGATGGCCCGCAGCCCGTACGAGCAGCTGCGCGCCCTGCGCGCCGCGAGCCGAGTGCCGCTGCAGGCACTGGCGCAGCTCGGTGAGATCGTGAGCGGCTTCGCCGCCCTCGCCGGCGTGGTCCCCCGCCCACCCGTCTCGAGCCTCAACGGCCCGATCGGGCCGCACCGCCGGTACGGGTGGGCGTCCACGACGGTCGACGACATCAAACGGATCCGCAAGGAGCTCGGCGGCACGTTCAACGACGTGGTGCTGACCGGGATCACCGCCGGGTTCCGCACCCTCCTCGAGTCACGGGGTGAGACCGTCGACCGGGTCGTGCGGACGCTCGTGCCGGTATCGGTCCGGGGCCGGGACCTCAGCGGCCGCGCCGTCGGGGACGGCACCTACGACAACAAGGTCTCCGCGATGTTCGCCGACCTGCCCGTCGGGGTCGCCGATCCCGTGGAGCGGCTCCACACGGTGAGCGCCCAGCTCGCCGGGCTGAAGGACTCGAACCAGGCCGTTGCCGGGGAGGCCCTCACGTCGATGTCGGGGTTCGCGCCGCCCGTCCTTCTCGCGCTCGGCACCCGCATCGCGGCGAAGGCAGCGCAGCGCAACGTCAACACCATCACCACCAACGTCCCGGGGCCGCAGCTTCCGCTGTATGTCCTGGGGCGACGCATGCGCACCGCGTACCCCTACGTCCCGCTCGGCGCCCAGTGCCGGACCGCGGTCGCGATCTTCTCCTACGACGGGCAGGTCAACTTCGGCGTGACCGGCGACTACGACACCACCCCCGACCTCGACGTGCTCTGTCGAGGGATCGAGCACG
>DATISY010000038.1:0-8122 GCA_035468285.1 Acidimicrobiia bacterium | reverse complement strand
CACGCGTGACGAGGTGACCGCTATTGCCCACGAGGCACCGCCGGTACCCTCCGAGGAGCTGCCCGAACCCACGCGCTACCTCCCCGCCGTCGCGGCTCCCCACAGCTGCACGCCGAGCAACCCGGGTCCGTACAACTCCTTCGGCGGCACCACGGGCAACGGCGGCAGTCTCGACAACGTTCCGTCCCAACCCCGCAGCATCGGCGGTCAGGTGAACATCGCGGGCATCGGTCCGGGGTCGGTGTGGGGCGGCGCCGGTTGCTGGTTCCTGATGTCACCCCAGGCGCAGCCCGCGAGCTTGAAGGTCCCCTTCGTCGCCAACGCCCACTGTTATCTCGCGCCGCCGCCACCGTGGGGGTACGCCGAGGGACACTTGAGCTTCCACGGCGCCGTTTCATGGCAGAACAGCCGGTGGGTGGACTTCGGCGGCACCGGCGTCGACCTGCACGACGGGTTCCTTTTGGACGCCTGGCGAGACACGACGCTGAGCATGACGCTGACCGTTCCCTTCGATGCCAGCCTGGGCGGCCTCTACTACTGCTTTGGCTGGTTCAGTGTCTCGGGCTTCGCGGGTGGACTCGCAGCCGCCAACGTCGACATCGCCGCCGTCATGAATCCGCTCCAGGTGTGCACCGCCCCCAGCCCCTGAGCGCCTGAAGGGGCGGCGGTCGCCCGACGACGGACGGTCTGCCCGGTATCGCCCGCGGCGTGGTCAGCCGGGTCACCGCCCGCCCACGGTCGGATGCGTCATCCCGGGCGGGGACGTTCCAATCCGCCCCGGTGGGCGGCTAATTGCCTGTTGGGGTTGCCTGGCGCGCCGCCGGGCCTGTTCACTGGCCCCGTGCCTTTCGAGCCGGTCGACCAGTCGGTGCCATCCGATGTCGCGTGGACCGACCCGACGCTGAGGAGCGGCGAGCTGGTTCCCGTGCGCCGTCCACCCCCGGCCCCGGACGACGGCGGGTTGCGGCGAGGCGACGTCGACGGGTGGGGTCGCAGCGAGCGGATGCGGGCGGTGGCGCGGCGTCTCTACGACCCGATCTATCGTCACTGGTTCCGAGCCGAGTGGGACGGCCTCGAGCACATCCCGTCCGAAGGGGGTGCCCTTCTCGTCGGGAACCACGGCGGCGCGATCCCGTCGGACGCGCCGGTCGTGATGCACGGCATCGAGACCGAGATCGGTCGTCCGCTGTATGGGATGGCCGACAACCTGTTCCGCTTGGTGCCGGTGCTGGGCACGCTGTGGTCCCGCACCGGGGGCGTGCCCGCGCATCCCGACAACGCCTACCGGCTGCTCCACGACGAGCAGCAGCTGGCCTTGATCTTCCCTGAGGGCACGAAAGGGACCGGGAAGCTGGCGCGTGACCGGTATCAGCTGCGCCGGTTCGGGCGGGGCGGGTTCGTCGAGACGGCGATGCGCGCCGGGGTTCCCGTGATCCCGCTGGCGGTCATCGGCAACGAGGAAGCGATGCCGATCGTGTACAAGGCGAGCCGCCTGGCCCGGATGCTGAACCTGCCGTACGTCCCGGTGACCGCGAACCAGTTCGTGTTCGGGCCGGTGCTGGGGCTGGTGGTCCCGCTCCCGGCGAAGTTCCGGATCCGGGTGCTGCCACCCGTGTACTTCGACGCCGAGCCGAACCAGGAGCGGTACAACCGCAGCCAGGTCATGGAGTACGCGGAGGGGATCCGGGCTCAGATCCAAGAGGCCGTGAACGAGATGCTGCGGCATCGTCGCAGCATCTGGTTCGGCTGATGCGAATCCTTGTCACCGGCCTCGGGACGTTCTGGGGCAGCAAGGTCGCCCAGCGGCTCGAGAACGAGCCGGGCGTCGATCTCGTTGTCGGGGTCGACACCACGGAGCCGGTCGTGCCGTTGGAGCGGACCGAGTATGTGCGAACCGATTCGTCGTTCTCCATCCTGGAGCGGATCGTGCGGGCCACGAAGGTCGACACGATCCTGCACACGCACTTGGTCGTCGATTCGACGAAGCACAGCGGCCGGGCGCTCCACGAGCACAACGTCATCGGGACCATGAACCTCCTCGCGGCTGCGGGCGCGGCGGGCAGCACGATCCGGAAGGTGGTACTCAAGAGCGCCACCCTCGAGTACGGGTCGAGCTATGACGATCCCTACTTCTTCCGGGAGACGATGCGGCGCACGCACGGGCCGAAGACCCGGGTGGAGCGCTCACTGCTCGAGGCCGGATCGGTGGTCGTTGACTTCGCGGAGGACAACCCTCACGTGACGGTCACGAAGCTGGACTTCGCCAACGTGCTCGGTGATCACGTGTCGTCGCCGCTGGCCCGGATGCTGCGACTGCCCGTGGTGCCCGAGGTGCTCGGCTTCGACCCGCGGCTCCAGTTCGTCCACGAGGAGGACGTGATCGGGGCGCTGGTGTTCGCGACGCGGCGCGACGTGCCCGGGGCCTTCAACGTCGCCGGGGCGGGCACGATCCCGTGGAGCGAGGTCTGCGCCATCGTGGGGAAGCGGAGGCTGCCGATGCCCCCGTTCCTGACCGGGCTCGCCGCCGAGCCGCTCCGGTTGCTTCGCCTCGTCGATATCCCTCCTGAGGTCATCGCGCTGCTGCGGTACGGGCGGGGCGTGGACACGACCGGGTTCGCGCAGGCCGGCTATCAGTACGGGTACACCACGGCCGGCACGGTGGACGCGTTCGCGCAAGGTCTGCGGCTGCAGACCACGGTCGGGCGGCGCGAGTACCACTACGAGCGGGATGTCGAGAACTTCTTCCGTCACTCCCCGGCAGTGGTCCGCGACGGCGAGTGATATGACTGTCCACGTCGAGCAGCTCGACGCAGTCCGGGTTCTCACCCTCGACGACCCCGAGTGCCGCAACGCGTTGAGCGCCGCCATGGTCGACGAGATCATCGCCGCGGTGGAAGGCGCCGAGGCCGACGACACGACGGGTGCGCTCGTCGTGACCGGCGCGGCGCCGGCGTTCTGCTCGGGGGCGGACACCTCGAACCTCCGGTCGCTCGGCAACACGCCCACGAGCGACTCGGGGTCGGTCCGGTCCCTCTACGACGGGTTCCTCGCGGTGCGCGACTGCACGCTCCCGACGGTCGCCGCGGTGAACGGCCCCGCAGTCGGCGCGGGGTTCAACCTGGCCCTGTGCTGTGACGTTCGCCTCGCCGGCGAGTCGGCCCGCTTCGATTCCCGGTTCACGACCATCGGGCTCCATCCTGGCGGCGGGCACACCTGGATGCTGGACCGGGCCGTCGGCCCGCAAGCGGCCGCGGCGCTGGTGCTGTTCGGGGAGCGGGTCGACGGGCGACGCGCCGTGGAGATCGGCCTCGCGTGGCGCTGCATCCCCGACGCGCAGCTCCTCGACGACGCGGTGACACTGGCGCGGCGGGCCGCGAGCGCGCCGCGGGACCTGCTTCGGTCGGTCAAGGCCTCGCTCGTCGAGTCACCGTGGCAGCCCGACTTCGCGACCGCGGTGGCGTCCGAGCTGGACCGCCAGCAGGAGTCGTTCCGGCGAGGCTGGGTCACGCAACGCCTCGAAGCGCGGCGGTCCTGACCCGTCTCAGCGCCGGACGAGGAAGGCGGCTTCGAGCTCGTCGCGCCGGTGGGCCCACTCCTCGGAGGTGATCGCGTAGCGGACGTGGTCCTCCCAAAGGCCGCGGATCTGCAGGAACCGCTGTGACGTCCCCTCGTCGCGCAGGCCGAGCTTGTCGGCAACGCGGCGGCTCTTCGCGTTGCGGGGCACGATCGCGGCCTCGACGCGGTGGAGGCCGAGCTCGTCGAACGCGAAGCGGAGGGTCACCGCGACCGCCTCGGGCATGTAGCCCTGGCCGGCGTGGTCGGCGTCGATCCAGTACCCGACGTTGGCCGACTGGAACGGGCCCCGCTGCACGCTGCCGAGGCTCACCTCGCCGATGAACTGGCCTTTGCGGACGAAGATCCCGAACCCGTACGCGGAGTCGAAGTGGCGTTGGCGCTCCCAGGCGCCGCAGCGCGCCTTGAACGCCTCCGGGTCGGTGATCGGGTCCGGGGCGCCGGGTTCCCCGAGCGGCTCCCACGGTTCGAGCCACGCACGGCTGCGGATCCGGACCTCCCGCCACGCCTCCCAGTCGCCGGACTTCAGGGGCCGCAGCGTGACCCGCGCTCCTGTCAGCGGACTGCTCCGGCGCATCGCGGAAGATTACTGACGGGCGCGCGCCGGCGTGCCAGGCTGGCGGCCGTGCCTGCCCCGGCTGATGGTCGTCTCGTGTGGCTCGACTTGGAGATGACGGGCCTCGACGTGTCCCGTCATGTGATCGTGGAGGTCGCGGTCCTCGTCACCGACCAGCAGCTCCAGCCGCTCGACCAGGGCCTTGATGTCGTGGTGCATCAGCCACCTGAGGCGCTGGCCGAGATGGACGACTATGTGCGCACGATGCACACCAAGTCTGGTCTCCTCCAGGAGATCGAGGTGTCGATCGTGACGCTGGAGGAGGCCGGGCAGCAGGCGGTCGCCTACGTGGCCCAGCATGTCCCCGAGGGATCGGCGCCGTTGTGTGGCAACTCCATCGGCGTGGACCGCCGCTTCCTCGACCGTCAGCTCCCCGCGCTCGACGGGTACCTGCACTACCGGAGCATCGACGTATCGTCGTTGAAGGAGCTGTGTCGCCGCTGGTACCCCGAGGTGTACAAGAAGCGGCCCGGTAAGAAGGAGGCGCACCGGGCCCTCGACGACGTGCACGAGTCGATCGTGGAGCTCCACTACTACCGGGACACGATGCTGCGCCCCGTCGAGGCGCCCACGACCTAGAGGAGTTCGCGCAGCGCCCCGAGGAACGTGGTGACGTTGCGGTCGCGTGCCGAGTGGCCCATGAGGCCGATGCGCCAGGCCTTCCCGGCGAACTCCCCGAGGCCCCCGCCAACCTCGATGCCCGACGTCGCGAGCAGCTCCTTGCGGAGGGTGGCGTCGTCGACCTCGTCGGGGAGCCCCGCCGAGGTGAGCTGTGGGAGGCGATGGAACTCCTCGGCGAGGAGCCGGAACCCGAGGCGGGGGAGCTCGTGCTGGAGGCGGGCGCCGACGCGGCGATGCCGGGCCCAGACCGTCTCGAGGCCCTCGTCGAGGATGGCGCCGAGCGCGGCGTGCAACGACATGATCATCGCGATGGGCGCGGTGTGGTGATACGCCCGTTGGGCTCCCTCGACGTACCGTTCGATGAGGCCGAGGTCGAGGTACCACGACTGGGGTGGCGTCGCCCGCGACCGGACACGGGCCCGGGCCCGCTCAGAGAATGTCAGCGGCGCGAGACCGGGCGCGACGCCAAGGCATTTCTGGGTGCCCGAGTAGCAGGCGTCGATACCCCACCGGTCGACCTCGAGCGGGATCCCGGCGAGGCTTGTGACCGCGTCGACGACGAGGAGCGTGTCGGTGCCCTGGAGCGCGCCGAGGGGCGCGATCTCGTTCTCCACGCCGGTCGAGGTCTCGGCGTGCACCACCGCGACGAGTCGGGCCTCGGGGTGCGCGCGCTGCGCGGCGAGGAGCAGCTCGGGATCCAGGGCGCGACCCCACGGCTCGTCGACCCGGATGACCTCGGCGCCGCAGCGGCGCGCGACCTCGCACATGCGCTCCCCGAAGACGCCGTTGACGCCGATGATGGCGGTGTCGCTCGGCTCCAAGAGGTTGACGAAGCACGCCTCCATCCCTGCCGAGCCGGTGCCGCTGACCGGGAAGGTGAGCCGGTTCTCGGTGCCGAACACGACCCGCAGGCGTTCCATCGTCTCGTCGAGGAGGGCGAGGAACTCGGGGTCGAGGTGGCCGAGCATCGGTCGGGTGAACGCGCTGGTCGCCTCGGGGTAGGGGTTCGAGGGCCCGGGACCGAGGAGGAGCCGGTCGGTGAGCGTCATAAGACCGGATCCTACGGGTGCGGGTGGCCCCCCCCCGCCGGATCCGGAATGGTCAGACCGGGCTGGTGATCTCACCCCAGTACTCGAGGAGCATGGCGACGACCGGACGGGCGGGCGGCCCCGCGGCGAGGCCGCGGGCGACTTCCGCCGCGGCGCGCGCGACCCGGGTGATCTGCGCGTCGGGGAGGTCGATGCCGGCCCGGCTGGCTGCGTCTTGGACCGCGTGCGCGGCGTCCGTCGCGGAGCGCGCGGCTCGGCGGGTGCAGTGCTGATGGCGGAGGACCTTGTCGATCGCGATGGTGGCCCGCCACCAGTCGACCTCGTCGCAGATGGCATCGGAGTCAAGCGACATCGCGACGCGCTGGAGGTCGTCTCCGGTCATGGTGTGGAGCACACCGATGAAGTCGCAGGTGGGATCGGCCATCCGCGCATTGTCCGCCGAACGGCGCGCGAAGTGGTGGATATTGGTCCGGCTACCGCAAGCTGCGGGCGAGCCCGTCGAGGATGTCGTCCTCGGAGACGAGGAGCTCGTCGAGGTCGAGGGCTCGCATCGTGGCGACGAGGATGATGGCGCCGCCGACGATGGTGTCGACCCGGCCTGGTTCGAGGCCGGGGTTGTGGCTGCGTTGTGTGGTCGGTTCGAGGGCGAGGGTGCGGAAGACGTCCTCGGCGGCGCCGCGGGTGAGCCGGAAGTGGTGGACGCGCTCACGCGAGTAGGGGACACCCTGCTCGACGGCCGCGACGGTGGTGATGGTCCCGGCGAGCCCGACCGCGGTCTTGGCGGCGGCGAGCTGGGGCAGGGCGCGGGTGACGTCACCGAGGTGGTCGCGGACGGTGAGGACGGCGGCGGAGAGCTCCTCGGGGGCGGGCGGGTCGGTGTGGAGGAACTGCTCGGTGATTCGCACGCAGCCGACGTCGATCGAGATGGCGGCGTCGGGCTCGGTGGTGCCGACGGTGAACTCGGTGGAGCCGCCGCCGATGTCGATGACGAGGTAGGGGGCAGGCTCGTCGGTGAGCGCGGCGGTCGCGCCGGCGAACGACAGGCCGGCTTCCTCGTCGCCGGTGAGGAGCTCGGGCTCGACACCGAGCGCGTCCCGGGCTGCAGTGAAGAACTCGGTCCGGTTGGTGGCGTCACGGGCCGCGCTGGTGGCGGTGGCGCGGATCCGGGTCACGCCGGCGGTCTCGATGGCGTCGTGGTACTCGCGGAGGACGGCGACGGTCCGGTCGATGGCGTCGGGGGCGAGCTCGCGGGTGGCGTCGACGCCTTGGCCGAGCCGGGTGATCTGCATGCGGCGGTCGAGAGGCCGAAGGTCGGTGTCGGTGACGTCGGCGACGAGGAGCCGGACCGAGTTGGTGCCGATGTCGACGGCGGCGACGGGTGTCACGCCAGCCGCTCCGCGACCCAACGGCCGACGGGGTCGTCCCCGCCGGCGAGGTACCAGGCGTAGTGGGCGTGAAGGCACTTCACGCCGGTGCGGGTCCCGCCGACGCCGCCCGAGGGTCGGGGGCCGGCGTGGTCGGTGGGGATGGCGGCGTCGCGTTCGGCGGCGTACGCCGAGTGGGCCACGACGAGCGCGTCGTGGTCGACGGCGGCCTCGGCTTGCCGGACGCCTCCGCCGGCCTCGAGGGTCGCGACGCGGCGGACGAGGTGGGGTGCGAGGAGCCAGTAGCGGGTGGGCATGGGCTCGCCGTCACGGGTGAAGGGTGCGTTGCGGAGCACCGCGGGGGCCCCGTCGGCGTCGCGGACGACGACGTCGAAGGGCGCGGTGGGTTCGCGTCCGAGGCGGCTCCGCACCGCGTCGAGGTCAGCGGTGGTCACCGGCCCGAGTCTAGGGATGGGTCCCGGCGGCCTTCGTGGTGGTGGGTGGCGTCGCCGCGGCCGTGGTGGGTGTCGTCGCGGGCGGCGCGGTGGGGACGATCACGTAGGGGGTCTCGCCCGGCTTGACCAGCCCGTACTGCTCGCGGGCGATGCGCTCGACCGCGGCGTCGGTCTGGAGCTGGCGGGACTGGGCTTCGAGGCGAGCGGTGTCGTGGTGCAGCTGCGCGACGTGGTGCTGCGCGGCGGTGATCTGGTTGCGTTGCTGGAGGTAGGTGCGGGTCGGGTAGACGACGACGAAGAGCAGACCGGCGACGGCGCGGCCGACGAGCGTCGCGGTGAGGACCGTGCGGCGCCGACGGACCCGCTGCGAGGCGCGCCGGCGCGTCGAGGCCGGTTTCGGCGTCGACGACGGGGCGCGGCGGCGGGTGCGGGTCGGGGGCGCGG
>DATISY010000037.1:0-13182 GCA_035468285.1 Acidimicrobiia bacterium | reverse complement strand
AACCCGCTCATCGGGACCCGTTCGCGGACGGGAGCCCAACGATCCGGTCGACGCGGTCGAGCTCGGCGAGGAGATGGGTGACGAGGAGGACGCCTCGCCCGGCGTCGCACCAGTGGGTGATCTGGTCCCAGAAGCTCACGTAGCTGCCACGGTCGAACCCCTGGTACGGCTCGTCGAGGAGCAGGAGTCGGGGCTCGCCGAGCAGCGCGAGGGTCAGGTTCAGCTTCTGGCGGGCTCCCCCCGAGAGCTCCCGGATGGTCTGACGCAGGTCCGCGGAGAACTCGAGGCTCTCGAGCAGGGCTCGCCCCCGCCGGATCGCGTCGCTTCGGCCGAGCCCGTGGGCCCGGCCGAACAAGACGAGGTGCTCGTCGACGCGGAGCGCCTCGAGGAACGTGGCGTGTTGGGGGCAGTAGCCGATTCGCCCGTCGGTCATCACGGTCCCCGCATCGGCTCGGATCAGTCCCGCGCAGATCTGCAGCAGCGTGCTCTTGCCCGCGCCGTTCTCACCGACGAGCGCGACGGACTCCCCGTGGCGCACGTCGAGGTCGACGGCGTCCAGCACGGCCCGATGCCCGAACCGTTTCGAGATGCCCCGAACCTGCAGCGCGTTCACGGTCGGGTCACGGAACGGGCCCGGTCACGGGACGAGGCCCAGGATGTCGGCCTCGGTCATCGACCCGGGCGGCGTCCGCGCCGCGGCGAGCTGGTTGGCGAGGCGCTGCAGGACCGCGTTCACGGGCGTGGGGACGTCGTGCAGCGCGCCGAGGAGGACGATCTCACCATTGAGGTAGTCGACCTCGACGTTTCCCGTCCGGCGCACCATGCTCTGCCACGACGAACCACCACGCGGCGTGCCGCCGGCAGGCCGCGGGATGACCGCACCCCGCCGGCCGGTGTCCTCGGCGTCCGAGGCGTAGGCGATGCCGGCCGCGTCGAGACAGGCGACACCTTCCCGGTAGGCGCGCGTGTAGAGCTCTCCGCCGTGGTTCTCCGGCCCGCAGATCGCCTCGATGGCGTTCCCGAGGTTCAACAGCAGCTTCTTGTACTTCCACCGCATGATGTCGGGCTTCGCGTCGGAGACGAACCTGGCCCGTGTCAATCCGTCCGCGAGCGCCCGTGCGGTGTCGTCGACGTCGGCGGGGTAGCGGCCCAGGTCCAAGATCCCGGGCACCGGCGCCCGATGCGCCCGGACGACTCCCGGTTCGAGGTGGCTGGCCGGGCACATGACGCACATCCCATAGACGTTCGGGAAGCGGCGCCGGGCGACCCGCTCGTTCTCGACGCCGTTCTGGGCGCAGACGATGGGTGTGTCGGGGGACGCGGTGCGGGTCACGGACTCGAGGACCTCGGCGGTCTGCTGGCTCTTCGTCGCGACGACGGCGACGTCGTCGGAGCCGAACCCAACCGCGTGCACCGTGTCCACGACCGGCACCGGTGCTGTCGTCGCGCCGTCCGGGCTCTCCACGCGCAAGCCGTGCGCGCGGATGGCGTGGTAGTGCTCGCCTCGAGCCACGAGCATGACGTCAGCGTCGTGTTCGAACAGCCGAGCGCCGACGAGGCCACCGATCGCGCCGGCTCCGATGATCACCCAGCGCACCAGGGAAGTCTCGCGCGCCGCTCCGTCGGGGGCCCCGGGTCGAGGCCGCTACGCGGTGGAGCGACGGGTCCGCAGCGCGAGCCCGCTGGCGAGCACTGGTCGGTACCCGGCCGCGGCGCGTTCGTCTTCGGACTCGCCGCCCCAGAACCCGTATTCGCGGTTGGCGCGGGCCCAGGTGCGGCACGGCATCAGCACCGGGCAGTTGGCGCAGAGGGCGCGGGCGGCGGTCTCGCGGCGGCCGCGGCGGCCGGGGCGTTCCCGGTCGGCTGCGAAGAAGAGGTGCGTGCTCCCCCGGCAGGTGGCTTTGGACACCCAGTTGAGATCGGGGGGGCACGCCTCGAATTCGTCGTCGTATCCCGGCTCGATCCGGACGGGGACAGCTTCTTGAATGGCCATCGATCTGTGACTCCGGGATGAGGGCTCCTGAGGGCCGGTCCAGCGGTCAGCCCGATCTACCCGGGAGCGTGGGCGGTCAAACCCGTCCCATCGGGGTTAGCGGCCCCCGTCGGGGGGCATCACCGTCGTCATGGACGATTCCGAGGCGATCGGCGAGGCTGCCCCCCGATGGTCTGCCCTACCCACCCGGGAGACGGGTCGGCGGTGACGCTCGAGGAGCCCGGGTTCGATCCGCGACGGGCGGTGGAGGTCCTCCACCTGACGGTCCCGCCGTACGTGGCGCATCTCGAGGTGGTTCGCGCCCTGGTCCGCCATGTCTCGGCTGGGGCGGGGTTGGGCGAGGAGGAGCAGGCGGACGTCTGTTTGGCCGTGGACGAGCTCTGCCAGCACGTCGTCGCCGCGACTGACTTCGCGGTGCTCGTGACCGTCGCCGCGGAGCCGGCGATCGTCTTGGCCCGGATCGTCGCGCGCCGCCGTCCAGGGGCGGTGCCCGCACGGTTGACAGGCGTCGCCGAGGCGGTCCTTGCCCGGGCGGTCGACTTCTTCGCGCTCGATCCTGGTGCGGACTCCCTCGAGGGTGTCGTCGTAAAGTGCCGAGCAGGTACCCACTTCCCATGAGCGAGACAGGGATCGACCAGAGCAGCGATGACCGCGAGGTCGCTGCGCAGTTCCGCGAATACCGGGCGAGTCGTGACGTCGCGTTGCGGAACGATCTGATCGAATCGCATGTTCGCCTCGCGGACTTCTGTGCGCGCCGGTTCGTGTATCGCGGTGAGCCGTTCGATGATTTGCGCCAGGTGGCGCTCGTCGGGCTCCTGAAGGCCGTGGAGCGATTCGACCCGGACCGGGGGGTTCGGTTCACGTCCTTCGCGACGCCGACGATCGTGGGGGAGCTGAAGCGTCATTTCCGTGACCGAGGCTGGGCGGTGCGAGTCCCTCGGCGACTCCAGGAGCTCCACCTCCAGATCGGCCGCCTCGTCGGGTCGTTGAGCCAAGAGCTGGGCCGCCCACCGACGACCGCGGAGCTGGCGGAGCGGGCTTCGGTGTCGGAGGAAGAGGTGCTCGAGAGCATGGAGGCCGCCACGCTGTACCGGTTGTCGTCGTTGGACGTGACGCGGGTCGACGACGACGGTCTCGAGGTGGCGGTGGGATCTCGTCTCGGGGCGGAGGACCCGGAGTTCGGGTCGGTGGAGAGCCGGGTGGAAGTGCTCGAGCTGCTCCGCCAGCTGCCCGAACGGGAGCAGAAGATCGTCTACCTGCGGTTCTTCGAGGGTCTCACCCAGGCCGAGATCGCCGACCGGATCGGGTTGAGTCAGATGCACGTGTCGCGCCTCTTGACCAGGAGCCTCGACGCCCTGGCCGCGCACGCCGGCCGCCTTCCCTCGTTGGATAACCAGGACGACGAACCCGACGGGGGCTGACCGGCCGCGTGTCGCGGGTCGTCCGGGCGCGCAGAGCCCCGGGGGGCCAGCTCCCTGGCACACCCCCGGGGCTCCGAGCATTGGGGAGCTTCGTCAGTGGCGCAGCTTGTCCTTGACCGTGTCGATGGCGTCCTCGGCCTTGTCGGCCGCATGCTCGACCTTCTCCTTGACCTTGCCTGACGCCTGGTCGACCTGACCTTCGGTCTTGAGGTCGTCGTTGTCGGTCAGGTCGCCGGCAGCCTCTTTGATGTGGCCTTTGGCCTGCTCGACCTTGCCGTTGGCGTCCGTCATTAGCCGTCTCCTTTGGTTGGGTTCGAGGTACGAGGACGTCCGTCAGTTGTTGGTGCTGGGACGGGGGACTTCGCCTCGCCAGGCGCCGCTCTCTTGACCGCGGACCTCGATGAAGTCACGGAAGCGCTCCAAGTCGCCGGCCGCCCGGTGCTCGACGAGGCCGAGAAGGTCACCGACCTGCTCGACGGGACCCTCGGGGTCGAACTCGAGTTGCAGCATGACCTTGGTGCGGTCGTCGCCGAGTCGGTGGAAGGTGACGACGCCGGCGTTCTTGGATCCGTCGGTGCTGCGCCACGCGATCCGCTGGTCGGGGATCTGCTCGGTGATCACTGCGTCCCACTCGCGATGTTGGCCCGCGACTTGGGCGACCCAGTGGAGTCGGCGGTCGTCGAGCTGGGTGACGGCTTCGACTCCTTCCATGAACTGCGGGAACTCCTCGAATTGGGTCCACTGGTTGTAGGCCGTCTCGACGGGGACCGCGACGTCGACCGACTGCTCGATGGTGCTCATAGGGCAAGACCTTCCGTCTCTTCGGTGGAGGGTGGACAGACATGCGGGGTGCTGTCTGCCGGCTCACCCGGGTGGGGGAGCGAGCCGGCCGACAGCGAGGGGAGGCGAGGGGAGGTAGGTCGCTACCAGGACCGTCCGTACCATCGGCCGCGCTCGGCGCCGCCGACGAGGAAACCGACGATCCACACAAGAGCCAGGACGACCGCGACGATCCACAGCACGTGGATCGCGAATCCCAGGGCCCCGAACAGCAACGCCAGCAACAGCAGTACGAGGACGAGTGCCATGTGCTGTTCCTTTCGTCAGCGCGGTCTTACCCATCGGGCTGTGTCGGCTAACGCGGGCCCATCACGGCCGTCGCTGGTGCGGGTGGTCTTCGGTGGGCCGGTGGCGTCAGTGGTGCTCGGGGTAGACGCGACATTCGACGCTGAGGACGTCGGGGACGACTTGGATCCGGTCGGTGAGATCGACGACCTCGTCGGCGTCCGCGACGGCTCCCCGCACGGTGACGCGTCGTTCGTGGACGTCGATCAGGAGGCGAGCGGCTTCGTCGGGGTCGAGGACCTCGTGTTGGATGCGCTCACGGAGCGCGTGGTCCCTCGCTCGGGTCGGCTGGGGAAGCTTCGCGACGACGGCCGCGACGCGTGCCCGGGCCCGGGGTGGCAGCTGGGCTCCGACACGGGCCGCGACCGCCCGGACGGTGGTGATCGAGCGGCTCGCGGCGTCGGCGACGCGGGCCCGCCGCTCGGGTCCGCGCAGGGGGTCGAAGAACCAGCTGACCGTCGCCCCGATCGCCATCCAGCGCAGGCGCTTCGTCACGATCTGCATGGTGTGCTCCTCTCCGGCGCTGCCCTCGGTCAGGGCCCGTGGGGTCACGCGGGGGCGTCCCGGCGACCCGGTCGGGTCGGCGCCGACTCGTTTACTCGATACCCGCTGGGGTCGGCCGGTACTCGTGATGGCGCGTCGGAGCCGGCTCACGGGGAGCCGGGCTCGGGAGCCGCCGGTCGTGCGCGGACCGACCGGCGGCGAACGGCGGCGGCTAGGGGATCCGGCCTTCGCCCTCTTGCTCGACGCCGCGCTGGAGCATGTCGGCCTCGTGCTCGGAGACCGAGGGGTCGGGGCTGTTCTCCTCAGCGAGGCGTTCCTCTTCCTCGGTGGGCTCGCGTCCCGCGGCCGCCGGTTCGCTGGCTTCGTCGCGTTCGGCGTCCCGCGTCTCTCGTGAGGGTCGCGTCGGGCTGGTCATGGTGCGCTCCCGGTCGTCGGGTGGGTGCACACCGGTATTCCCCGACAGGGCGTCGGGTGAAACCGGGCCGTCAGCGGATGGTGAAGAGCTCGGTCAGGCCGGTGATGTCGAAGACCTTCCGGACCGGTTCCTGGAGGCCTTCGAGGACGAGGATGTCGCCACGGTCCTCCTCGCGGAGCCGCTTCAACACGCCGACGAGGACACCGAGCCCAGAGGAATCGATGAAGCTGACCCCCTCCAGATCGAGGACGAGCTGCGTCGGCTCTCGGTCGGCGAGCTGGTGCAGCTCGCGGCGCAGCTCGGGTGAGGTGGCGACGTCGATCTCACCGGTGACGGCGAGGATCCAGGTGCCGCTCTCCTCGCCTTCCCTCGCGGCGAACGTCGCGGGGCTTGTCGTGGTGGTCTCGCTGTCGGGTCCCGTGGCGGTCATGCGCCCTCCAGTGCTCTGAGATGGGTGATGTGGTCGCCGAGCGCCTCGAGGCTGCGGGTGAGGAGCCGAGACACGTGCATCTGGCTCACGCCTACCCGGTCGGCGATCTCGGCTTGGGTGAGACCCTCGAAGAATCGAAGGTAGACGATGCGACGTTCGCGAGCGGGGAGCGACGCGACCATCTCTCGCACCACGGCCCGGTCTTCGACCCGGGCGAGCTCGTCGTCGAGGGAGCCGACTCGGTCGCCGGGGCTGGGCCCGTCCCAGTCTGAGGCGGGAAGATCCAACGACCCGATGCGGTAGAGCGTGGAGGCTTCCATCCCCTCGAGCACCTGCTCCTCGCTGACGTCGAGGTTCGTGCCGATCTCAGCGGGGGTGGGTGCGCGGCCGAGCTCCTGGCCGAGCTCGCCTCGGGACCGTTCGATGCGAAGCGAGAGTTCCTGAAGGCGGCGGGGGACGCGAACGGACCAGGTGCGGTCCCGGAAGTGGCGTTTCAGCTCGCCGATGATGGTCGGGCCGGCGAAGGTCGTGAAGCTCAGGCCGCGCTCCGGTTCGAACCGCTCGACCGCTTTGAGCAGCCCGACGAGGGCGACCTGGCGGAGATCGTCCAGGGGTTCGCCCCGGTCGCTGAATCGTCGGGCAAGGTATTCGGCGAAACCGCGATGGGTCTCGATGAGCTCGTTGCGGAGGCGACGGGAGCGGGTGCGCCGGTATTCGAAGAACCCGTCGAAATCATGGCGGCGGTCGGTGTTGCCCATCGTCATGCGTTCACCGTCCGCGATGCCTGCTTGACGAGCACGAAGGACAGCCTGTCGCCGTCATGGTCGAACGCGTAGTGGTCGCTGACGGCGTCGACGATGAGCTCGGACACGGTCGGGAGAGCAGGCGGACGCGTCCCCGGTCGCAGCAGCCCCGTGCCGCGGACCATGACCCGACCGTGCTCCACCGTCACACGGAGGAGCAGACGACGCTCACTGGCGGCCATCAACGCGTAGCACAGCTCGTCGACGGCAATACGGAGGTCGTCCAGCTCGGAGACGTCGAAGCCGGCCCGGCCTCCCGCCTCCGCAGCGACGAGCCGCACGGTCCGGAGGTGGTACGAACGCGGCGGAACGAGCAGGCAGACCTCATCGTCGTCCTCCACCCTGCCTCGTCTCACCCGTCCGGCACCGCTGAGTATTAATGGGGTGATACCCGGCCGTTCGACCACGCTAACCGGGCGGCGCGGCAATAGTCTCCCCGTGTGGTGACCGAGACCGACGAGGTGGTGCTGCGCTTCCCGGCCAGGCCGGAATATCTCCGGCTGGGCCGCCTGGCCGCGGCGGACGTGGCCAGCCGGGCCGGCTTCGACTACGAGGAGATCGAGGATCTGCGCATCGCGGTGTCGGAGATGTGCGCCATGCTCAGCAGCGATGACGGCGCCGAGCTCACCTTGACGTTCCGGGTCGAGGCCGACGCCGTGACCGTCGGCGGGTCCAGCCCCCACGCTCGGAGCGAGGCCACCGAGGACCTGGCGCTGGCGCAGGCGCTGGTGGCGGCGGTCGTCGACGAGCACGACCTGTCCACCGATGGGGATGTCTCCACCTTCCGCCTCGTGAAGCGCCGAGCCGGCACGACTCGCCCGTAGGCCCGCCGGTCGTGGTTCCCGGCCCGATCGCCACTCTGCACGCTCCGACGGACGCGAACCGCGCCGCGGTCAGGGGACCTCATCCTTTCGGGGGTCATTGCCCGAAATCTGGGGGTGTCGGCGATCGGCGAACAATCACCGACACGCGAAAATCAGGGGGGTTCGCGCCGGTTCTAAAGGTCAGGCCCACACGGGTCGATGTACATCGACGGTCGACACGCTCGACCGGGACAACTGTCTAGGCTTGGGAGGCCCCCCATCCTCTTCGCTTGGGTTGACGCGCGATGAACACTGCTCTGCCTTCGAGAAGCGCGCGGGCGCTCGCGTTCGCGGCGTTCGGTGGCTTGGTGCTCGCCGCGTGCGGCAGCAGCTCCGGGCCCAGCGTGTCGACGCCCACGAGCACGAGCGCGAGCACCAGCACGACGTCCACGACGCTCTCGACGACAAGCACGACGACCCCCACCACCATGACGACTGCGCCGACGCCGTCGGGACCCAACACCGCGCAGAAGGTCACCTTCGGGGGTCTGCAGTTCGGGGTCCCCCTCGGCTGGCCCGTCTACCAGCTGGCGAGCGACACGGCCCGGTGTGTCCGTCTCGACGTGCCTGCCGTGTACCTGGGCCAGGAGGGTCCGAACCCTCAGTGCCCCTCGCGCATCGTCGGTCACACCGAGACGGTGCACATCGAGGCGCTCAACGCGCGGTCACAACCCGAAGCGGCCCGCGCGACCCAAGCAACCGTCGTCAACGGCCTCAACGTACGGGTCGACCCGTCGGAGCAGATCGCCGGCGCCGTCACCGCCGTGTTCCCCGACCAGCAGCTGGTCGTCACCATCACGTTCGTGAACAGCTCCGCGCTCGCCGACGAGATCTTCCACAGCTTCGCCCATGCTTCGTAGCCGAGCACGCCTCCGTCGCGTCGCGCCGCTGGTCGCGACACTCGCGGCCAGTGTGGCCCTCAGCGGATGCCTCGCGCTCGCCCATCCGCCACCCCCACCCGGCGTGTACCAGGGTTGGGGATTCGACGCGTGCACCGCCCCGAACGCCGGCGTCATGCAAGGTTGGCTCGCATCACCGTTCCGCAGCATCGGGGTCTACATCGGTGGCAGCAATCGCGGTTGCTCACAACCCAACCTCGACGCGAACTGGGTCAGCACGGTCGGGAACCAGGGCTGGCACCTCGCTCCGCTCTACGTCGGTCTGCAAGCCCCCTGCACCGGCGCGAGCAGGGTGAGCGTCATCAACTGGACCATCGCGGGTCTGCAGGGTCAGGCCTCCGCGGACGACGCGGTCACCCAAGCGCGCGTCCTCGGGCTCGGGCCGGGCACCCCCATCTACTTCGACATGGAGGCCTACAACAGCGGCGACGCGTCCTGTGTCGAAGTGGTGCGCCAGTTCGTGACCAACTGGGTCAACCGGCTGCACTCCTTGGGGTACGTCGCCGGGTACTACTCGAGCTCGGCGTCGGGCATCCGGGACGAGGCGCTCGTCGTGGGGAACCCGGGGTACGCGCATCCCGATGACATCTGGTTCGCGAACTGGAACGACAAGCTGAGCGTCTTCGGGGACCCGTTCTTCTCCGACTCGCTGTGGAACAACCATCATCGACTCCACCAGTACCACGGGGGCCACCCCGAATGCTGGGCCGGTCTGTGCCTCGACATCGACAGCAACATCGACGACGGGCAGATGGCCGCGTAGCTGGCAGCCGCCGACCGTCGCCCCGAAATGAGAGCGGTTCTCAAGCAGGCGTCGTGTCATCGGGACGACGGCGCCGTCAGGACTGCGGCGCGAACCGCGGGCGCCGCACGCCGCGAGGTGGTGCGACCAACGTGCGGGCAGCCGGGGACCGGCGGGAGCGGCGCGACGCGCGTGGGGCCTGTCGGGCGAGTGGACGTGTGCCAGCGCGCTGAGCCGGGTCAGGCAGCCTTGCTAGGGTTCTGCGCGTCCAGAGAGTTGAAGTTGATCAGCTGGTCAACTGCAAGAGACAAGGAGTTGATCGAGTGGTCAACGGCACCGTGAAGTTCTTCAATGCGGAAAAGGGTTACGGGTTCATCTCGCGCGAGGACGGCGACGACGTCTTCGTCCACTTCTCCCAGATCGAGGGTGAGGGGTACAAGACCCTGCAGGAGGGTCAACGCGTCGAGTTCGAGATCGGGCCGGGCCGCAAGGGCGACGAAGCCCGCTCCGTCCGCGTCGTCTGACGCACCTTCACGGCGCGGCGTATCGCCGCGCACCAGCCGCAGCCGGTGCTCGGGATCGCCGTCACGCGTGACGCGCCCGGATCAGGCCGGGGCCGGCTCGCGTAGGCGTCGGCGGACGTCGTCGATCGAGGCCGCGAGGTCAAGGACATCGCGCTCGATCGCGTCCGGTTCGCGAGCGAACACGAACACGCCGCGCGTCACCCGCTCCCGCAGCGTCGCCTCCAGGGCCAGCGCGTACGCCCCGGCCTGCGGCGAGTACCGAGCCACCGCCGCGTCGAGCTCGGCGCCGGTCGGCGCACGGTCCGTCTTGTAGTCGACCACGATCAGCCCGTCGGGGGTGCGGATGAGCAGGTCGACGAACCCCTCGAGGAGGATCCCGTCGACGTCCGCCGCGACCGGCACCTCCCGCCACCGGTCCCAGCCCGCGGCGACCGCCGTCCGAACGACCGGTGACGCGAGCACGCTGGCGGCCAGGTTCCGGACTTCGCGCTCGCGGCCGGCGACGCCCTCCGCGAGGGCCTGGGCCCGCGCCGTCGCGTCCAGGCCGGCCCCGGTGGCGAGGTCGACCGTCTGCAGCACGGCGTGCACCGCGCGACCGAGCGCGGTGCCGGCCCGGCCCCGCTGCCACGGCGCCCGGGGCTCGACGTCGCCGCCGTCCTCGTCACCCGGTGCGACGGTTTCGGCGGCGAGCGCGGTCGCGGCGATGGACACCGGGGCCCCGGCGCGCGCGACGAGCGCAGCGCGGGCCTGAATCCACGCGTCGCGTGCCCCGGGCTCGGCGCTGGCCGGGACCCGCCTGGCGGGCGACCCCGGGGACGGGGTCTCCGGCTCCCACGCGACGGTGACGTCGTGCGTGACGGCCTCGAGGTGGGGGGCGAGGAGCGCGGCGTGGGACTTCGAGCCGCGACGATGGTGAAGGCTGACCACCAGGTGGTCCCGGGCCCGCGTCATCGCGACATAGAGGAGGCGCAGCCGCTCCGCCTCGTCGTGGAGCACGTCGGCTTCCCGGGCGGTGGCGTACCCCGCCGTCTGGACGAGCGTGTCCCGGTTCGCGGCCCCGACGCGCACCTCCGGACCGGCGGCGCCCCAGAGCACCTCGGGGAGACGGTTGGATGGAATCGTGTTCAGCCCGGCGAGGATCACGACCGGGAACTCGAGGCCTTTCGCCCCGTGGACCGTCAGGATCCGCAACGCCGGGTCGTCGGGCTCCGGCGCGACCGATTCGTTGACGCGGGCACCTTCTTCGGCCTGGCGGTGCGCCCACTCGATGAACCGGCGCAGGCTGGTCTGCCCGGCATCCTCCCACCCTCGGGCCTGGTCGAGCAGGAACCGAATGCGGCGCCAGTGGTCCCGGGGACGACGATGCCGGGCGGCGAGCTCGAGAAACCGGTGCTCCCGGACGACGGTCTCCACGATCTCGCTGACGCTGCGCCACCAACGTGCCTGCCAGTAGCCGTGCAGGGACCGCAGCCCAGCCGCGACCGGATCATCGTCGGGACGTCCGCCCGGCGGGTCGCGGCGATAGTCCCAGCCACCGCCCGCCTCGACGTGCGCGACCAGATCGGCGTCGCTGCAGCCGAACGCGGGGGACCGCAGCGACCCGACGACGGCCACCTCGTCCGTCGGGTCCTCGATCGCGCCGAGCACGGCCAGGAGGTCACGGACCTCGGCGGTCGAGTAGACGAGGCTCTGGCTCTCGACCCGGACCGGGATGTCGGCCTCCTCGAGCGCGGCCTCCAACGCAGGCAGGACCGTCCGAGACGGGATCAGGAGCGCCACATCGCGCGCCTGGACCGGGCGAACGGTGCCGTCGCGGGGGTCCTCGATCGGCCATCCCTGCCCGACGATCTGGCGCACGAGCCCCGCGACGTCCGCCGCTTCCGATTCACGCACCTCGGTCATGAGCGCGTCGTGGGCGGCACCGACCGTGACGACGCGGGTCTCGGGGGCCGGCGGCCGGTGCGGGCTGAGGTGGACGTGCGCGGCCTGGATCCCGGGTGACTCCACCAGCAGCTGCTCGAACACGGTGTTGACGACGTCGAGGATCGGGGGGACGGACCGGAAGTTCTCGGTGAGGGCCACGGACTCGAGGCCGAGATGAAGGCGCGCCTCGTCGTAGACCCCGAGATCGGCTCGACGGAACCCGTAGATGGACTGCTTCGGGTCCCCGACGAGCGTGAGCCGGCCGGCCCGGGGCGACAGCTCGGACCAGTGTGTCGTGGGATCCGGGTCGTCGGCGGTGAGCAGCGCGGCGATCTCGATCTGGAGCGGGTCGGTGTCCTGGAACTCGTCGAGCAGCAGGTGCTGGTAGCGGGCGGCGACCGCCCGCCGGGCGAGCGGGTGGTCGCGCAGCAGGTCGCGAGCGAGGACGAGCAGGTCATGGAACTCGAGGCGTCCCTCCCGGCGGCGCCGGTCGGCGGTGTCACGCACGAACGCGATGACCCGAGCCACGAGGACCAGCAACGCGTCCCCGCGTGGCCCGTCGATGGCCGCGCGCCGCACCGCCTCCGCCGCCTCGCACGCGGTTCGAGCCGCGTTGACATCCTCCCAGCACGTCTTGCGCCCGCGGGTGCAGGTGAGCTTCGGGACGGCGGAGAGCGCCTCGAGCGCGTCGAGGGGATCCGCGGCGTCGGTCAACCAGGTGCGTGCCGCGGTCACCTCGTCGATGTGTACCGCGAGCAGGTCGCGGTCGTCGCGGCAGTCCCGCTGGCGGAGGGCGACGAGATCGCCGAGCGCGACGAGCACCTCCTCGACCCGGGGCTGACGGACCGACGGGGGCGGAGGCAGCCGGTCGGGCAGACGATCGTAGGAGCGGCTCAGCTGTTCGGCCACGGGCCGCAGCCGGTCGACGGCCAGTCCACCGGCGAGCCACACCGTCAGGGCCGGCTCCACGGCGGGGTCGGCGAACAGGCTGTCGACGAACGCGGCCCACCGCTGCTCGAACACCACGCTGGCCTCGATCTCCTCGAGCACCGCGAAGCCGGGCGGGAGACCGAGCTCGAACGGATGGTCGCTGAGGATCCGCTGCGCGAAGCCGTGCAGGGTGGTCAGGGCGGCGTCGTCGAGCTGATGGAGGCCGCGTGCGCACCGAGCCCGTGCCTCGTCGTCGGCGAACTGCTCGTCGAACCCGTTCGCGACCGCTTCCAGCGCAGCACGCACCCGGTCGCGCAGCTCCGCGGCGGCGGCCTCCGTGAACGTGATCGCGGCGACGTGGCGGAGCTCGGCCGCGCCCCGTGCCACGAGCGCGACGACGCGGTCTACGAGGGCGCTCGTCTTGCCGGTCCCCGCGCCGGCTTCGACGAACAGGCTCACGTCGAGCGCGTCGCGGATGCGGGCCCGCGCCGCGGCGTCGCGTGGTGGTGTCACGCCCGGCCGCCCGCGTCGTCCGCGAGGTCGAGGCGCCAGAACGGGTCCATGGCCTCGTCGGACGATTGGCGCTCCCAGGCGGTGCCGCGGTCAACCG
>DATISY010000036.1:0-13092 GCA_035468285.1 Acidimicrobiia bacterium | reverse complement strand
AACTCCCACCGAAGCCGGAACAGCTCAAACGGGAACTGCGCCGGATCGTCACCGAGCTCGTCGACCGTGCCCAGCGGGCCGGCACGGTGCGCGCCGACGTCGGTGCCGCCGACATCACGATGCTGTTTGCCGGGATCGCCCATGTCGCCGCCCTTCCCGGCGTGGACACGGCCTTCCGGACCCGGTACCTCGCCATCGTGCTCGATGGCCTCCGTCCCCTGAACCAGACCCCCTTGCCCGGCACGCCGCTCAGCTACGAGCAGCTCGACCGTGCCCGGCTGGCCACCACCTCGACGCGGCCCTGACCCAAACTCCCTTCAGTCCCGACCGACCCCGATTCACCTTTCAAACTATTTGCCCGAATTGTTCAAGTTGGACCGATCATCGGTCGATGTCAGGGCATGGGGTTGGATGGCGGTCACGGGAAGTCACCGATTCGTGCAGGACGTCGGATCCTGACGTCCCTCGGGCTCCTCGCCCTGGCGGCCGGATCCTTCCTCGTCGTCGGAGCCAGCCCAGCGTGGGCGCACAAGCAGACCCCGATCCTCGAATGCGTCTTCAAGGACACCGGCACCGGGCAGTACAACTCGTTGTGGGGCTACAACAACAGCTCCGGGAGCGTCGAGACCATCCCGGTCGGGAGCGGCAACGGCTTCACGCCGACTCCCCAGACTCGGGGACAGCCGACCGCGTTCCACCCGGGCCAGAACGACAACGTCTTCGTCGCCACCTGGAATGGCGTCGGCTCGTTGACCTGGTCCCTGAACGGGCATGACGTGACTGCCACATCGGGCTCCTCACAATGCGCGAAGAACCCGGTCCCGCTCGTCGGCCCACAAACGATCCTCTGGATCGCCGCGATCGTCGCCGGCGCCGGCATCGTCGCGCTGCGCAGACGGCGCCGCGCGACGCGCTCTCTCGTCTAGCCGCGTCGAAGGTTACCCAGGTCGGTACGAAACGCGCGGGCGTGAAGTAGATCATGCCCCAAGCGATCACCTGCCATAATTGGTGTCTGCCCGGGTGGCGAAACTGGAAAAACGCAATGGATTCAAGTCCCATCGTCCGTAAGGACTTGCGGGTTCGACTCCCGCCCCGGGCACCTAGGACTTCGGACCGATGAACGTGTCGAGTAGAGCGACGCTCTCGCGACGAGCGATGGAGATGCTATTCGGCCGGTTCGCGCGGTACTCGATGCGAAGGCGATCGCATGCCTCGGTGAAGACGCCGAGAATGTCCGCGGACTCATTTGAGAAGAAATAGCGCGGGTAGCCGTAGCGCTTGGGGCCATTCTTCCGACGGCCCAGGACCCAGTTCATCGCGCGACATCCGTCGGAGTGAATCAGTCCGCGAAGAAGCTGCTGTGGATACTCGTGAAAGGCGATGCGCTGCTGCCACGGTGCGAGCCTGATCGGGCGTAGATGCTTCCGACCGGAGCCGTGCCGTGGGAAGAGGCAGATCCAGTGCTTCGAGTAGCTGGTGACCTCAGAGCAACCGATCCGTTGGACCTTGCCGACGCGATTCTCGGGCATGACGGCGTGAATGGCCGCTGCGCACTCGGCTCTGATCATCGGATATGCGTCGCACATGGTGACGCGGAGTCGGAAGACTCCGCGCTGATGAGCCGCGAGCATTCCATCGCCGAGGTACTGCCCGAGGAGGTACGCGTGCGCACGCCCGTCGACGGAGCTGATGAGAGGACATTGTCCCGCGTGGCGCAAGGCGGAGTCGCGGCGCCCCGATGCCGCGCGGTTCCAGTCCGCATCGGCGAGTTGATGACGGCGTCGAGACCAGTCGCGAGCCAGGCGCGGACCTGTGACCGCGATACGCCGGTGCGGCGGGCGATCTCGGACTTCGAGCAACCCTGACCTCGCAGCTCGAAGACCCAGTAGACATCGGTGTTCGGTCGCATTGCGTCCTCATTCCAGTGGGACGCATGGTGAACTTTGGGTGCGACACCGTCGGCTCTATCGGTCGGACGAGCAGGGCCTCTTCAGCATCCTCCCGGCACGGGGGCCAAGGACCCTGGTTGCGGTGTGGTCGCGGCAGGTGTCGCGGTGCTCGCGGGAGCTGGCGTCGGCGCGGCGCGGCTCGGCGCGGTCACGCCGGAGAAGGATCGGCCGAGGACGAGGACTGTGTCGGCGCCGGTGATGGAGTTGTCGACGACGAGCTGGGCGGAGGGGACGTAGGTCGCGAGGAGCCGCGCGGCGGCGTCGCCGCTGCTGCGGTACCGGATCTCGGTGGTGGTGACGCGACCGTGGGGGTCGTTGCCGGTGCCGCCGCTTGCGAACCCGTTGCTTTGGAGTGTGCTGAGCGCGCGGGCGGCGGCCCCCGAGACGCCGGACGCGTTGAGGACTCGGACCTTGACGCTGGACGTCGCGAGGTTCGGCGTCGCCGAGCCGGGGCTCGAGGAGCTGGTGGCTCCCCCACCGCCGGAGAAGTCGCGGAGCTGGGCGAAGACCTGGTTGGCTTCGGGCTGCTTGAGGTAGAGGACGTCTTGGCCCTGGATGGTGGGTCCGGTCTTCCAGGGGAGCGTGGTGGTCTGGACGTGGCTGGTGTCGTTGGGGTTCACGGTCTGGAAGGCGGCGACGAGGTTGAAGAGGTCGCTGCGCCCGAAGCTGTCGTCGAGCTTGAGCTCGCTGATGACCTTGTCGACGAGCGAGTTGGCGCTGAGCGGGTTGTTGAGGGCGTGGTTGAGCGCGACGGAGGCGATCTGGCGGAGGAAGGTCTGTTGGCGGCCGATGCGGCCGATGTCGGGGACGACGTCGGCGGGCTTCCAGGTGCGGGTGGCGTTGTCGTAGACCTCCATGTGCCGGGAGCGGACGTAGGAGAGCGCGGCGGCGCCGTCGAAGTGGTAGCAGCCGGGGTAGGCGGCGTTGAGTCCGGAGAGGGCGTCGCGGGCGGGGGCGGGGAAGTAGACGGGGACGGTGCCGACGGCGTCGACGAGCTTGCGGAAGGTGTCGAAGTTGACCTCGACGTAGTGCTGGATGGGGACGTTGAAGTCGGCCGAGATGGTGTCGACGACCTTCTGGGGTCCGGTGTTGAACGCGGCGTTGACCTTCGCCATGCCCTGGCCGGGGATGTTGACCCAGAGGTCCCGGGGGATGGAGACGAGGAGGCTGCGACCGGCGCCGGGTTCGGCGTGGAGGATCATCATCGTGTCGGACCGCTGGCCTTGGTTGCCGGCCTGGCTGCCGAAGGCCTGCTGGTCGCCGGGGGTGTTGACGAAGGCCCGGGTGTCGGAGCCGATGAGGAGGTAGTTGGCCCCGTCGGAGGGGGGTGAGGCGAGCTGGAGATGGACCCGGGTGACGGTGCTCAGCTTCTGGGCGATCAGGACGTTGATGCCGACGATCGAGCCGACGACGAGCGCCAGGACGACGCCGAGCGCCACCGCGTAGCGGCGGATGAAGCTTCGGCCCGGGGCGCGGGGTGCACGCACCGTTCTGACGGTATCGGCGCGCTCGCCGGAACCACGGTCATCAGCGACGACCGATGGGGCGCCGAAAGGGGCCGAAACCCGGCGATTCTCGGGGGCTCATCGGTACACTTCCGCCCGAGTGGGAGTCCTGGCCATCACCGCGATCACGTGGTTCGCCGTCGCCGGTGGACTCTCCGTGGTCGTGCTGGTGCTGATCGTGGCGGCCCCGTGGCGGCGGGTGCGGGCAGAATCCCGTCGTCTCGACCGGGACGTCGAGGCCCGCCTGCTCCTGGGCGAGGATCCCGAGGAGCTAGCCGAGGAGCTGGATCAGCGGACGCCTCCCCCGCCGGTCTCGGATCTGCGGCCCGACGATCGTTCCTGAGCGGCGCGGTCAACCCACGCCGAGGACGGTGCGGGCGACGGGGGTGACCAGCGCGGCGTAGCGGCGCTGACCGTCCGGGGTGGGATGGAACGGGGCCTGGCTGGTGAGGCTGGCCGGATCGGTGACGGTGAAGATCGAGAAGCCGTAGGCCCACGGCTGGGGGCTGCACCAGCGGTGGTTGGTGCCGTTGGCGGCGAGCATCGCTTTGGAGGTGTCGGCGACGGCGACCCCGTGGGCGTGGAGGCCGGTGATGGTGGTGCGGATGGTGGTGTCGAGGGTGGGGACGAGGGTGCGGAGGTACGCGACCTGGGTGGGGTCGAGGAGCGCGACGTCGGGGCAGGTGATGGAGCCGAGGGGGAGGGGGTCGTGGTAGGTGGTGAAGACGATCTTGGGGATCCGGTGGGCGGCACGGCCGCGGGCCTGGATGGCGTCGATGAGGGCGTGGTAGTGGGGTCCGAGAACGGGGAGGTTGGCGGTGAAGTCGGTGGTGATGGTGGGGCCGGGATTGGTGGCGGTGCAGCGGAGCGCTTCGAGGTTGATGGAGTGGGCAACGGCGTTGGTGACGCAGTCGGTGACAACGTGTGTGAAGTCGAGGTCATCGGCGCCGAGAGTGATGAGGACGAGGTCGGGTCGGGCGGCGTCGTAGGCGGGGTTGAGGTCGCGCTGGTTGGCCCAGTCGCCGAACTGAGCGGGGCGGAGGGTTGTGGTGGAGAGGAGGCCTGGGCTGACCTCGGGGCCGATGATGCCGTCGGTGTAGCTGGCGCCGGTGCAGGCGAAGGTGGTGAACCGGGCGCGCAGGGCGCGGGCGACGATGGTGCCGTACGCGTCGGGTGACACATGGCACGCCGGGTAGGGGCCTTGCCAGGCCGCGTCGAGGTTGCCGCCCACCCAGCGGCGGGTGGCGGCGTCGTAGGTGTAGCCGTAGAGGGTTCCCTCGCCAGAGGCGATCGAGTCGCCGAGCTGGACGACCGAGAGGGGCCGGGGCGTGGCGGGCGCGGCGGTCGAGCCGCCGAGGGCGGTGAAGGCGAGCAGGAACGCCGCGGCGGCGCCGATGCTGCGGCGGATCATGCGTCGGCGAAGGCGAAGAACAGGCGGGCCTGGCAGGCGGTGGCGTCACCGACGGTGGCGGTCCCTTGGCCCCAGCCGCCGCGGGCACTGAGCCGGTCGAGGGTCACGGCGAGGGTCAGGTCGTCGGCGGGGCGGACGATCCGCCGCCAGCGGACCTTCTCGACGCCGCCGAAGAGCGGGAGGCGCCCGGCGTATCGTTCGTCGGCGAGGACGGCGATCGCGCCGGCCTGGGCGAGAGCCTCGAGCTGGATGACGCCGGGGAAGACGGGGTTCTCAGGGAAGTGGCCGGCGAGGAAGGCCTCCTCGCCGGTGACCCGGTAGCGGGCCTCGATGGAGACCCCGGGTTCGAAGGCCTCGACGGTGTCGACGAACCGGAACGGGGGCCGGTGCGGGAGCAGGGCGACGAGCTGGTCGGAGTTCGGCACCGGCATGGGCCGACGTTATTCGCCGCTTCCGTCGCGTACCGACCGTGGCCTGGGGGGGTGGGATGTAACCCTGAAGGGCCGGGGGCGGTCCCAATGAGTGAAGTCGCCTGGGTGGAGTTCGTTCTGAGAGGCCTGTGTGGGTATCGCCGTCCTGTTTCCCGGTCAGGGGACCCAATCGCCAGGGATGGGCGCGCCGTGGCGCGACCAGCCGGCGTGGTCGGTGATCGAGCGGGCGGAAGCGGCGTTCGGTGAGCCGCTGGCCGAGCTGGTGCTGGACGCGCCGGCGGAGCGGCTGGCCCGGACCCGCGAGGCGCAGCTGGCGGTCCTGCTGACGTCGCTGGTGGCGTGGGAGGCGATCCGGGACCGGGTGCCCGAGGCGGTGGCCTTCGCGGGCCATTCGCTCGGTCAGGTGACGGCGTTGATCGCGAGTGGCGCGTTGTCGCTCGAAGATGGTGTCCGGTTCGCGGCGCGTCGAGCGGAGCTCACCCAGGCCGCGGCCGATGCCAACCCGGGCCGGATGGTCGCGTTGCTCGGGGCCACGGTGGAGCAGGCCGTGGCGGCGTGCGACGCGGCCCCCGACGGGTGCTGGGTCGCGAACGACAACGCGCCTGGACAGGTGGTGCTGGCGGGGACGCCGGACGGGGTCGAGGCGGCTTCGGCTCGCGCGAAGGATCTCGGGGTGAAGCGGGTGACGCCCCTGAACGTGGGGGGCGCGTTCCACACCCCGCTCATGGCCGGCGCGTCGGAGGCGCTCGGGGGTGAGCTCGAGACCGTGGCGTTCACCGCCGGGGGGGCACCGGTGGTGTCGAATCTCGACGCGCTCCCCCATGCCGACGGTGCAGCGTGGCGGGCCCGATCGGCGGAGCACGTCTCGGTGCCAGTACGGTGGCGCGAGTCGGTGCAGGCCATGGTCGCGAGTGGCGCCACCACATTTCTCGAGGTCGGGCACGGCACCATGCTCGCCGGCCTCGCCAAGCGCACGGTGCCCGACGTCCCGGTTCGTGGTGTGGCGACCCCGGACGACGCGGCGGCGCTCACGCTCGTCCTGGAGGAGGCCCGCTGATGGAGACGTTGCTCGATCATGGAGAAGGGCTGTTGGTGCCCGAGCGGATGATCGTCGCGCCGGCCGTCGGGGTGTTCCGTCCCGTCGACCTGGCCGAGGACGCCGACGTCGAGGCCGGGCAGACGGTCGGGATGGTCGAGGGGCCGGGAACGTCGACGCCGGTGTCGAGCCCGTTCGCGGGCCGGCTGGTGGGGGTGCTCGTGCATCCCGGTGAGCGGCTCCGCCATGGGCAGCCCGTCGCCTGGATGCGAGTCCACTGACGATGCGGGCTGCGATCGCCGGTTGGGGCGCCGCGGTCCCCGACGGCCGACTGACGAACGCTGACCTGGAGCAGCGCGTCGATACTTCGGATCAGTGGATCGTGGAGCGCACCGGGATCCGGGAGCGACGGATCGCGGGGGCGGAGGACTCGACGGCAACGTTGGCGATCGCGGCGGGCGCGGCCGCGATCAAGCAGGCCGGGATCACCCCGGTCGACATCGATCTGTTGATCGTGGCGACGGCGACACCGGAGCAGCCGATTCCCCACACGGGCGCGTTCGTCGGTGAGGGCTTGGGGTTGCGGTGCGGGTCGTTCGATCTCGCGGCGGGGTGTGCCGGGTTCGTCTACGAGCTCGTGACCGGCGCGTCGCTGTTGGCCAGCGGCGGGCTGGATCATGTCCTGGTGGTCGGAGCCGAGACGCTCTCGCGGATCATCGACCCGGATGACCGGGCGACGTGCATCCTGTTCGGGGACGCCGCGGCCGCATTGGTCCTCGAGGCCGCGCCCGATGCCGGGCCCGGGCTGTTGTCGTTCGACCTGGGGTGTGACGGGAGCCTGGCGGGACTGCTGGAGGTCTCGGCGGGTGGGAGCCGGCGGCCGACGACGGCGGCGACGCTCGCCGAGGGGTTGCAGTACTTGAAGATGCAGGGCCCCGAGGTGTTCCGACGGGCGGTGCGGGTCGTCATCGAGTCGGCGAAGACCGCCATGGCGCGGGCCGGCGTGACCTCCTCCGAGATCGACTGGTTCATCCCCCACCAGGCCAACGCCCGCATCATCGACGCGGCGTCGAGCCGCCTCGGGATCCCCCCGGAGCGCACCATCGTGAACATCGAGCGGTACGGCAACACCTCGGCGGCGTCGATCCCGCTGGCGTTGTCGGAGGCCGCCGACGCGGGCCGGTTCGAGGACGGTCAGCTGATCTTGGTGAGCGGGTTCGGTGCCGGCATGACCTGGGGCAGCGCGGTGCTGCGCTGGGGCCGGGCGTGACGGGAGGCGCTCGCACCGCGCTCGTGACGGGCGCTTCGCGAGGGATCGGGCGGGCGATCGCCCGGACGCTGGCCGGTGCGGGGCATCGGGTGGTGTGCTGCTCGGCGAGCGACGGCGCGAAGGACACGCAGCGGGAGCTGGAGGCCGCGGGGCACGAGGCGAGCGCGGTCATCGCCGACGTGCGAGACGTCGACGCGGTGGACGCCGCGTTCAGCGAGGTCGAGGCGACGTTCGGGCCGGTGGAGATCCTGGTGAACAACGCCGGGGTCACCGCCGACGGGCTCATCGCGCGGATGAGCGAAGAGCAGTGGAGCGACGTGCTGGCGACGAATCTGACGGGTGCGTTTCACACCATTCGTCGAGCCACCCCGAAGCTGATGCGGAACCGGTGGGGGCGCATCGTGAACATCTCGTCGGTGAGCGGCCATGCCGGGGCGCCGGGGCAGGCCAACTACTCGGCGGCGAAGGCGGGCCTCGTGGGCCTCACCCGTGCCGTCGCCCGGGAGCTCGCACCACGTAACATCACCTGCAACATCGTGGCGCCGGGGCCTATCGTGACGGACATGACAGAGGCGCTGTCCCCGGAGTGGCGGGGCATGATGGAGGCCACGGTCCCGTTGGGACGCCTCGGCACCCCCGAGGAGGTGGCGGCGCTCGTCGGGTTCGTGTGCTCCGAGCCCGCCGGATATGTGACCGGCGCGCTGATCCCCGTTGATGGTGGCTTGGGGATGGGTCACTGATCGCGCTTCGCGCCGAACCAACCCTGATGAGGAGGACACATGGAGCGTGACGATGCAGTCGCCGCCCTACGTGAAGTGGCCGTGGAGGTCCTGAGCGTGGAGCCCGAGGCCGTCACCGAAGACGCCCGGTTCAAGGAGGACCTCGACGCGGACAGCCTCGATCTCGTGGAGCTGGTGATGGGCCTCGAGGAGCGCTTCGACATCTCGGTGCCCGAGGAAGACCTCGAGAACGTCACCACCGTCGGGCAAGCAGTCGACCTCGTGATGTCCAAGGTGGCCTCGAAGGCATGAGCTCGGAATTCCTCGACCATCGGGGTCGTCCCCGCGTCGCCGTCACCGGGATGGGGGTCAAGACCCCTGCCGGCGCGGACCTGGACACGTTCTGGGAGACGATCGTGGCGGCCCGGCCGACGGCGGCGACGGTCCCCCGGTTCGTGGAGGCCGGCCTGCCGGTCACGTTCGCGTGTGTGGTGCCCGACGCGTTCGACCCGGAGCAATATGTCGGGCCGAAGGACGTGCGCCGCCAGGACCGGGTGACGCATCTCGGGTTCGCGGCCGCGGCGGACGCCATCGAGGACGCCGGCGACCTCGGGGTGGACCCCGAGCGGTGCGCCGTGATCGCCGCCACGGGGATCGGTGGCTTGGCGACCCTCGAGGAGAACTGCCGGGTCTACTTCGACAAGGGTGCGTCGCGGGTCAGTCCCTTCTTCGTGCCCATGATGATGCCGAACGCGACGGCTGGCGTGATCTCGATGCGGTACGGGTTCACCGGCCCGGCGTTGTGCATCGCGACTGCGTGCGCCGCGGGGACCAACGCGATCGGTGAAGGCGCCCGCCTGATCCGGGATGGCAGCTCCGACGTCGTGATCGCGGGTGGGACCGAGTACCCGTTGACGAACATCACGGTGGCCGCGTTCGCGCGCATGGGCGCGTTGAGCACCAAGAACGACGACCCGGAGCACGCATCGCGGCCGTTCGACGCGGCGCGCGACGGGTTCGTCGTCGCGGAAGGGGCCGGGTTCTTGGTGCTGGAGCCGCTGGAGCGGGCCCTCGGGCGCGGCGCGAAGGTCTACGGCGAGGTCGCCGGGTACGGACGTAACGCCGACGCGTACCACATCACCGCGCCGTCTCCCGGTGGGGCGGGCGCGGCGGCGTGCATGCAGCAGGCGCTCGACGACGCCGGAATGGGCGCAACGGACATCGGTCACATCAACGCGCATGGGACGTCGACGGAGCTCAACGACGCCGCGGAGGCGGAGGCGATCCGGAAGGTGTTCGGTGACGAGGGTCCGCCCGTCACGTCGTCGAAGGGTGTGTTCGGGCACATGATCGCCGGTGCTGGTGCCGCGGAGGCGGTGGTGGCCCTGTGCTCGATCCGGGAGGGGCTGGTCCCGCCGACGGCGAACGTCGAGCAGCTCGGGGACGAGATCGAGCTCGATGTCGTCCGTGACGCGCCCCGTCCGATCGGGGCGGCGCCGGTGTTGTCCAACTCGTTCGGGTTCGGTGGCCACAACGCGACACTCGTCCTGACGCCGACCGGGTGACCGGCTCGGGCCTGTTGGCGCCGACGCTCCCCCCGGTCCCGGTCGCGGGGCGGTGCAGCGACGCCGCGAGCGCCGCGCTGACCGAGCTCGATGGACGCCGGGTCGTCGAGTTCCGCATCGCGGACGGGAAGCACGTCGGCGCCATCGGTCCCCCCGAGGGTGCGACGTTGGAGCGGGCCGTGCGTTTGGCCGTCGAGCTCGGTATCCCCGTCGTCGGGACGGTGGCGTCGTCGGGGGCCGATGTGGCAGAGGGGGTGGCGTCGCTGCACGCGTGGGGGCGGGTGGCGCGCGCGCTGGCCGACGCGTCGGGGGTCGTGCCGACGGTGTTGATGGTGACGGGCCCGGCGGTGTCGGGGCCGGCACTGCTGCTCGGGTTGGCCGACGTCACGATCATGACGGCAGACGCGTTCGCGTATGTGAGCGGGCCGGACACGGTGCGGGCGTTCACCGGCATGGTGCTGGAGAACCGGGAGCTCGGCGGCGCGGCGCTCCACGGGCTGCACAGCGGGGTGGCGTCGCTGGTCGTCGACGACGACGCCGACGCCCGGCTGGCGGCCACGCATGTGCTGTCCTACTTGCCGTCGAACCATCTCGAGGATCCGCCGACGGTCGAGACCGACGACCCGGTGGACCGCGACACGATCCGGGCGTCGACGGTGGTGCCGGCCCGGGCGACGGCGTCTTATGACGTCCGGGTGGTGATCGAGGACGTCCTCGATGAGGGATCGTTCTTCGAGCTGCGCGCGGGGCACGCGGCGAACCTGGTGACCGGTCTCGGTCGCCTGGGGAGCCGGCCCGTCGGGGTCCTGGCGAACCAGCCGCAGCAGCGGGCCGGAACGCTCGACATCGAGGCGTCGGAGAAGGCGGCGCGGTTCGTGCAGTGGTGCGACTGCTTCAACGTGCCGTTGATCACCTTGGTCGACACGCCCGGATTCGAGCCCGGCAAGGACCTGGAGTGGCGGGGCCTCATCCGCCATGGTGCCGAGCTGGTCCACGCCTACGCGGCGGCGACGGTGCCGCGCCTCTGTGTGGTGCTGCGCAAGGCGTATGGCGGCGCGTACATCGTCATGGACTCGAAGGGGTTGGGGAACGATTGGTGCGGGGCGTGGCCGACGGCGGAGGTCGCGGTCATGGGCGCCCCGGGCGCGGTGCAGATCCTGCACGGCCGCCGGCTCCGGTCGATGGACGACCCGGCGGAGCGGTTCGCGGAGCAGGCCGTCCTCGAAGCCGAGTTCGACGACCGCTTCTCGAACCCGTACGCGGCGGCGGAGCGTGGCTTCGTCGACGACGTGCTGCCCGCCTCGGACACTCGCCGGGTGTTGGCCGCGGCGCTGGATCGGCTGCTCACCAAGCGGGAGCACGCGGATCCGCGTCGGCACGCGAACACGCCTCTCTAGGAGACCTCATGCTGTTGGACGGAAAGCGGATCCTCGTGACCGGGGTCCTCAACGACGCGTCGATCGCGTTCTCGGTCGCTCGCGCCGCGCAGGAAGAGGGCGCCGAGGTGGTGCTCACCTCGTTCGGTCGTGTCATGAGCCTCACCCAGCGCACGGCCAGGCGGCTACCGAGCGAGCCGACCCTGGTCGAGCTCGACGTCCAGAACGCCGACGACCTCGGTGCGCTCGCCGGGCGGGTGGGCGGCCACCTCGACGGGGTGGTGCACGCCATCGGGTTCGCGCCGCCGTCGTGTCTGGGAGGCGGGTTCCTCGACGCGCCCTGGGAGGACGTCGCGGTGGCGTTGCAGATCTCGGCGTTCTCGCTGAAGGCCCTCGCGGTGGCGGCGCTGCCGCTGCTCTCCGAGGGTGGGTCCATCGTCGGGCTCGACTTCGACAACACCCAGGCGTGGCCGGTCTATGACTGGATGGGGGTGGCGAAGTCGGCGTTCGAGTCCACGGCCCGGTACCTGGCCCGGGATCTCGGGCCGAAGGGGATCCGGGTGAACCTGGTCGCGGCGGGTCCCGTCCGGACGATGGCCGCGAAGAGCATCCCGGGGTTCGATCACTTCGAGGAGATGTGGAGCACCCGGGCGCCGCTCGGGTGGGACATCCGCGACGCCGAGCCGGTGGCGAAGGCGTGCGTCGCGTTGCTGTCGGACTACTTCCCCGCGACGACGGGCGAGATGGTCCATGTCGACGGAGGGGTTCACGCCGTCGGGGCCTGATCCAAACCAGAACAGAGCAAGGGGGAACGGATGCGTCATTTCTCGTTTCGTCCGTCGCTGACGCTGCGCGGCCGGAAGTTCAAGGGGCTGCGGGGCTTTGCTGGGAAGCCGCTGCACCCGCCGTTGACCGACATCCCGGTCGGGGCGTACATGCTGGTGGCGGCGTTCGACGTCATCTCGAGTGTCGGTCACGAGAGTGCCTGGGCGCGGGACTTCTTCCGGGCGGGGACGTTCACGCTCGTGGGTGGGGCCGCCGTGTCGCTGCTCGCCGCGTTGACTGGGTTCTGGGACTGGCTGCGCTCGACCGAGGCCGGCACGCAGGCTCGCCGGACCGCGAACGCGCATGCGGTGACGATGCTGAGCGTCACGCTGTTGGTGCTGGTCAACATCGCGGTGCGGATCCTGGTGTATCCCGGTCATCACTCGACGCCGGCCGTGGCGCTGGTGCTGTCGCTCGTCGCGGCGGGCCTCACCGCCCTGGGCGGGACGATCGGTGGCGGCCTCGCGTACGACTACGGGTTCAACGTCGAGACCGCGGGGGACAGCCCGGTGTGGCACCAGTCGGAGACCGACGTCCTGCCCGGCCATCCGGACGCGGCGTCGGGATAGCGCAAACCCGCGCGACCCGCGCAAACGGGGCGCGTGGCGCTCAGGCTTTGAGGGCCGCGGTGAGCTTCGGGACGGTGTCTTTGGGTGACCCCAATTGGGTGGGGGTCTCTGACGCACGCACCGGTCCCGCGCCGCCGAGCCGTCGCGGGCTGCGCACCGGCGACCAGCAGCACGATCGGCTCGCCGGGGTAGATGAGGTTGACGTCGCCCGGCCATCGGGGCGGAATCGTCAAGCGCGATGCGCGCGTTTGGCGGAGCGCGGACGGGATCGATGGGAGGACGGTACGGGCCGGCTGTGACGGCTAGCGTTCCGCCAGGTCATTGGAAGCGAAGGACGCCGATGCGGTCCCGGCTGGTGCGTTGGTTGGTTGTGAGCACCGGAGCGCTGGCCTTGGCGACCGCTGGGCTGGCGAGCGTGGCCCCGTCCGCGGAGGCT
>DATISY010000035.1:0-4358 GCA_035468285.1 Acidimicrobiia bacterium | reverse complement strand
CCTCGTCCTCGCCGCGCTGGCCGGGCTCGGGCTCGCGTCCAACCTCGCCGGTGCCCTCGGCCGGGCCCTCGCCGAAGGGCTCGGCGCGCTGCTCGGCCAGGCCCGCTACGGCGTGCCCTTCGCCTGTGTGATCTTCGCCGTCCTGTGCCTGCGGGCCCGCCCCGCCGTCCCCGCCGACCCCGACGCGGACCCCGCCCCCGACGAGCGAACCAGCGCCGACCCCCCGGCCGGCCGCCGGGAGCCCGCCCCCCTCCGGGTCGGGCTCGGCGCCGCCCTCCTTGGCCTCGCGACCGTCGGTGTCCTCCACCTCGCCCGCGGGAACCCGGCGATCGACGGGCCCGTCACCGCGTTGCGTGACGCCGGTGGCTACCTCGGCGCCGCGATCGCCGCGCCCCTCCGGGCCCTCGCCGGCACGGTCGGCGCCGCCGTCGTCCTCGCCGGGCTCGGCGTCCTCGGCGCGCTCCTCGCACCCGCGGTGCCGTTGCGCCACGCCCTCGGCGGCATCGCCCACGGCGCCCAGTGGTTCGCGCGCCAGTGGCGCCTCGCCGACCGGCCCCCCGACCGCCGCCCGGCCCGCACCGCCGAGCCGCCCACCGTCGTCGACGACTACGCCGACCCGGCCGCGTCGCTCTACGACGTCGAGCGCGACGTCGCCCCCGACGTCTCATCCGACCCACCGTCGGAGGACCCGACCCAACCCGACGGGCGCCCCGTCCCCGTCGTCGAGGAAGCCGGCGGCCAGATGGCCCTCGACGTCGACCGGCGGGGCCGCCCCGGCGTCTGGAAGCTCCCACCCGCGACCGCGCTCACCCGGGCCAGCGCCGCGAAAGCCGACCGCAAGCTCGTCGAAGAAGGCGGCCGGGTGCTCGAAGGCGCCCTGCACCAGCACGACGTCGATGCCCACCTCGTCGGCATGACCGTCGGCCCGACCGTCACCCGCTACGAGCTCGAGCTCGCGCCCGGCGTCAAGGTCAACCGGATCACGAGCCTCGCCCACGACCTCGCCTACGCCATGGCGACCCCCGACGTCCGCATCCTCGCCCCCATCCCCGGGCGCAGCGCCATCGGCGTCGAAGTGCCGAACAAGCAACGCCAGCTCGTCACCCTCGGCGACATCCTCGCCTCCCCCGAAGCGAAGCAGGACCCGAACCCCCTCGCGGTCGGGCTCGGACGCGACATCGCCGGCCGCCCCGTCATGCTCGACCTGGCCACCCTGCCCCACGTCCTCATCGCCGGCGCGACCGGCGCCGGCAAGTCGAGCTGCATCAACTCCCTCGTCACGTCCCTGCTCATGCGCAACACCCCCGACCAGGTCCGGCTCATCCTCGTCGACCCCAAACGCGTCGAGCTCGGCGCGTACAACGACCTGCCCCATCTCCTCACCGCCGTCGTCACGAACCCCAAGAAGGCCGCCAACGCCCTCGACTGGGCCGTGCGCGAGATGGACCTCCGCTACGAACTCCTCGCCGAAGTCGGCGTCCGCGACGTCGCCGGCTTCAACGCCGCCTTCGACCGCGGCGACCTCCCCACCACCGACGAGCCCGACCCCGTCACCGGGCGCGGCTACCAGCGCCTGCCCTACGTCGTCGTCGTCGTCGACGAGCTCAACGACCTCATGATGGTCGCGGCCCGTGACGTCGAGGCCAGCATCTGTCGCATCGCCCAGATGGCCCGCGCCGTCGGCATCCACCTCGTCATCGCGACGCAACGCCCCTCCGTCGACGTCATCACCGGCGTCATCAAAGCCAACGTGCCGAGCCGCATGGCGTTCTCGGTCACCAGCCTCGCCGACTCCCGGGTCATCCTCGACCAGTCCGGTGCCGAGAAGCTCATCGGCCAAGGCGACATGCTCCTCGTCACCGCCAGTGAGACGCGACCCCGCCGCATCCAGGGCGCATGGGTCGACGAGGAAGGCGTCCGGAACGTCGCGGCCCACTGGCGCCGCCAAGGCGCCGAGCCCAACTACGTCGACGGCATCGCGGAGGACGACAGCCCCGGCACGAGCCGACCCGGCGGGGACAGCAGCGACGACGACGACCTCCTCGAAGAGGCCATGGAGCTCATCGTGCGCTCCGGGCTGGGCTCCACCTCGATGCTCCAACGCAAGCTGCGGGTCGGGTTCGCCCGGGCCGGACGGATCATGGACCTCCTCGAGCGGCGCGGGGTCGTCGGCCCCTCCGAGGGCTCCAAAGCCCGGGCGGTGCTGATGACCGTCGACGAGCTCGAGGCCCGCGCCCTCACCACCTGACCCAGCGGGCCCGACGGCCCGCCGGAAAGGCCCCCGCCCCGACTCAAGGGGGGCGAGGCCGCTGCCGTAAACCCTCACGGCGGGCGTGCCCCCTGGGGATTGCATGCTGGGAAAGCTCCCATTCCGGTCGAAGCTCATCCTGGTCGTGAGCGTGCCGCTCTTCGCGCTCGTCGGCTTCGCCGGCGTCACGATCCACAGCCGCTTGGACGCCCTCAGCAAGCAGCAGCAGTACGGCCACGTCCTCCCCGCCTTCGACGCCCTGACGCGCCTCAGCCGTGCCGCCGCCGACGAGGGCGTCGCCGCCCAGTGGTTCATCCAGGTCCGCCAAGGTGACCCCCCGGCGTCGAAGGCCCTGATCTTCGACACCCGCGCCCTCACGGACGACGCCAGCCATGCCCTCCAGGACGGCTACCCCGAGCTCGTCGGCCGGGTCAGCCCCCACACCCTCGCCTCGGTCCAGGCGGTCATGGGCCGCCTCCATCAGGCCATCAATGTCGCCCGGGTGCAGGTCGACTCCCACGCCAGCCCCGGTCCCGCGTTCAGCGACCTCGCGGCCAGCGCCGTCGCCGCCGCCGCCGGCGTCGCCCGCGACGTCCCCGACCGCGACCTCTCCACCGGGCTCCTCGGCGTCGTCAACCTCCGCCGCGGGCAGCTCGCCGCCGCGACCGAAGGGTCGATCATCACCAACTGGCTCCTCGACGGCCGCGGGGACGTCACCGCCTGGGACGCCGCCGTCCACGACCAGAACAACGCGACCAGCGCCTTCCTCGAATCCGCCACCCAGAAACAGGCCGACGCGTACACCCGGGCGCTCACCCCACCCGCGGCCATGCCGCTGCGGGGGACCGCCCTCCCGACCGCGTTCCCGGCCACCACCCTCAGCCTCTACGACTACCAGCACCTCTACCTCGCCCGGCAGGCCCAGATCGACCGAGGCATCAACGGCGTCCAGACCGTCATCAGCCAGACCGCCGCGACCAAAGCAGGCGACGCGCGCCACCTCCTCGTCCTCACCGCGGGCGGCACCGCGCTCCTGATCGGGATCGTGCTGCTCCTCGCCTGGGCCCTCGTCCAATCGGTCAACAAGCCGCTGCGCGCCCTCACCCGCGCCGCGCGCAACATGTCCGAGCGGCGCCTCCCCCAGCTCGTCGACACCCTGCGCGCCGGTGGGGAGCTCTCACCCGGCCAGCTCGACGAGCTCACCCCGATCCGGGCCCAAGCCGACGACGAGCTCGGCGCCCTCGCGCGCGCGTTCAGCACCATCCAACACGTCGCCGTCGCCGTCGCCGAAGAACAGGCGGCGCTGCTCCGCAAAGGCATCGGGGACCTCTACGTCAACCTCGCCCGCCGCAACCAAAGCCTCCTCGACCGACAGCTCGCCCTCCTCGACGATCTCGAGAGCCGCGCCGCCGAACCCGACGAGCTCGCCACCCTCTTCGAGCTCGACCAGCTCGCCACCCGGATGCGCCGCAACGCCGAGAGCCTCCTCGTCCTCGCCGGCTCGGACCAGCCCCGCCAGTGGCGCACCGCGATCCCCGTCATCGACGTCGTGCGCGCCGCCGCCGCCGAGATCGCCGACTTCGCCCGTGTCAGCTACTTCGGGTTCGGTGACGACCTCGCCGTCGCCGGGCACGCCGTCGCCGACGTCACCCACCTCCTCGCCGAGCTCCTCGAGAACGCCACCTCGTTCTCGCCCCCGACCGCGCCCGTCATCGTCGCCGGCCGGCCCCACGACCATCGCTACGTCATCACCATCACCGACGAAGGCATCGGGATCGACGACGAACGACTCCGCCAGATGAACGCCTTGCTGGTCCGGCCCCCCGCACCCGGGCTCTCACTCTCCCGGACCCTCGGCCTGCACGTTGTCGCGCACCTCGCGGCCCGCCACGGCATCCACATCCAGCTCCGGCCCGCCACCGGCACCGGCGTCACCGCCGTCATCGCCCTCCCCGCCACCATCCTCAGCCGCGCCGCGGAAGCCCCCACCCCGCCGGCCGCGACGCCTCCACCCGACCCCGGCGCGCCGTTCAAGCTCGAACCGGTCCCTGAGCCTGCCCCGTCCGTCCCCGCGACCTCCTGGACCGCCCCCGCACCCACCGAGCCGGTC
>DATISY010000034.1:0-7249 GCA_035468285.1 Acidimicrobiia bacterium | reverse complement strand
ATCCAACGGTCGCGGAACGCGGCTTCGAACTCGTCTTCGTGGGCCCCCCGGACTCGGTGGACCTCGTGGAGGAGCAGCACGGCTAGGTGGTGACGGCGCGCACGAGGTCTTCGAACGCGGCGTCGGCGAGGGCGCGGATCTCGTCGTCGGTCCGATCCTGGATCGGATGCGGGACGAACACGCGGGCCGGGTCGGCGCCGAGCGCCGCGGACTGCGCGTCGGCGGCGTCGACGAACTCAGTGGATGCGACGAACACGGTGGGCACGCCGAGGGCCTCCAGGTTGACGGTGTCGTGCACACTGCACGACGTGCAGGATCCTCAGTCGGCGAGCGCCTCGATGACGACGTCGCACTTCTCGGAGTTCTCGTGGCGGAGGTCGATCGGCGCCACCTTGGTGAAGGTCGGCTTGGCGTAGCGGACCACGCGTCCGCCGCGCGCCGTGAGGTGCTGCTCGATCCGGTCGAGGAACACGTTCCCGCGGGCCTTGGTGATGTCGAGGAGCCCGACCGTGAGGCCGTCCAGGGTCGCCGGTCGCGGGGTCCGTTCCCGCGTCGGGGCCTGGCGCTCCCCGGTCGGGTCGAGGACGACCCGGGTGTCGCTCACGTGCCGATCTCCTTCGTCACCGGGGCGCTCCCCGCCGGGCCGCTGGCCCATCCCCCGATGATGGCCGAGAACAGGCCCGCGCCACCACCGGCGTGCACGATGAGCAGCCCGCCGTCCCGGAACTTCGGGATGGTCCGGCCCTCGACGGCGGCGGGGAGGCCCTCGGCGATGCCGCCCGCCCCCCGGACCAGCTCGGCGCCGGGGACCTGGAGACGGCTCATGAGCTCGTCGAGCAACTGGGCCTTGCCCCATCCGGCCTCCCGGAACACCCGCGCGTGCTCCGGCGAGACCACGAGCAGGGCGTCGAAGGCCAACGCGAGCTTGGGGTGCGTCGTGGCGCGTAGGCACGCGGCGAACGTGTTCGCCAGCGACTCGGCGTCGCGGGACAGCTGGTCGACGATGCCGCGCGGGCCTTCACCGGCGAAGAGCGTCACCGCCGACGACTCCGGGGCACAGCCCCGGGTCACGTGCAGCGGTTCCCACGGCGAGTCCCCCTCGCGCTCCGCGAAGCAGAACGTGTACTTGCCCGGCTGACCGAGCGTCGACCGGTCGATCTCGCCCGGTCGTCCGCCTCCCACGTTGCGGACCACCAGCTGCAAGGCCCGTCCGATCGTCGCGTTCGCCCGGTTCCCCTGGCCCATGGCGTTGATGCCGGCGTTCATCCCGATCGCGCGCGTCACCGGCCCGTTCACGATGACGACGGGGCCCGAGAACCAGGTCGTCGCGAGGAGCCCGTGGATGTTGAACTCGTCGGTGCAGGCCGCCTCGACCGCCGCGAGGACGACCGGCAGGTAGTCGGGCCGACAGCCCGCGAGGACGGCGTTGATCGCGACCTTCTCGACGCTGCACTCGACGAGGTCGGGTGGCACCACCGTGACGATCTCGCCGGGCGCCCGGGTGGTGCCGGTGAGCATCCGGGCGACGCGCTCGGGGGTGGGCGGCACCACGGGGAGCCCGTCGCTCCATCCCCGCTCGAACATGGCCTCGGCGTCGTCCTCGCTCGCCCCGAGCGGCACCCGCCGCGCGGTCAAGGTCCCGGCCCCGGCAGCCTCTGTTCGGGCCGCCACGACGTCGGGGTCCTGGGTCCGGGAGCCGCACCCCGGCCGGTGCGGCGGCAGCCCCCCGCCGAGCACGGGGATGCCGGTGAACGCCTCCCACTGCTCGCGGCTCCAGCCCACGAGGCGGGCCGCCTCGCGTCCGTGCTCGACCCGGACCAGCGTGGGGACCGTGTCGAGGTCGAGGGCGAGGGACACCGCGAGCCCGGTGTCGTCCACCGGGTCGAGGTCGGGCGGGAACGTGGCGTCGTCCTGGGTGTAGATCGTCAGCGGGGGCGCGCCCGCGGTCCGTCGGAGCTGGGCGAGGACCGGCGTGACGAGCCGGCACGTGGGGCAGTCCCGCTTGACGACGGCGACGAGCCCGTCGGGCAGCGAGACGGTCACCGCAGCGCGGCGACGAGGTAGTCGATGGCGCGGGTCAGGGTCACCACGTCGTCGAGCTCGATCGCCGGGAACAACGCGATGCGCAGCTGGTTGCGGCCCAGCTTCCGGTACGACTCGGTGTCGACGATCCCGTTGGCGCGCAGGGCGGTCGCGAGCGCGGCCGCGTCGACGCCGTCGAAGTCGATCGTCGCGGTCACGTGGCTCCGTTCGGCCGGTTTGGCGACGAACGGCGCGGCGTACGCGCTCGCTTCCGCCCAGCCGTACAGCACCTCGGCGGCCCGGTCGCAGCGCGTCGCGGCCCATTCCAGCCCGCCGTGCGCCACCATCCACTCGATGGTGTCGGTCATCAAGAACAGCGTCGCGAGCGCGGGTGTGTTGTAGGTCTGGTCCTGGCGGGAGTTCTCCAGGGCGATCGGCAGGCTCAGGAACGCGGGCTGCCACCGTCCCGACCTGCTGATCTGCTCGATGCGCTCGAGCGCGGCCGGGGAGCACAATGCCAGCCACAGGCCGCCGTCGGAGCCGAAGGCCTTCTGGGGCGCGAAGTAGTAGACGTCGAACGTCGCGGCGTCCACGCGCAGACCGCCGGCGGCGGAGGTCCCGTCGACGAGCACGAGCCCGCCGGTGTCGGGCCGGGTGATGTCCATCATCACCCCGGTCGACGTCTCGTTGTGGGTGAGCGCGTACGCGTCCACGTCGGGGTTCGGGTGCGGGTCCGGATGGGTCCCCGGGGGCGACTCGATGACGTCGGGGTCTTCGAGGAACGGGGCCGCCGCGGTGACCGCGGCGAACTTGGCCGAGAACTCCCCGAAGCTGAGGTGCTGGCTGCGCCGCTCGATCAGCCCGAACGTGGCGGCGTCCCAGAACGCGGTGGTGCCGCCGTTGCCGAGGAGCACCTCGTAGCCGTCCGGAAGCGTGTACAGCTGCCGCAACCCTTCGCGGGCCCGCTGCACCACCGACTTGACGCCGGGACGGCGGTGGCTGGTGCCCAGGTAGCCGTGAGCGGAATCGCTGAGGCGGGCCATGGCCTCGTCGCGCACCTTCGAGGGCCCGGACCCGAACCGACCGTCACCGGGGACGAGCCCGGCAGGCAGGCGGACGGCGGCGGGATCCTCCGGCACGTCGTCGAGGCTACCGGTGGCTCGCGCGTACCGCCCCGACGTTTGGTGACGCCGAGCGGTTACGCGCCCTCGGTGGCGGCCGGGGCCGGCTCGGGTGGCTTCAAGCGTGTGGCGGGCTCACCGGTCTCGGCCTCGTACCAGCCCGGCCGGTGCAGGCGCGCCCACCGGATTGGGACCGCACCGTACAGCATGCCGCGCAGCGCGTCGGGATCACGCAGCGCCAGCATGATGTGGCCGAGCACCGAGACCCAGATCCCGAGCGCGACCCAGTCGTGCACGAACGTCGCCCCCGTCCGGGTGGTGAGGCTGAAGAGCGAGAACCACTTCAGGACGATGCCGGTCCCGAGCATGACCACGATCGCCGACCCGAGGAACGCGGCGTTCAGCTTCTGGCCGGGGTTGAACTTCCCGAGCCGCGCGTCGTCGCGGGTGCCCCGGTGCAGCCATACCCGGTCCTCGTCGTCGAAGCGGCCGAGCCGGCGCAGGTCAACGCGCAGCGCGCGCCCCCACCGGCCCACGAGCCCGACGAGCAACGGGAGCGGGAGCAGCAGGCCCGCACCGACGTGGATCGTCCGGACCACCTCCCGCTGACCGACCAGCGTCGAGATCGGTCCGGCGTACAGCGCCGCGCCCGTGAACATCAGCACGCCGAACAGCGTCGCGGTCGACCAGTGCGCGGCCCGCTCGACTCGGTCGAAGCGGGCGAGCTCAGGCGGTGGGGTCATCGCTGCGATGGTTGGAGTGCCCGACCCAGCCGTTGACGTCGTAGCCCCGCTGTTCCCAGTACCCCGGCTCGACCTGGCGGGTCAGCTCGATCGTCTCGAGCCACTTCAGTGACTTGTAGCCGTACATGGGCGCGATGTAGAGCCGCGCCGGGCCCCCGTGCTCGCTCGAGAGCGCCTCGCCTTCCATCTCGTATGCGACCAGCACGTCGGAGCGCCGGGCCTGCGCCACGGTCAGGCTCTCGGTGTAGGTGCCGTCGAACGACACGAACCGCACCGCCCCGGCCTCGGGCCGGACACCGGCGCGGTCCAAGACGTCGCGCAGCCTGACCCCGGCCCACCGGACTCCCGGCACCCGCCAGCCCGTCACGCACTGGAAGTCCCGCGCGAGGTGGGTCTTCGGCATCGCCGCGAGGTCGGCGAACGTCAGGACGGTCTTGCGGTCGACGAGGCCGCTGACCGTCAGCCGGTACGCCGACCGGCTCCGATCAGGGAGGTTCGACGTGACGCTGTAGATGCGGAACCGGCCGATGGGCAACAGGGCGAGGAGCCCCGTCGGGTCCTTGGCGAGCACCGGCCCGACGTTGCGCTCGAGCCAGCCCTGCACGCTCGAGCCGAACACGATTCCCGCGGCTCCGAACCCGAGCAGACCGAGGAACACCCGCCGTCCGACTGCGGTCTCGCTCGTGACGCTCGCCTCGCTCGGTTGGACCCCGGTCCGGTCCGCCGACCGGTGGCGCTTCATGATGCCAGCGCCCGCGCGCCCCGAGACCGCAGGCCCTCGCCCGGGCCCGGACCGCGACCCGGGCGCCCCGGGTCAGGGCTTTCGGGTGGTGGACGTCGTCGTCGCGGCTGGCTTCTTCGTGCGGGTCTTCGTCTTGGTCCTCGGGACGGTCGTCGGGATCGTCGTCGCCGACGCGGTGCGCCACGAATCGAGGTCGAACGCCTGGTGCATCGCCCCGAGGATCTTGGCCGCGACCCGATCCCCGCCGGCGCGCGTGAAGTGGATCCCGTCGGCGGCGCGCACCTGGACGACCGACCCGTCGGGGTTCGGGAGCCCGTCGGTGTACCCGCCGGCGGCGGTGCCCAACGCCGACACGCTGTCGACGTAGTAGACGCGCCCGGCGCGTGCCTGGGCCTCGGCGTTGATGAGGTTGTTGATCAGCACGTAGTCGGCGGAGAACCGGGCCATGTCCCGCACGGGAGGGATCCCGACGAAGAACAGCACCGGGTGGCTCGCCGCGCCCGTGACCGTGTCCATGAGGCCGCCGAGGCGGCGCCGGTACTCGGTCTGCCAGGCGGGGCTCCCGAACGACTCGCCACCCCCGTCACCGGTGAGGCTCTGGTCGTCGTTCGCGCCGAACGTGAGCACGACCGCGTTGGGCTGGTCGTTCGTCACGATGGTCTTCAGGAAGGCCGGCCAGTTGAACACCTCGGGGCGGGCGAGCCCGGTGGAGATGTGGGTATCGACGGGCCCGATGATGCCGACCGCCTTGTTCGACGACAGCTGGTCGATGAGCGACGACCCCGGCGTGTCGCCCAGCGAGTCGCCGCCGATCCAGAGTCGCAGCGGATGTGCAGGCGAGTACGCCTGGCGGGGCGGCAGCGTCGTCGGCGTCGGTCCCGCGGGGGTGGTCGTCGTCGGGCTGGGCAGGCGCGTGTTGACGTTGTCGTCGCTGCTGCGCCCCAGCAGGTCTTTGAGGCCCTCGCGGAGTCGGTCGATCTGCAGGGCGTGGCTGACGTCGTACAGCGGGTTCGCGAACGCCGTCGAGACGTCGCGCCGCCATCCCACCGGCTGACCGAGCGCGGTCTTGCGGATGCCCGGCGCGTTCAGCAACGCCCCGACGAGCAACGCCACGATCCCGACCACGATCACGTGGCCCGCGGGGAGCGGCCGGCGGCTGGGGCCCTCAGGTCCCTCGGGCTGGTAGCTGATCGGCGGCGGCGTGTTGTCGCGCGGCGGATCAGGCTCGGGGGGTCGGGTCGTGGTCGCCATGTCAGAAGCGGAAGTAGATGAAGGGCGCCACGCCGCGCGGGCCCATCGTGTTGGTGATCAAGAGCACGAAGCCGAGCACGACGCCCTGCGCCACTGGGCTCAGGCGGGAGAAGGCCGCCATCGCTCGGGCCAGCGCGTCACGAGGAATGTACTGCTCGACGAGCCCCGCGGCGATGGCGAGCAGCACCCCACCGGTGATGAGCGGCGCCGCCTGGAACCAGTGGGACGGATCGACGATCCGGCCGAGGACATCTCCCGCGTTCGTGAAGGAATCGGCGCGAAAGAACACCCACGCCAGACAGACGATCTGGAACGTCACGACCCGCTGGAGCAGCCGTCGCCGCCACGTGTCGTCGGGGACGTGGGTGTGCTTGCCGTGTGCGGTGCGGCGCCAGTGCTCGATGCTCAGGAACCCTCCGTGGATCGCGCCCCAGACGACGAACGTCCACGCCGCGCCGTGCCAGAGGCCTCCGAGCACGAACGTGATCATCAGGTTCCGGTAGGTCCGCCATCGGCCCTTGCGGTTCCCGCCGAGCGGGATATAGAGGTAGTCACGCAGCCAGCGCGACAGCGTCATGTGCCATCGGCGCCAGAAGTCCTGCAGGGACACCGCGGTGTATGGGGCGTCGAAGTTCTGGGGGAACCGGAACCCGAGCAGCAGGGCCAGCCCGATCGCCATGTCGGTGTAGCCGCTGAAGTCGGCGTAGATCTGGATCGCGTACGCGTAGACCGACACCAGCACCTCGAGGGAGCTGTGCTGCTTGGGGTTGGAGAACACGATGTCGACGATCTGGGTCCCGAGGAAGTTCGCGATCACCACCTTCTTGAACAGGCCCAGGAAGATCAGGAAGAACGCCCGGCTGGCGTCGACCCGCCGGGCGTCGTGGCGCTCCCGGAGCTGGGGGAGGAACTCCGCCGCCCGCACGATGGGGCCCGACACGACGTGGGGGAAGAACGACAGATACACCGCGAACTCGAGGAAGTCGCGCGGCTCGAACGTCCCCCGGTAGATGTCGATGATGTAGCTGAGAGCCTGGAACGTGAAGAAGGAGATCCCGATCGGGAGCGCCACCGACAGGATCGACGGTGAGACCCCGAGCCCGACGTTGTGGAGCAGGTTCGTCGCCTGGCTGACGAAGAACCCCGCGTACTTGAAGTAGCCGAGCGCCCCGAGGTTGACCGCGACGCCCAGGAGCAGCCACAGCCGCCGCCTCGTGGGCTGTTCGCTGCGGTAGATCTGGCGTCCGACGAGCCAGTTCGCGGCGGTGGAGCCCGCGAGCAGGAACGCGAAGCGCCAGTCGTAGTACCCGTAGAAGTAGTACGACGCGGCGAGGATGAAGAGCTGCCAGCGGAGCCGCTGACGGATCAGC
>DATISY010000033.1:0-19321 GCA_035468285.1 Acidimicrobiia bacterium | reverse complement strand
GTCGCCGTTCGAGGTCGCGCCAGACCTCCTCGACCTGGGCATCGAGCGCGGCGAGGTCCCCACGGTTGTCGATGAGATAGGTGGCGAGCTGGCGTCGATCCTCGTCGCTGGCTTGGGCGGCCATGCGCCGCTCGGCGTCGTCGCGGGGCACCCCCCGCGCCTCGAGGCGGGCCAGGCGGATGTCGCGGGGCGCTGCGACGACGATGACGAGCTGGTAGCCCCGCGCCTGAGCCTGGGTGGATTCGACGAGGAGCGGGACGTCGCAGATCATGATGGCGTCGTCGGGGGCGTCGCGCATCCGCCGGCCGAACTCCTCGTTGATCGCGGGGTGGGTGATCCCCTCGAGCGCGGCGCGGGATGCGTCGTCGGCGAACGCGACACGGGCCAACGCGGGCCGGTCGAGGGTCCCGTCGGCGGCGAGGATCCCGGGCCCGAACTGCTCGGTGAGCGCGGCGAGGGCGGGGGTGCCGGGCTCGACGACCTCCCGGGCGATGGCGTCGGCGTCGACGAGGACCGCCCCCCGCCGGGCGAGCAGCGCCGCGACGGTGGACTTCCCCGACCCGATGCCGCCGGTGAGGGCCGCGATGACCATGCCGGGATGCTAGGGACTCAGCCCCGGCACGGATTTCGACCACACCCCTCAAGAACCTTCGCTTTACCTGCCGATAACCCGGCAGGCCAGGCGCACCGGGGCACCGACGCAGGAGACGCACGGCGCGATGGATCTGTTCGTGCTCAGGACATGGCTACGGGCCCGGTTCCAGCGGGACGAGCGTGGCGCGAACCTGGTCGAGTACCTGCTGTTGGTGAGCCTGATCGCGATCGCGGTGATCGGCGCGGTGAAGTTCTTCGGTGGGCAGCTCAGCCCGAAGTTCAACCAGGCCGGGAGTCAGCTCAGCACGGCGTCCGGCCCGTAGGTCCCGCCTGGCCGGCACGCCGATCGCCCGGCGGGGCGCGACGGTGTGCCGGTCAGGTGGTTCGCACGTCGTCGCGGACGAGCACGACCCGGCTGTGGTCGCGGTACAGGGTCCGCCAGTGACCGCTGGCCTGGGCGAGCGCGACGAGCGGGTCGGCGGGCGCCCAGACGATCACTTGGACGTCGTACCGGGTGAGGACCTTGTCCCAGCCGGGCCGGGCATGGGACACCGTGAGGTAGTCGGCGATGAGCGGCCGCGGGTACATGTCGTAGCGGTCGTCGAGGAAGACACGCTGCGCGGGCCAGTCGCGCAGGATCACATACCCGGCGTCGGCGTCGGAGGTGAGGATCCGCCGGCCGAGCAGCCCGTGGCGCTGCACCGCCTGCATCGCGCCGACCGGGTAGCCGGCGAACGCGAAGTCGGGTTGCGCCGCGGCCCGCACCGTGAGCACGACGACGACGAGGGCGAGCGCGGCGGCGAGCGTCCACCGCAGACCGCGGGAGTCGCTGGGCTCGTCGCCCGGCGCGCGCGCTCGGGGTCGGGTCACGACCCGCGCCGCGATCGGGAGTCCCACGAGCGGTGCGATGGCGATGTTGCGCAGCGCCCACAGGCCGAGGAGCAGGAACGGGACCGCCACGATCAGGTCCCGCCGCGAGAGGCGGCCCGAGGCTCGCGACGCGATGACGGCGAACACGACGATCCAGAGCGCGAACACGACGCCGGCGAGGGTGTGGAAGTCCGGGGAGCCCCACTCGACGACGTGGCGGAGGATGTCGGACCGGCCGAGGAGGTCGACGGGGAACGTGACCAGCCCCACCCCGTACGGGTTGAGGAACGTCACCGCGAACCCGGCGGCGCCGGCGAGGAGCAGCTGCCGCTCGCGTCCCTCGGTGGGCCGGTGCCCCTCGACCCAGCGGCCCAGCAGATGCAGCCCGAGGTACGCGAAGCCGAGCGCGAACGTGCCGTGCACGTTCGCCCAGCACCAGAACACGATGGGGAGCACCAGGAGTGGCCGGCGCCCGACGCGACACTCGGGGACCTCGACGACCCAGATGAGGACCAGGAACGCGACGAGCCCGAGCACGAGGGGCCGCTCGGACCAGAGGGTGCTGAGCGACGCCAACGCCGCCGCGGTGAGCAGCGCCGCCCGGACCCGGTCCCGGGCGAGCCGCAACGCCAGCCGGAAGGCCAGCACCGCGATCGCCACACCGGTGAGGCCGATGAGGACCCGGATCCCGAAGCCGCCCGCGACGCGCTCGACAGCGGCGTAGAGCACCTCGGCGAGCCAGGACTGCACCACCCAGTGCACCCCGGGCGCGGTGTACGAGAACGGGTCGCTGTGGGGGAACCCCGAGTCGAGGATGAGCCGCCCGGTGCGGACATGCCAGAAGAACGAGTTATCGGAGAGCGGCCCGATGCCGAGCGCCCACCCGAACAGCGCGAACACCCCGGTGAAGAGCGCGTCGAGCCCCGGCCCCCGCCTGGTGCGCCGGGCCGGCGCGGCGGCGGGCGGGAATACCGAGGGCGGAGCGGACCGGCGCTCGGTCGCGACCGCGACAGGGCTCACCGGCACCCCCACCCGGTCATTGGACGTGACCGAGGGTGTGGGACAGCTGGATCATGGCCGGGCCCAGGATGACCACGAAGATCGACGGGAAGATGCAGAACACCAGCGGGAACAGCATCTTCACCGGCAGCTTCTGAGCCTGCTGCTGCGCGCGGAGCTTGCGGCGCACCCGCATCTCGTCGGCTTGGGACCGCAGGATCCGCACGATCGAGACCCCGAACGTGTCGGCCTGCAGCATCGCGACCACGAAGGTCCGCAGCTCGGGCACATCGCAGCGCTCGTCCATCGAGCGGAGCGCGTCGGCGCGACTCGACCCGAAGCTGGTCTCGCGCAACATCCGCCGGAACTCGTCCGACAGCGGGCCGGGCACCGCCGAGGTGGTGCGCTCCAGGGCCTGCTCGAACCCGAGACCGGCTTCGACGGAGATGACGAGCAGGTCGAGGATGTCGGGCAACTGCACCGCGATGTCATGCCGGCGGGTATCGATGGCCCGGGACAGGTGCACGTCGGGCAGCATGAACGACACGCCCCACAGCACGACGACGAAGGCGAACGCGATGATGCCGTTCAGCCGGAGCACGAACAGCACCAGCGGCAGCCACAGCAGCCCCGACATCATCCCGCAGAGCTTCCACACCAGCACCTGATCGACGCTGAGCTTCTGCGCGAGGCCGCCCAGCACCAGCTTGCGGGCCACCTGATCTCGGTACCCCTGGGGGGTGAACCGTTGCGCGATGTTCCCGAACGCGTCGACGATGGGGTTCACGACCCGCTCGCTGATCGGGGCGAGCATCTCCTGATCGCGGACGTCTTGGATCTGGTATCCCTCGAGGCGACGCAGCGACTCGCGAACGTCGGAGCGCTCCGCGGCGACACCCATGGTGAGGAAGCCACCGAGGAGCACAGACCCGGCGAGGCACGCGGCGATGATCAGCGGCAACGGCATCCGTCACACCTCGATCTGCATCATGCGCCGCAACCAGAAGAACCCGATGCCAGCCATGACCGCAGAGACGATCACCGCGACGATCCCGACCGTGTTCTGGAACAGGGTCTTCATGTAGTCGGGCTGGATCGCGAACAGCACCAGCGCGAACCCGGGCGGGAACACCCCGAGGACCCACGCCGAGAGGCGCCCCTCGGCGGTGAGGGCGAGCATCTCGTGCTTGAGCCGCTCCCGCTCCGTCATCGTGGACGCGACGGTGTCCAGGAGCTCGGCCAGGTTGCCACCCACCTCACGTTGGATGCGGATCGCCATGACGGCCCACATGAGGTCGACGCTGTGCATCCGGTTCGCGGAGTCCTCGAGCGCGTCCTCGATCGGGCGGCCGAGGCGACTCTCGGTGAAGCAGCGCTGCAGCTCCCGACCCGACGGCTCGGGGGCCTCCTCGGCGACGGCCTCGAGGCCCTGCGCGAACGAGAACCCGGCCCGCATCGACCCCGCGAGGAGCGTGAGGACGTCGGGGAGCTGGGTCTCGAACTTCCGGAGCCGCCGGCTCCGGCGCAGCTCGAGGAACGCCACCGGCCCGATCGCGGCGAATAGCGCCACCACGAACCCGGCGGGGAACCCGAGGAGCAGCAACGCGCCGAGGAGGACGACGAACACACCGACGCCGTAGAAGAAGATGGCCTCGGTCGGCCGGATCGGCAGGTCCGCCTGGACGAGCTTCTCCTCGACCCGGTTCAGCAGCCCGACCCGCTCCGCGATGCGGCCGGTGAAGTCGGCCATGTCCTGGACCAGGCGGGTCTCGGCGAGCATCTGCTCCCCACGGGGGACGGCCTTGTCCTTCGGGTCAGGCTCGGGCTCCCCGTACCCGGTGAGGCGCCGCTCGAGCTTGCTGCGGTGATCACCGGTGATGAGCAGCATCGCCAACGCGAACGCCAGCACCGCCGCCGCGAGCAGCACCGGCAGGATCAGCCGCCACGTGCTGCTCCCGGCGGCGAGCACCGTCCCCAGGGTCGACACGCGCACCCCTACCGCTTGTTGCCGGCCCGGCGCGACACCGCGTCCCCGGCGAACAGGGCATGGTCGAGGACCACGCCGTAGTTGGCGAGCCGCTCGGAGAACCCGGGACGGATCCCGGTGCTCTTGAGCTGGCCCAGGAAGTGGCCCTCCGCGTCGATGCCCATCGAGTAGTCGAACATGTAGAGGTCTTGAAGGACGATGACGTCGCCTTCCATCCCCATCACCTCGCTGACGTGCGTGACCCGACGGGTGCCGTCCCGCAGCCGGGACAGGTGCACGATCAGGTCCAACGCCGACGCCATCTGCTCCCGGATGACCCGCACCGGCAGGTCCATGCCGGCCATGAGCGCCATCGTCTCGATGCGCGACAGGGTGTCGCGCGGCGCGTTGGAGTGCACCGTCGTGATGGAGCCGTCGTGGCCGGTGTTCATGGCCTGCAGCATGTCGAGCGCCTCGGCGCCCCGGACCTCACCGACCACGATCCGGTCGGGGCGCATCCGCAGCGAGTTGCGCACCAGGTCCCGGATCCGGATCTCGCCTTTGCCTTCGATGTTGGGGGGCCGCGCCTCGAGGCACAGCACGTGGGGCTGTTGGAGCTGGAGCTCCTTCGCGTCCTCGATCGTGACGATCCGCTCGTCACCCGGGATGAACGACGACAGCACGTTCAGCAGCGTCGTCTTCCCGGTGCCGGTCCCGCCGCTCACCACGATGTTGAGCCGCCCCCGCACACACGCGTCGGTGAACTGCGCCACCTGATCGCTGAGCGTGCTCATCCCCACCAGGTCCGCGACGGTGAACGGGTCGGCCCGGAACCGCCGGATGGTCAGGAACGGCCCCCCGATCGCGAGGGGATGCACGATGCAATTCACGCGGGACCCGTCGGGGAGCCGGGCGTCGACCATCGGGGTGGCCTCGTCGACCCGCCGGCCGACCTGGCTGACGATCTTGTCGATGATGCGCCGCAGGTGCATCTCGTCCACGAACCGGACGTCGGTGCGCAGGATCTTGCCCTCGCGCTCGATGTACACCTGGTCGGGTCCGTTGACCATGATCTCGCTGACACCCGGGTCACGGAGCAGACGGTCGATGGGCCCGTACCCGAGGATGTCATCGAACACCGACTGGATGAGCGCCTGCCGTTCCGCTTGGCCGAGCGCAAGGCGCTCCTGGGCCATCGCCCGGTGCAGCTGCTCTTCGACCTGCTTGCGCAGCTCGCTCTCCGAGATCCGCTGGTCATAGAGAAGGGGACCGAGCTCTTGCACCACGAACTGGTGCATCTTCTGGCGCAGGTCCTCGAGGACCTGGACCCGCCCGGTAGGGGCCGGGGTGGCGGCCCGCTGGGCCCACTGGCCGGTGATCGTCATCGTGTCGCCGCCCGTTCACGCTTGTGCTTCCGGCGCCGCTTCCCGCTCTCGGGCTGGGGCCCGAGCAGCGACACCGCGATCCGGTCGAGCGCCCGGCTGGCCGGCGCCCGAGGGTCGTGCTCGACGACGGGCACCCCGGCGTTCACCGAGATCGGCACCGCGATGTCCGCCGGGATCGGGAAATCGGCCCGCAACCCGAGGACCTGCTCGATCTCGCGGATGTCGAGCTTCACCTGGGTGTTCGACCGGTTGAGGCACAGCCGCAGCTTCGGGCCCGCCATCGCACCGAGGTCGAGGACCTGCATCCCGATCCGGAGGTTCTTCACGCTCGGGATGTCCATCCCACCGACGAGGAGCACCGTGTCAGCCGCCTCGAGCAGCGCCGCGGCGTAGTCGTCGAGCTGGGACGGCAAGTCCACGACCACGACCCCGCACATGCCCTGCAGCGCCTGACAGACCGACACGACGTCGCTCGGCGCGACCCCCGCGCCGAGGAGCGGCTCCGTCGGGGCGGGCAGCACCAGGAGGCCACTCCCGCGGTGCGGGACCATCATGCTGCGCACGAGCTCGATGTCGCCGTACTGCGCAGCGCCGATCGCGTCGAGGATGGTGTGCTGAGGCGGCAGCCCCATGAGCACCGCGACGTCCCCGAAGCTCAGGTCGGCGTCGACGAGCGCGATACGGTCGACGCTGCGGTGCGCCATCGCGACCGCCACGTTGATGGCCACGGTGCTCTTGCCGACCCCGCCCTTCGCGGAGAACACCGTGATCAGCTGACCGGCCGCCGCCCGCGTCGGGGTCGTCGCGGGGACCCGGCTGACCGTCCCGGCGAGGAGCTCCCCCACCCGCTGCACCGACTGCACCAACGCCACCGGGTCGTTGACCGCGACGGTGTCGCGAGCCCCGGCCCGGATCGCGGCCTGCAACAGCGGCGTCGAGACCTCCTCGACCGCGAAGATCGCACCCAGATCGGGGTAGGCGGCGATGAGCCGGTTGACCTGCTGGAACCCGTACGGGGCGGCGAGGCCCGGACCGAACACGGCGACCAGCGGCCGGCCGGGACGCAGCGACTGGACCAGCTCCTCGACCGTCTCGAACTGGGCCGCGGTTGCCAGCGCCGTCCCGAGCCGCAACCGGCGTCGCCCGTCGGGTTCGACGATCGCGACGTCATAGCGAGCCGGCGTCGACGCCGATTCGTACGAGGGTCCCGGCAGGCTGCCGTACTCGACGGCCATACCTACCGGCCGCTAGCCGGGACCGCAGGCGTGTTGCCACCGGCCGTGCCGAGCGACTCCAACGTCAGGTACAGCGACCCGCTGCGGTTCGCGGCCACGACGCGCAGCGCATCGGCGGGTGACACCTCGAACGTGATCAGCCCGCTGGTCGCCGCGGTGGTGCTCGGCTGCCCGTTCCCGCCACTCGCACTGGCCGCGGTCTCCTGCCCGACGGCGAGGACACGCACACCGTTCAGCAGGTACTGGGCGCCGGTGTCGCCGGCGACGGCGATGTCGACGTGGTCACCGGGTGCGATGCCGTCGGCGACGCCGTGCGCCGCGTCGACGGACACCGTGACCGCGACCAGATCCTTGGCGCCGATCGCCGCCGCCAGGGATCCGCCGCCACCCTGGGAGGGGGAGACGAAGCTGGCGCCGGTGATGAACTGCTTCGCCCCGATGGTGGAGGCCGCCACCTTGCCCTTCAAGAAGCTGGTGTCGGTGACCGCGGACGGCGGGATGCTGCCTCGCATCACCTTCGCCGGTGTAATCAGACCGTTGGCGACGGCGTTCTCACCGGACGTGCCCTTCGGGATGTCCTGGCTCGCGACGAACGCGTCGACCACCGCCACGTTCTGCTGGGCCCGCTTGTCCGCAGCGGACACGTAGAAGTAGACGCCGATCCCCGCCACAGCGGCGAGGATGATTGCCGCGGCCGCGATCAGGGTGCGGCGATTGCCCACAGGCTCGCTCCTCGGTCGAGTCTCCCATGCGCCCCAAGGGCAGTCCCGACTTCATGGTCGGCCGCCACCCCGTGGACCTTGAGGGGCAACCGGACTGCCGGACCCTGGTGGGCTCAGGTCCCGGCGGGGAGGAGGCTCACCCCGAGGCGGGCTGGTCCCCCACGACGGGCTCACCCGCAGCCGGTTCCGGCACCGGGTCGGGCGCGTCGGCGGCTTCGGGGACCGGCACGGGCACGGCACCCTCGGCTTGCGCCGCGGTGTCCAGCGTCGCCGTGGTGTCGGCCGCGCCCTCGGCTTCCGCCGCCGCGGCCGCGGCCTCGCCACCTTCGCCCGGACCGGACGCGGCGTCGCCGGTCCCGTAGTCGGGCCCGATGTAGTTGCCTTGGGCGTCGTACGCGTGCTCGCCGTACTGGTCCTGGTACTCGGCGGCGACGACACCGCCTTCGGCGGCCTGCTTGATCGAGAGGGAGATCCGGCGCCGCTCGAGGTCGATGTCGATGATCTTGACCCAGAGCTCCTCGCCTGGGGTCACGACCTGCTCGGGGGCCTCGACGTGATGGCCGGCCATCTCCGAGATGTGGACCAGCCCTTCGATGCCTTCGCCGACCTGGACGAACGCGCCGAACGGGACGAGCTTCGTGACCCGCCCGTAGACCAGCTCGCCGACTTGGTGGCCGTCGGCGAACTCCTGCCACGGGTCCTGCTGGGTGGCCTTCAGGGAGAGGGAAATGCGCTCGCGGGACAGGTCGACGTCGAGGACCTGGACGGTCACCTCGTCACCGACCTGGACCACCGAGCTGGGATGGTCGACGTGCTTCCACGACAGCTCGGACACGTGCACGAGGCCGTCCATGCCGCCGAGGTCGACGAACGCCCCGAAGTTCACGACCGAGGACACGACCCCGTGTCGGACCTCGCCGGGCTTGAGGTTGGCGAGGAACTCGTCGCGCTGCTCCCGCTGCGTCTCCTCGAGGTACGCGCGGCGGGACAGGACGACGTTGTTCCGATTCTTGTCGAGCTCGATGATCTTGCACTCGAGGCTTCGGCCGACGAACGGCTGCAGATCCCGGACGCGGCGCAGGTCGACGAGCGAGGCGGGCAGGAAGCCGCGGAGGCCGATGTCGAGGATCAAGCCGCCCTTGACGACCTCGATGACGGGACCGGACACGATCCCCTCGGTCTCTTTGATCTGCTCGATGGTGCCCCAGGCACGCTCGTACTGGGCGCGCTTCTTGGAGAGGATGAGCCGACCGTCCTTGTCCTCTTTAGTGAGGACCAGGGCTTCGAGCTCTTCGTCGAGGGTGACGACCTCGCTGGGGTCGATGTCGTTGCGGATTGACAGCTCGCGGGAGGGGATGACCCCTTCGGACTTGTAACCGATGTCGAGCAGGACTTCGTCGCTGTCGATCTTCACGACCTTGCCGGTGACGATGTCGCCGTCGTCGAACTCGACGATCGTGGCGTCCACCGCGTCCGAGAAGGACTGGCCTCCGAGGTCGTCGAGGACGACGGGGCCGTCCTCGGGGGCGCCGGCTTCGCCTGAAATGGGCTCGTACTCGAGAACGGGGGTGCCGGTACCGCCCGCCGCGTCCTGCTCCGACAACTGAACTCCTCTAGCAACCCGGGCCGCTCGCGTCCTCGCCTGAGTCCGAGCGCGAATGGCGCGGCCTCAACGAGGCCGCCACCCCAGGGTACAGGCTCACACGCGGCGGTGCCCCACCAGCAGCAGCTCCGGCTGGTCGAGGTCGGGTGGCGCGGCCCGGTACCGGCCCGGCGTCACCCCGTACACCGCGCCGACCTCGACATCGGTCGCGTCGGCGAGCAACTCGAGCTCCCGCGCCGTGAAGCAGGTGGTCCACAGGTCCATCTGGCGTTCCTCACCGTGCTCGTTGCGCAACGTCGCCCGCTCGTGCAGCACCCCGGTGGCAGCGTCGAGCGTCTCCCCTGCCTCCAGGAATCGGGTCGCGTACAGCACCGAGAACGCCGAGACCGCGAGGCCACCCCCGGGGCGCACCGCGGCGACGATCCGAGCGAAGACGTCGAGGTCGTCGCGGCCCCCGAGGAGCCCGAATCCTCCCTGGCAGAGACAGATCGCGGCGTCGAAGCGGCCCTGATCGGCGAGGTCTCGCACGTCGAGCACCGCGAACGCTGCCGGGAGCCCCTCCGCGGCGGCCGCCGCCCGGGCGAGGGCGATGAACTCGGGGGAAGCGTCGACGCCGGTGACCTGCACGCCCCGCCGGGCCAGGGCGAGGGCGTGGCGTCCGGGGCCGCACCCGACGTCGAGGACCGTCTGGCCGGCCTCGATTCGCAAGGTGTCGACCAGGAACGCCACCTCTTGTTCGGTGCCGGTGGTGAACGCGCTGACCCGGCTCGTGCCCGGCGCCCAGTACGCCCGACCGAGGAAGGCCGCCACGTCGTTGAACCAAGGACCGGCCGGCGCCGGTGGGATCGCCACAACCCCTAGAGAAGAGGAGGAGAGGAAGGGGACGCGTCGAGCCGGGCGGCTGCGCTCATTTGGCTTGGGCCCAGTTCGCCCCGAACCCGACGTCGACGACGAGCGGGACCCGCAGCTCGGTGACCGCCTGCATGACCTCCGGGATCAGGCCCTCGACGTCGGCCCGCTCCTCCTCGGGGACCTCGAAGATCAGCTCGTCGTGCACGGTGAGCAGCATCCGGGTCTTCGAGCCGGCCCCGTCGAGGGCCCGGTCCACGTCGATCATCGCCAGCTTGAAGATGTCCGCCGCGGAGCCCTGCACCGGCGCGTTCTGCGCCATCCGTTCCCCCATCTGACGGATCCGGAAGTTGTCCGACGCCAGCTCGGTGATCTGGCGCCGCCGCCCGAAGATCGTCGTCGTGTACCCCCGCTCCTTGGCCTCCCGGACGGTGCGGGCCATGAACTCGGCCACGTTCGGGAACCCGTCGAAATACGCGTCGAGGATCTCCCGGGCCTCCTCGGTGGGGATCCCGAGCCGGGAGCCGAGCCCGTAGGCCTCCATGCCGTACGCCAACCCGTAGTTGACGACCTTCGCGAAGCGGCGTTGCGCCGCGTCGACGTCGCGCTCGGCGACGTGGAACACGGTCGCCGCGGTCGTGGTGTGGATGTCGGCCCCCCGCGCGAACGCATCCATGAGCCCGGGATCCTCGGCCAGGTGGGCCAGGACCCGCAGCTCGATCTGGGAGTAGTCGGCGGTCAGGAGGCCCCAGCCGTCGTCGGCGATGAACACCCGCCGGAACTCGCGACCGTCAGCGGTGCGGACCGGGACGTTCTGGAGGTTCGGAGCCTCGCTCGAGATGCGGCCCGTCGTCGTGTCGGTCTGCTTGAACGTCGCGTGCACACGCCCGTCGCCCTGCACGAGGGGTGGCAGCGCGTCGGCGTAGGTGCTGCGCAGCTTCTCGACCTCCCGGTACCGCAGCAGATCCTCGACGATGGGATGCTCGTCCACCATCTTCTGCAACGAGTCGGCATCGGTCGACGCGCCGGTCTTCGTCTTCTTCACCGGGATGAGCCCGAGCTTGTCGAACAGGATGGTGCGCAGCTGCGGGGTGGAGTTCACGTTGAACTCCTCACCGGCATGCCCCCAGATCTGGCGCATCAGCTGGTCGCACTCCGTCGCGAGCTCAGATCGGAGTTCGTCGAGGAACGGCTGATCGATCCGGATCCCGAAATGCTCCATCTTCGCCAGGACCCGCACGAGGGGCCGCTCGATCCGCTCGTACAGGTCGGTGAGCTCCCGGGCCGCCAAGGCTTCGGAGAGGACGTCGGCGAGGCGCAGGATCGCGACCGCGCGCCGGCCCGTCTCGTTGATCCCGGCCTGACCGTCGAGGTCGAGCTGGCCCTCCTCGACGTCCGGGGAGGTGATCTCCAAGGCGAGGTAGCGCAGCGCCAGGTCCTCGATGCGGTACTTCCCCTCCGCCGGATCGAGGAGGTACGCCATCACCGCGGTGTCCAGGTCCAGGCTGCGCACGTCGTCGCCGAGGCCGTGCATGAGGTCCTTCGCCCGATGCGCGATCAGCGGCGGCCCGTCCTCGGCCAGCAGCGCCCGTCCCGCGTCCGCGACCTCCGAGTCGTGCAGCACCTCACCCGGCAGGTAGGTGACGCGCCCGTCATCGTCGGCGACCGCCAGCCCCGCGAGAGCGCGGTGCCCCGGCGTCCCGACCCAGCTGGGCTCCAGCGCGACGCGCCGGCCCGCCGCGGCGACATCCCGGAGCCGCTGCACCGCGGCCCGCGGGTCGGCGAGCACCTCCACCTCGACGTCGAGCGTCTCCGATTCCGTCTCGGGTGCGGCTTCCCCGACTGCTTCGAGCAGCCGGGACCACAGCGTCCGGAACTCGAGCTGGTCGAACAGGACCCTGGCCTGCTCCCGGTCGAAGGCTGCCTGACGGAGCTCGGTGATCTCGACGCCGACGTCGACGTCGCGACGCAGCACCGACATCTCCCGGTTCAGCAGGACCCGTTCCCGCATCTCCCCGAGGTTCTGGCGAACCCGGGGCTGCAGCTCGTCGAGGTGCTCAAGGATCCCTTCGAGTGACCCGTACGTCGTGATCAGCTTCGCCGCCGTCTTCTCCCCGATCCCGGGCACCCCCGGCAGGTTGTCGCTCGTGTCACCACGCAGCGCGGCGTAATCCGGATACTGCTCCGGCGTCACCCCACCGGTGCGCTCCATGATCCCGGCTTCGTCGTAGAGCGCGTAATCCGACACGCCCCGCTTGTTGTAGAGGACCGTGACATGCGGGTCGTGCACGAGCTGGAACGTGTCCCGGTCACCGGTCACGACGATCACGTCGAGCCCCGCCTGGTCCGCCTCGGTGGCGAGCGTGGCGATCACGTCATCGGCCTCGACACCCTCCTTGGTCAGCACCGGGATCTGCAGGGTCTCCAGGACCTCGCGGATCAACGGCAGCTGCGCCGAGAACACCTGCGGCGTCTCCTTGCGACCCGCCTTGTAGTCGGCGTCCATCGCGTCCCGGAACGTCGGGGCGCCGGTGTCGAACGCCACGACGATGAAGTCCGGCCGCTCGTCGGTCAGCACCTTGACGAGCATCGACGTGAACCCGTACACCGCGTTCGTGATCGTCCCGGCCTTCGTCGCCAGGTCCGTCGGCAGGGCGTAGAACGCCCGGTAGGCCAAGGAATGACCGTCGACGAGGAGCAGCTTCGGCACCATCCGATCGTAGGCCCGAGCCCCCAAACCCCGACCCGCCCGGCCAGCCAGTCGATCCGCCGATCCGCCGATCCAGCCGGCTAGGGCGTGAGCTCGCCCTCCACGACCCGACGGGCGATCTCGGCGATCTTGACCCGCTCGTTCATCGCCCGGGTCTGGATGAACCGCCACGCCACCTGCTCGTCGTACCCGTACTCGCTCATCAGCCGCCCCTTCGCCCGGTCGATGAGCTTGCGGGCCTCGAGCCGCTGCTCGAGATCGTCGACGTGGCGCTCCAACGACGTCAGCTCCGAGTGGCGGGCCATCGCCAGCTCGATCGCCGGGATCAACTCGCTCTTCTGGAACGGCTTGACCAGATACGCCAACGCGCCCGCGTCGCGGGCCTGCTCGATCAGGTCCCGCTGCGAGAACGCCGTCAGGATCAGCACCGCCGCGAGCCGCTCACTCGCGATGTGCCGGGCCGCGGACAGCCCGTCGAGACCCGGCATCTTCACGTCCAGGATCACCAGATCGGGGACGAGCTCCCGAACCAACTCGATCGCCTCGTCACCCCGACCGGTCTCCCCCACGACCGCGTACCCCTCCTCCTCCAGCAGCTCGCGCAGGTCGAGACGGATGATCGCCTCGTCTTCGGCGATCACTACGCGGGGTCGGGCTCGATCTTCCATCGTGGGTCCGGGCCGCGATCAGTGCGCGGACAGCTCGGCGGCCATCCGGTCGAGCAGCGCGTCCTGTTCCCGCCGCAGCTCCGCGATCTGCAACACCAGGGCATCCCGGTGCCGAGCCAGCGCGTCCGCATGCCGGCGGGCGTCCCGCGACTCCGCGTCCGCCAACGGCGTCTCCGCCACCAGGGCCCGCAGCCGGGTGTCCTCTGCCTCCTCCTCGAGGAACGCGACCTGCTCCTCGGTGACGCCCAGCTCCACCCGGAGGCGCTTGAGCCGTTCGCTGACGTCCACGAGGTGACGTTGGAGAATGGACCGAGCCATGAGGGACGACAGTCTAGGGAGGGTTAACGGCTGTGGCACCGTGGATCCCATGACCCAGCATCCCATCTTCACCACCGAACACGACGAGCTTCGCCGCTCGGTCCGGCGCTTCGTCGACACCGAGATCCGGCCCCACGTCGAGACCTGGGAAGACGCCGAGTGGTTCCCCGACGACGTCTTCCGACGCGCCGGCGAGCTCGGCTTCCTCGGCCTCCATTACCCCGAGGAGTGGGGTGGCTCGGGCGGCGACCTCGCCGCCGAGATCGTCTTCGTCGAAGAGCTCGCCAAGTCCGGCTGCGGGGCGATCGCCATGGCCCTGTCGGTCCAGACCGACATGGCCACTCCCTCGATCGAGCAGTTCGGGACCGACGACCAGAAGGACCGGTACCTGCGCCCCGCGATCGCCGGCGCCAAGGTCGCCGCCATCGCGATCACCGAACCCGATGCCGGATCCGACGTCGCGGCCATCACCACCCGCGGTGAGCGTGATGGCGACGTCTGGCGAATCACGGGCCGCAAGCTCTACATCACCAACGGAGCTCGCGCCGACTTCCTCACCCTCGTCGTCAAGACCGACCCGATGGCCGGTCACGCGGGCGTCTCCCTGTTCCTGGTCGACACTGCCCTTCCCGGCGTCACCGTGTCGCGCAAGCTCCGCAAGCTGGGCATGTGCTCCAGCGACACCGCCGAGATCGCCCTCGATGACGTCCCGGTCCCCCATGCCAACCTCATCGGACTCGAACCGGGACAAGGGTTCTCCCAACTCATGTTCCAGCTCCAATACGAACGTCTCGCGGGCGCGGCGGCGTCGATTGGCACCGCCGACTACGCGCTCGCCCGGACCATCGATTACGCGGGTGAGCGACGCACCTTCGGGCGTCCCATCGGCCGGCACCAGGTCATCGCGCACATGATCGCCGACGCCGCCACCGAGCTCGAGGCCGCCCGTGCGCTCCTCTACTCCACGGCGTGGCGCGTCATGCACGGCGACTACCCCGTTGCCGAGATCTCCATGACGAAGAAGTACTGCGCCCAGATGCTCAACCGGCTCGTCGACACCTGTCTCCAGATCCATGGCGGCGCCGGGTACATGCACGAAGAGCCGATCTCCCGCGCCTTTCGCGATGCTCGACTGCAGCGCATCGGAGCCGGCACCGACGAGATCATGAACGAAGTCATCGCCAAACGCATCATCGGCGGTTATGGCTCTGACCAGGGAAACGACTAAGGAGACGGCCCGAGAAACGACCTGCGACGGGCGTCGCTAGCGAGGTCGGCTCCGGTCCGCGGGTCGAGACCTACTCGCCGACGCGATCGGATGCACCGAACACGAGCGCGGCCGAGGCTCGCGACTGTCTACCCAGTGAACCGGGGTGACACGACCACCGGGGGCGGAGGTGGCGGCGGGAATGCATTCGTCACCGTGATCGTGTTGTTCCCAGACGAGTCCGCTCCGAGGTGGATCGACTGCGAGTTCGTGCAGTTCGTGTCAATGTTCCCGGATCCGACCGCGCAGGTGTACGACACCGACTGGGCCCCGCCGGTCGCGGTCTCGGTGACGGTGCAGTCCGACGGTACGTTGGGTGGGGTCACCACGTTGCTCGCCGGGGGTGTCGGGTCACCCTGCGCGTTGAAGGTGATCGTCGAGGTCTGCACCGGAGCCTGGGCCTTGACGCTGGAAGGGGTGGTCGCGTTGCCGCCGGCGGCAGCCGGGGCGATGCCGGTGCACTCGACCCTGACCGTGAAGGTCGTCCCCGGCGGGACGGCACCCGTCACCACCTTGGTCACTGTCAGGGTTGGTAGCGCCACCTGCGCACCGCTGAGCGTGCTGCCAAACAGGGGAACACCCACGACGAGGACCACGGCCACCAATAGGGCCCAGCCTCGTGGCCGCGTCAAGACTCGCTTCGCTCGCACGGTTCCTCCGCCTCGTTGCGGGTCTCAGGCCGCCACAGATCTGAACCGGAGGCTATCCCGAACCCGCGGCTCCCTGTGGTGACCCCGGCGGCAGCTTTGGCGCGCTCGATTCTGGCGAGAACATCCAGCCCTTGACGGTCCGCGGTGACCTGCGCTTTCGCGCGTTAGCACAGCGTTTGGGCGCTCAACATGAACGAAGTCATCGCCAAACGCCTCCTCGCCGGATACGGCTCAGACCCGTCCTAGCGCTCGGCTCCCAGAAGGCTCGGCCAGCATGCACAGGCGAATGAACCGTCCGAGGTTTGGTCCCGAAAGCACCGCTGCCCAGACCTGCGCGCGAACGAGCAGGTGACGCCCGGACACGCCGGGATCGGGCGTCTGCGCCCAGCGCCGAGGTGCCTGCGAATGGTCGAGGAGTACTCAGGGGTCGCGGCGAAGGAGCGCGATCGCTCGGCGGGGCCCAAACGTCCGGACCTCTTCCATGACGAGTGACGGGGTGACCGCCGCGAGCATCGCCTCGACCTTCGCCGCTTGCGCCAGCCCGCGCAGCTGGAGGAGCAGCGGCGCACAGGGCATGAGGTGGCGAGCGCCGGCGGCCAGAGCATGGAGGATGTGGCGGAGACCGTCCGGTCCACCGTCGACAGCATGGGGCAGATCGCCGTCGTCTCGTTGGTCAGTTTCCGACAGATAAGGGGGATCGGCGAGGACGAGCGGGAACAGACGATCGAGTTGCAGTGATTCCTCGATCGTGGTGCATCGAATGTGGGTCGTGACGCCAAGAGCGTCAGCGTTGCGCTGAGCCCACCGGCAGGCGCTGGGGTCGGCGTCGACCTGCACGAGGGCGCGACCGGCCCGAGACGCCGCGTCGAGACCGATGTGGCCCGCGCCGCAGTACAGCTCGAGGATAGGGCCCGGTTCCGCCTGAGACGCGAGCTGGGCCGCCCATCGGCTTTGGGCGGTCGTCCATCGCCGGGGGGCCAACACCGTGTCGTCGAGGCCGATGGAGATCGTGCCGAACTTCACGGTGTGACGGGGAATCCTAGACCTGGTCCCTGGCGGCGCGGCTGCTTCCACTGTGACCCCCTACCCACAGACCGCAGTTCCGCAATCCCGCCGTCGGCTCGGGCGCTCTGCGCCCCGCGCGGGAGCCTGCGGTTGGCCGCGACATCCTGGTCCTCGCCGCAAGGGGCCCGACGACGTCGCGGCTTCCCGCGAAGAGGTCCCGGCCACCACCGCTGGCCTCCAGGATTGGTTCGAGTTGTGGGCCGACGTGTGTGGAACACGTGGACCGGTGTGCCCGGCCTCCCACGCGATTCCGTCCCGACTCTGGTTGCGGGCTGGGGAGCAGACCCCGCGAACACCCCTCATGTCGTTTCCTCCGGGGCGCTGACGGGTAGGGGCGATCGTGTGGTCGCCGCTCTTCGCCCGCCAGCCAGCCTCACTGCCCGCGTCCGCACGATGCTGCAGGGGGACGATCTCGTCGAATTCGCCAGCCTCGAGCCGACCGATGAGCGTGACGCCCTGTCGGCGCTGCTGCTGATTCAGGAGCTGCACACCGCCTCCCTCGACCAGCTCCAAGGCGCCGAGCGGTTCCAACATCATCCCTTCGTGGCTCGCCTCAAAGGTCAGCTCGAAGGACCGTTCCTCGACCAGCTGAACGCGTTCCCACGGGTCCAAGACGCTGACAGCGAAGAAGGGGCAGTCCCGGCGATGCGAAGGATCGCCGCGATCGACCTCGTCCCCCCCGTCTACGACTGGCTTGCCGAGCAGGCAACCTGGCCGCAACTCATCGAGTTCCTCTCCGTTGAGGGTGGCCCCGACGGCGGCTTCGACGACTTAGTCGCCCTGTGCCAAGTGGGAATCGACGGCCAAGCAAAGGTCACGCTCGCGGCCAACTACTGGGACGAAATGGGACGAGGCTCCCTCGAAAAGGTCCACACGGAGCTTCATCGCGCGCTCTCTCGATCGTTGGCGCTCCCCCAGCCGAGCATCGATCAGCTCCCGACCGAGGCGCTGGCACGCGCTGCCCTCAATGGGCTTCTCGCCACCAACCGTGCCCTTCAACCCGAGATGATCGGCGCGCTCGGCCTCCTGGAGCTCCAAGCCGGCCCACGTTGCCGCAAGGTCCTCCAGGCCCTGCATCGCCTCGACGCGCCCGCCGCGGCCTTCCCCTTCTACGAGGAGCATGCGACAGCTGATCCCCGCCACGGGAAGGAATGGATTGACCACGCGGTCGGCGCGCTGGCTGCGCAGCACCCACACTGGGCGCACCGGATCGTTCGCGGAGCGGCGTGGCGCTCCGCCGTGAACGAAGCCCTCTTCACCTGCCTGCACACCCACGCCACTCACAGTCGGGCGGCCTGATCCCAAGACGGACCACGACGATCCCTGCGTCGGACCTTGGGCCCTGTCGAGCGTGTCGCCCGCTCGACCGCGCTTACGGGCTGCGTGATCCGGCCTCCGTGCCCCGCATGAGAGCCCGGACAGTTGGGCTGCGTATCACAGCCGATGTCCCGGCCATCCCACCCCGCTCGGGACGTCTCGACCCCTGCCGTACCCGAATCGCAACTTCAGCGGGCCGGAGTGCCTACAGCTGACGCGCCGATTCTCGGCGCTCCCGGCGACCTCGACTCATCGAGCGGTACAGCAGCAGGAGGAAGAGAGCTCCGAGCACTGACCCTAAGAGTCCCGCCGGTCGAAAGGCATGGTGGGTGTTACCGAAGAGAACGGATCCGATCAGCCCACCAAGAAAGGAACCTGCCAGCCCCAACAGGATCGTCATCGGGATCCCCATGGGATCCCGACCGGGAAGAAGCAGACGGGCGAGCGCCCCCGCGATCAACCCGAACAGCAACAAGACGAGGAGCAGGCCGATCACGAACGAATCCTCGGTTCCACACGCCTCTCATACCCCGTGGCGCGGGAACGAAACCAAAGCCGCTGTCGCACCTGCTCGCGGGCGTCGGCCACTGTCAGCAGGCCTCGACCACTGTCAAGTTTATGCCAGTCCGAGCCCGGGAAGAGGCGGGCGGACAATCATTCCAAACCGAAAATGAGGGAGCGTTATGGCACAGACAACTGACTATGCGGCACCAGCCAGATCGCAACAGCGTCCCGTCGCTACCGAGTCGAAGCCGTCAATGTTCACCAGCGAACTCTGGCTGCTGCTTCTCTTCGTCCCAACGGTCATCATCGCCGGGTACGCATCCCACGGATTGGGAGTCCGTCCGGCATGGATCATCGCTGGCGCCGTCATCCTGGGCTACCTGGTGTCCCGCGGGCTCGCGAAGGCCGGCTCGGCCCACAAAGTGCACGCCAGCGACTAACGGTACTTTGGCTGACCCCAAGCTCGGCTCGGCTCGGCTTCCACCTAGTGGCGGTCCGGGCTGAGCCGACTTGCGTTTAGCCACGCCAGACGTCGCGGGCGGAGCACGCGCGGGCGTTGTGTGTCCGGCGAGCGCTCGAACGCCTGTCCAGAAGCTATG
>DATISY010000032.1:0-20344 GCA_035468285.1 Acidimicrobiia bacterium | reverse complement strand
AGCGACGATGTTGCTGCACGAGCTCGGCATCCAGGCCCGCAACCTCGACGGCGGCTACCAGACCTGGTCGGCATGGATGCGCGCCCAGAACCAGATCGAGGCAACCACTGCACCAACCACCTAGCCCCCTCGGCCAGGGTGACGTCGACGACCGAAGGCGTCATACGGCACGACGGCTGCATGGAGCGGCAAGCGTTGGCGAGGAGATTCGCCTTTAGCGCAGTTTGCGCCCAGGATTGATGGGCGCTGTGGAAATGCCCCCTGAGCCGCGAGGACGTGCGCTCGGAACTGAGGAATCCCTACCCAGTAAAGAGCGGAGTCGCGACGACCGCGCTCGGTGCGGTTTCGCTCGAGCACGGGATCTCGGTGAGCGTGACGCTGCCGTTGCCGCTGTTGGCCGCCGGGGTGAGAGTGCCGCCGAGGCTGGTGCCGCCACCGCCACCCCCACCACCCCCGCTGCCGACGTTCGTACCGACGGCGTTGCCGCCGCCACCACCACCTCTACCGCCCACGACACCGCCGCCACCGCCGCCCCCGTTCCCCGCGCCGATGCCGCTGCCGCCAACAGGGCCGCCCGTCCCGCCGGTGCTACCCACGGCGACTGAGCCGTTGCTGCCGCTGCCGCCACCGCCGACGCCGGTGCCGCCAGTGCCTCCGGCCGGGCCCGACAGACCGGGACCTCCGCCACTGTTCCCTCCCGCGGTGCCGTCGTTCGCGGCCGTCGCGGTGGCTCCCGCGCCCACGCCGGCACCACCAGACCCAGCGGCGCCGCTGACAGGGGTGCCGGCTTGCCCGCTGCCTCCGCCGCCGCCACCGCCGCCGGCGACGACGACGGCCGTGGCGTTCACCGCCACCCCGGAGCTCGCCCCGCCACCACCAGCCGCGTCGCCGTTCGTCCCACCGGAACCACCGTTCGGAATTCCGCCGGCACTGCTGATCACGCCGCTCACGCCCTGACCCCCGACCGTCACGGCAACGGTGCTGCCCGGCGCGACCGTGATCGTCGCGTCGACGCGCGCGCCGAGCCCACCAGCCCCGGGGCTCGGAAAGTTGGTGTTCCCCGCGCCGCCGGACCCGCCGAGCGCGACCACGGTGTAGCCGCACACACCAGCAGGGACCGTGAAGGGGGTCTGCACGCCCGGCGTCGTGAACGACAGCTGCGCGGCGGACACTGACGACGGCCAAGCCGCCAACGCGCCCACCGCCACCAGCGCGACCAGTCCGGCCCGCCCCTGCCAGCCCGAACGCCGTTGGGTCCCTCGGTGCATCGTGCGCGACCTCCACGCCCGTGCGGGCCACTCCGCCGAACCAGACCCTAGCGGTGTTTGCCACCCGTCAACTCTGCTGCTCATACGCACGTCCAGCGCAGTTGGTTCTCGTGCTTCGGATCGTTCTCCAGATACCAATGTGACGATGCGCTCGCAAGGGGGCGCGCGACTACTTGCCGACGCGATCGAGCGGTCCGCTCGTGGGCTCCGCGGCAGAACACCGTCGCGTGACGGTCAGCACGCCAACGATCGAGATGAGCCGATGATCGCCTCTGCGAGCGCTGTGCTCTTCGGCTGCCCGCGCCTGGAATCGATAGGCCACGCGAAAGCGCTGGTCAGCGATGTTTGAGCCGGGAAGGAGATTCGAACTCCTGACCTGCTCATTACGAGGAATCCAACCCTGAGCGCTGTGCTAACGGGCGCGTGGCTTTGCGGTAGGCCAACCGGTCGCGAGCGAGACCGACCGAGTTATCCGCTGTAGCGATGCCCGCCGTTTCCACAGGCGACCACTCCAGAAATTCGGCGGCATCGGGCGGTCAACGGCCAAGTGCCAGTGCTCGTCTTCGTCCATGGGGGCGCGACGACGCATCGCTGCTTCGATCTCGTCCCCGACGGCTTGGCCGGTCACTTCACTGTTGTGCGTTTCGACCGGCGCGGTCACGGCGCGAGCGGTGATGCCAATAGCTGGAGCTTTCAACGTGAGGTCGAGGATCTGGTCGAGCTCGCATCGGATGTCGGGTCCGGCAGCGGGGTGCGTGTGGTGGGCTACTCATTCGGCGCATCGATCGCGCTTCATGCGGCGGCGTCGAGCCCGCGCCTGTTCGGTCCGCTGGTGGTCTATGAACCACCGTTCGGGGTGCCCGGGCTGATCAGCTGCGCCGACGAGGTGCTCGCCCTTCTCGACGAGGATCGGCTGGACGATGCGGCGAGGACGTTCATCACCACAACATTCGGCATAGGCGACGGTGCCGTCGAGGCAATGGAGCGCCACCCGTTGTGGGCCGACACCAGGGCGACGATCCACAACCTGCGGCGCGAGCTTCCGGTCATCGCCGCGTTGGGACCGCCGCCGGTGGCGTCTCAGGCCTCGGGCCGAGAGCACCTGGCGGCTGTCACCTCCCGCCGTGACCGGACGAACGGGGTCCCGCCGGCGGGGCGGACTCGCCCGCCCAGATCTGGACGTCCAGCGTGTCTCGCCACGGCAATGGGCTGCTGTGGGCCCCGGCCAGTTTGGGGAACCGTTCCCCTCGCGGGAGCCTCGATGGTCAACTGTTCTGCGTGACCTTGAGGTTGCTGAAGCTTGCTCCACCAGGGGCCTGAGCAGTGGCCCCACCAACCTGGAATTCCATATTTCCTCCGGGATACGGGGAACTGCTGTCTTGGGCGGTGAAAGTCTGGCCGTTAACGCTGCCCGTGAATGTCACCGTGTCAGTTGGTCCTGGCTGTCCCGGCCCCGCGCAGGTCAACGTGAGGTGGTTCGACTTCTGGGGTTGAAATGTCCCAGTCGCAAGGTGTTGGTACGTACCAGCGATATACTTCTCGACGCGATAGTCACCGCTCGCAAAGGTGACGAGCGAGTAGAAAGCTTGGGCCGCTCCTGACAGACCGTTGGCGCGGCAGAGAACAGCTCCGCTAGACTGCGGGTTCGGCAGAAGCGCGACTTGCACCTCAGTCGTGATGTTCGCGAGCGCGATCGTCCCCTGATTCTTGAATTTTGGCGCGTACGTGTGCGCATCGTCTGGGGAAATGTCCTGGCCTTGGAACTGGTGATTCACGAAACTCCAAGTCACCTGACCTTGTCCAGCGGGGTCTACAGACGGCCTCACCGCCTTGTCCGCTTTCGAGAGCGGGTCCTGTAACAGCACCTTCGGCTTGGTTCCCTTGGCCAGCGCTGGCGGCGCGGCCACACTCGAGATTCCGATCAACAGCGTCGCTGCGCCGAGCATCGCGACCAGGCTGAACTTCGCTCTGTGAATCATCCCGGGTTCCTTTCCGATGGCTCATTGGTGTCGGCCATCAACAGGTCAACTTCAAGGTCATCGAACTCGAGCCAATAGGATCCTTGGTACCGCCTCAATGACGACCTGGGCGTTCCGGCGTTCAGACATTTCTGCCTGCGCACTCGGCCTCAAATCGTTAACGGCTCTCCACCGTCAAGATTTCACTCACGGTCGGCACGGATGGCGCATGCCTCTCGGCTCCAACGAAGCCGGTAGATGACGCTTGTGAACCGCCCCGGGTTTGACGGATCCGAGCGCCCACGGTCTCCCTTCCACGACCCGAACTGCAGCATCGCGAACCAGCGCTCGCAGACGAAGGGCCAGAAGGTGCTCCCGCGAGAGGCGAAGGTCCCTAGCGGTGGCGGTAGCCGAACGGCGAGGGTGGGGTCGGTCGGCGTTTACGGGCTCGCTGGAAGCGTTGCGCGCCTCGGCTGCCGATACCGGGGCGGCCAGGCCGGTCTCCGACTTCAGCTCATCCGAGTCTGACCACCCGACTCTTGTCCTGCTCGCTGACGTAGACCCGTAGGAGCTGGCAGCATGAACACTCAAAACCACCGTCAACCAAACTCAGGGCAGACCCCTCTTCCAGATCATTACCGGATTCGGTGCCTGCTACAAGCAGGCACGACCGCGATCGTAAACTGGCACTCATGTGTCGACGCGCACAACGCACCAAGATGTGCCCTGTCAAGTTGCTCAGGGGCGTTGGGCGGCCAATAGGTCAGAAGTCACGAAACGACGCGTCAGAAGGCGCCTTCTAACCTCGGGGCTCGAAGACCACCGCCCACTAGCCACAAAGGTGGGCTGCGGTCAGCCTCCAGAGCCGCTCATCCCCGGGTATCCGCTCGTGGTGCAGCATCCGGCCCAGGAGCAGGACATCTGGAACGGCCGGTCACGCCGGTGCGCGATCCGCCAGATCCCACCTTCGCAGCCCCCGCCGCTCCAAGCCGAGTGAGCCGCTGTACGAGCGCTGTGCTACGTGTTCGTCGCCCGATCAGGTCACGGTTTGTCGCGAAACGGCTGGTCACGATGCTGGGAGCCGGGACGGGGACTCGAACCCCGGGCCTGCTCATTACGAGTGAGCTGCTCTACCGACTGAGCTATCCCGGCGGGATTGGGGAGTCTACCGAGGGGGTCCGCTGGCGGATCCCGGGAGATGCAGCGCCAGCCATTCGAGGAGGAGCCCTTCGTTGGGGTTGAACTCGAGCGCGTCGCGTGCTTCGCGGCAGGCGTCGAGGGCGCGAACCGCGGCTCGTGGGTCGGCGTCGATCGGAGAACGGTCGAGGTTGCGGAGCGGTGCGTCAGCGCCGGCGAGGGCGTCGCGGTACAGCGTCTCGACCGCGGCGATCCCTTCGCTGAGCGCCTTGCGTCGGGCGAGCCGCTCGCGAGCGGGCTGGCGTTCCTCCAGGCGGCGGCGCAACCGACGGACGTCGCGGGGCTGATAGCCGGCCCGGTCGGCTTCCTCGTCGAAGACGCCAAGCTCGTCGGTGTGGCGGGCCCGGACCGCGGCGATGGACTCGTGCACCGCGGCGAGCATGGCGTCGGCAGCTTGGGCGGCGCTGGCCCCGGTGCCGTCCAGCGCGGCGGCGGCGTCGACGAACGTGTCGCGCAGGGCGCGGGTGTCGCCGGTCAGCTCGCGGGCCCGCCCGAGCTGGCCCCCGGAGAGGCGGGCCGCGAGGCGGGCGTCGGCATCTTCGACACCGGCGTCGCGGAGGGCCTCCGCGAGGGTCGCTTCGGCAACGGCGCCGAGATCGACGCGTTGGCAGCGCGACCGGACGGTGTCGAGCAGCTCGTCGGCGGCGTCGCTGACGAGAACGATGACCGTCCGGTCGGGTGGCTCCTCGAAAGTCTTCAGCAGCGCGTTGGCTGCCTCGGGTTGGAGGCGTTCGGCCTCCAGGAGGATGAGGACCTTGCGGTCGGCTTCGATCGGCGCGCTCCATGCCTCGGGAATGATGTCGTCGCGGGCCTGGTCGACGGTGATCACGGATCGTTCGGGCTCGAACTCGATCACGTCGGGATGTAAGGACCGGGCGACAAGGTTCAGCGCGCGTTCGTTGCCATCGGGCGCGACGAGCGCGGCGGCGAACGTGCGGGCGGCGTCCGCGCCGCCCGCACCTCGGGGACCGGCGATGAGGTACGCGTGGCCGGGCCGCGCTGCGGCGCGCCGCAGCAGCTCGAGAGCGGTGTCCTGGCCGACGAGGGCGGGGGCGGGCTCAGCCAAGGTGTTCGCTCACCGCGGACCAGACGCGGCTGGCGACGTCGTCGACGGGCCCAGACGCGTCGAGCAGCACCCAGCCGCGGGAGCCCGCGAGGTCGCGGTAGGCCTCGTGCACCGCGAGGCGGAACGCGTCGTCTTCTTCCTCGAGGCGGTCGCGGGCGGCACCGAAGCGCTTGATGGCGACCTCGGGGGGCAGGTCGAGGACGACGACGAGGTCGGGTTCCAGCCCACCGGTGGCGATGCCGTTGACGATCTCGATCGCGGGGACGCCCAACCCGCGGCCGACGCCCTGGTAGGCGAGGGACGACGGCATGAACCGGTCGCTCACCACCCAGTCGCCCCGCGAGAGCGCGGGTCGGACCACTTCGAGCACGTGTTGGGCCCGGTCGGCGGCCATGAGCAGCGCCTCGGCTTCGGGCTCGACGGTGCCTTCCCCATCGAGGAGGATCCGGCGAAGGGACGACCCGAGCCGGGTGCCACCCGGTTCGAAGGTCTGGACAACCTCGCGGCCCTGGTCCCGCAGCCGGCCCGCGAGCATCCCGGCTTGGGTGGTCTTGCCGGTGGCGTCGCCCCCTTCGAGCACGATGAACCGGCCGGACGGGGTCATGTCGCGCCCACGACGGCGGGCCCGTGGGTCGTTCCTGGTCGTTGCATCCTGGGAGCGTGCCCGATGGAGCACCGGGCTACCAACCCACCCTCGACCGGGCGGTCGGGCCCGGGTGGCCGCGTCGCGGACTACCGGCGGGTGGCGCCCTTGCGGACCGTGCGGCGGGTCAGGCTGGGCGGGGTCTTGCGGGGCGCGGCCTTCTTCTTGGTCGTCCCCTTCTTCGCCGGCTTCTTCTTCGCGGTCTTCTTCTTCGCGGTCTTCTTCTTGGCGGTCTTCTTGGCTGTCTTGGGCTCGGCGGGGACTCGGGCGGCCCGCTCCCGGAGGAGCTCGACGGCTTGCTCCAGGTCGATGCTCGCGGGGTCGACCCCGCGGGGCACGGTGGCGTTCAGCTCGCCGTCGGTGACATAGGGGCCGTAGCGGCCGTCGAGGACGCGCACCGCGGCGGCGGATTCGGGGTGAGGACCGAGCTCGGCGATCGGCGGCTTGGTGCGCCGGCCTCGCCGTTTGGGTTGCGCGAAGAGAACCTCGGCCTCGGGGACGGTGATGGTGAAGAGCTGCGCTTCGGTCTCGAGGCTGCGGCTGTCGGTGCCCTTCTTGAGGTAGGGGCCGTAACGGCCGTTCAGCGCGGTGATCTCGAGACCCTCGTCGGTCGTGCCGACGGTACGTGGCAGCGAGAGGAGCTGGACGGCCTGCTCGAGGGTGATCGTGTCGACCGCCATGTCCGTGAACAGCGATGCCCGTTTGGGTTTCTCCTTCGAGCCGTCCTCCATCTCGCCCAGCTGCACGAAGGGTCCGTACCGGCCGGTCAGGGCGAGGACGGGCAGCGCGGTGCCGGGGTCGGCGCCGAGGACCCGCGGTCCCGCCGCGCCTTTCTCGAGGAGGTCTTCGGCTTTCGGGATGGTCAGCTCGTCAGGTGCGAGGTCGACGGGGACGGGGGCGCGCTCCTCGCCGCGCACGACGCTGGCCCCGTTGTTCCAGACCCGGACGATGATCTCGCGGCCCTGGGCATCCATGCCGATGGGCACCGCGTTGACCTCGGCGGGATCGATGGTGGCGAGACGCTCCTCGTTGACGAGTTCCTTGAGGCCGGCTTGGCCGTTCCCGAACCAGAACACGTGCAGCCACTTCTCGGCTTCGCCCTCGCCGCGTGCGATGGCGTCGAGCGCCTCTTCCATCCCGGCGGTGAACTCGTAGTCGATGAGGTGGGCGAAGTACCGCTCCAGGAGTTGTTGCTTGGCGAACGCGGTCCAGGTCGGGACGAGCGCGCTGCCCTTCTTCCACACGTAGTCGCGGCGCAGGAGCGTGTCGATCACCACCGCGTAGGTGGACGGCCGACCGATGCCGCGCTCCTCGAGGTCTTTGACGAGGCTGGCCTCGGTGTACCGCGCGGGCGGCTGGGTGGTGTGGCTGGACGGCGCCAGGCTGTGGCACCGCGCGGTGTCACCCTCCTCGAGGGAGGGGAGGATGACCTCGCGGTCTTCGAGCTCGGCGTCGGGATCGTCGGCGCCTTCGACGTAGGCGCGCAGGTAGCCGGGGAACTCGATGGTGCGGCCGGTGGCCTGGAACGTGGCTTCGTCCCCGTTCGGGGTGGGGGCGACGAGGCGGATCGTGACGCGTCGGATCCGGGCGTCGGCCATCTGGCACGCCACGGTGCGCTTCCAGATCAGGTCGTAGACGCGGCGTTCGTCGGCGTTGAGCTCGCCGGCGATGTCGTCGACGACGCGCATCTGGTCACCCGCGGGCCGGATCGCTTCGTGGGCTTCTTGGGCGTTCTTGACCTTGCCGCGGTAGTGGCGGGGTTCGTTCGGGAGGTGCTCGTCGCCGTACCGATCCGCGATCTGGTGTCGGGCCGCGGTGATGGCCTGGTCGGAGAGGAAGGTGGCGTCGGTCCGCATGTAGGTGATGTAGCCGTGCTCGTAGAGGCCTTGCGCGACGGCCATGGTGCGGGCGGCGGTGAACCCGAGCTTGCGGCCGGCTTCTTGTTGGAGCGTCGAGGTGGTGAACGGCGGCTTGGGCCGCTCGGTGAACGACTTGGCTTCGACGGAGGCGACCCGGAAGGTCGCGTCGCGCAGGGACTCGGCGAGCTGGTGGGCGGTGGCCTCGTCGAGGGTGGCGACGTCGGCGCTCGCGGAGAGCTGGCCGGTGGCGGGGTCGAAGTCCCGTCCCGTGGCCATGCGGTGGCCGCCGAGGGCGGCGAGGGTGGCGGGGAACTCGGCGTCGCGAGCCTGGAAGGCTCCTTCGAGGTCCCAGTAGGTGCCGGCCCGGAACGCCATCCGGGCCCGTTCCCGCTCGACGACGAGGCGGGCGGCGACGCTCTGCACCCGGCCGGCCGAGGTGGCGCCGCCGGCGCGGCGGCGGGTGACGACCGACATCTCGTAGCCGAACAGTCGGTCCAGCTTGCGGCGGCCTTCCTGGGCCTCGACGAGGCGCATGTCCAGATCGCGGGGATTGGCCAGGGCGTCCTCGATGGCGTGCGCGGTGATCTCGTGGAAGACGAGCCGCTTGACGGGGACGGTGGGCTTGAGGACCTCGAGGACATGCCAGGAGATCGCTTCGCCCTCCCGGTCCTCGTCGGTGGCGAGCAGGACCTCGTCGGCGTCGGTGAGGGCTGCTTTGAGCTCCTTCACCACGTCGCGCTTCTTGTCGACGATGACGTAGATCGGCTCAAAGTGGTTGTTGACGTCGATCCCGAGGCGGCGGATCTCGGGGTCGGTGATCCCCTTCGGGACCTGTTTGGCGCTGCTCGGCAGGTCACGGATGTGCCCGCGGCTGGCGAGGACGCGGAACTGGCCGCGTCCGAGGAAGCTCTCGATGGTCTTCGCCTTGGCGGGCGACTCGACGATCACGAGCGTCTTCGGCACGTCACTTCCTCACTACCGGATCGGGTGGGGCGCCTCGGGCGTCCAGTCTGGCCGCGTGGCGTGTCAGCCACGCGCATCCGGGCCGCGGCGTGAGCCAGTCTAAGGTGACCCCCCGTGTTCAAGTCAGTCATCGGCATCCTGGGTCTCGACCCGAAGAACATCTTCAACTCCATCAGCCCGTACGGGGAGCTGGTGGCGTGGCTCATCGTGTTCGCGGAGACCGGGCTGCTCATCGGGTTCTTCTTGCCCGGTGACTCGTTGCTCTTCACAGCCGGTGTCCTCGCGGGGCAGAGCAAGCTCGACTTGTGGCTCCTGCTCCCCGGCGCGTTCATCGCCGCGGTGGCCGGCGACCAAGTCGGGTACATGATCGGACACCGTGCCGGACCGCGCCTCTTCCGGCGCCCAGACTCCCGGTTCTTCAAGCAGGAGTATGTGGCCCGAACCCACGCGTTCTTCGAGCATCATGGCCCGAAGGCGGTGGTGTTGGCCCGGTTCGTCCCCATCGTGCGCACGTTCATGCCGGTCCTCGCGGGCGTCGGGCGGATGGAGCGCCGCCTCTTCACCGTCTACAACCTGATCGGGGCGGGGATCTGGGCTGTCGGCGTCACCCTGCTCGGCTTCGCGCTCGGGAACGCGATCGGCTCCAACGTCGACACCTATCTGCTCCCGTTGATCGCGCTCGTGATCCTGATCTCGTTGATCCCGGTCTATGTCGAGTGGCGCCGCCAGAAGGGCCGCGTCACGGGCACCGACGGTGGCGACGACTCGGGTCCACCCGCGACGTCAGCGGTCGAGGACCGCACCTGACCTCGTCGCCTCGTGCCGCCCCTCGGCCGGTGCCGGGTCAGAGCTCGAAGCGGTAGCCCATCCCGGGCTCGGTGCGAAAGTATCGGGGTCGGGCCGGTTCGGGTTCGAGCTTGCGCCGCACCTGGGCCAAGAAGACCCGCAGGTAGTTCGTCTCGTCGTGGTAGTCGGGACCCCAAACCTCGCGCAGCAGCTGACGTTGGGGGACGAGCTTGCCCTGGTTGCGCACCAGCACCTCCACGACGTGCCACTCGGTCGGTGTGAGTCGGACCTCGACGCCGTCGCGTGTGACGCGCTTCGCGGCGAGGTCGATGGTGAAGTCGGGGGTGGTGATGACGGCGGACTCCTCGGCAGGCGCGCCTCGCCGCAGCGCCGCCCGGAGCCGGGCCAGGAGCTCATCCATCCCGAAGGGCTTCGCGACGTAGTCGTCGGCGCCGGCGTCGAGGGCGGCGACCTTGTCTGATTCCTGGTCCCTAACCGACAGCACCACGATCGGCACCTGGCTCCAGCCCCGCAGCCCGCGGATGACGTCGACGCCGTCGATTCCGGGCAGGCCGAGGTCGAGGACCACGGCGTCGGGGTGGTGCCGGGCGGCGAGCTCGAGGGCTTTCTCGCCGCTTTCGGCGACGTCGACCTCGTAGCCGCGGGCCCGGAGGTTGATGACCAGCGCCCGGCGGATCTGGGGCTCGTCGTCGACGACGAGGATCCGCGACTCGGCAGTCATGTTGTGCGCGCGGGGAGCTGCAGCAGCACGGCGTTGGCTCCGTCGTCGGACTCGTCGACGACGAGGCGGCCATGCATGGCTTCGACGAACCCGCGGGCCACCGCGAGGCCGAGGTCGGCACTGTCCCGGCTCTCGCGCCCGCTGGCGAGGTGGGGTCCAGCGTCGTTCTCGACGCGCAGGTCGACCCGGGCGTCGACCTGTCGGCCGCTGACGCGCACGGACCCGCCGAGATGGGCGGCGTCGAGGTGGTGCGCGACGACGTTGGCGATGGCTCGGACGAGGAGGCTCGGGTCGGCGTGCACCGCGGGGAGGTTCTCGGGGACGTCGACCACGACACGGCCGCGGACGTCGCCCAGCGTCTGGATGGCCTGTCCCACGATCCCGTCGACGCGGACGTCGATCTCGACGAGGTCGAGCGCGCCCACTTGGAGGCGGCTCATGTCGAGCAGGTTCGCGACCAGGTTGTTGAGCCGGTCTGTGTCGACGGCGATGGTCTGCAGCAGCCCCTGACCGGCCGAGGGGGCGAGGTTGCCGTCGGGGTGACGCAACCCGGTGACAGCGGCCTTGATCGACGTGAGGGGGGCCCGGAGGTCGTGCGACACGGTGGCGAGCAGCGCGGTGCGCAGCTGGTTCGCTTCGGCCATGCCGGTCGCGGCGGCGGCCTCGGCGCGCAGGCGGCGTCGTTCGGCAGCGAGCGCGAGCTGCCCGGCGAACGCGTGCAGCACCTGGATGTCGTCGGCGGTGAGGTTGACGCCCACGGCGGTGAGCACGGTGTCGCTGCCGAGCGGGACCGTGGCCGTCGCGGCATCGGGCAGGGCTGGCTCCCCGGCACCAGCGCTCGCCTCCACGGTCCACAGGTGATCGTCGCGGCGCAGCACCGCGATCGACTCGCACCGGAACGCCTCGCAGAGGTTGCTCGTCAGCGCGGAGAGCGGGTCCTGTTCCGAGAGGAGGGTGCCACTGAGCCGTGCGAGCGTCTCGGCCTCCGCTCGGGCGCGGATGGCCTCGGCGCGACGGCGCGCCGAGCGGCTGACCAGTTGGCCGACGACGGCCGCCACGACGACGAACGCGATGAGCGCGACGACGTTGTCGCCCTTGGCCATCGAGAGTGAGTGGATCGGCGCCGTGAAGTAGTAGTCGGAGACGACGAATGCGGCCCCGGCGGTGACAAGCGCGGGGAGGATCCCACCGATCGCGGCGACCGCCACCACCGCGAGGAGGTAGACGAGCAGGACGCTGGAGAGACTGAGATGGCTGCGGAGGGCGTCGAGGACCGCGGTGAGCGCGGGGACGAGGACCACCGCCGCGGTCAGCCCCGCGAGGCGGCGCCGGCGCCGCAGGGACGGGTGCGGGCGAGTCACGATGGGCGTCGGGGGTTCGGCCTGGGCGCCGGTGGCGATGACGTGGACGTCGATCTGCCCTGCGTCGCGCAGCACCCGGGTGATCACCGATCCGTGGGCGAGGTGCGCCCAGCGCGACCGGCGGCTCGCGCCGACGACGAGCTGGGTCGCCCGTTCGGTGCGGGCGAACCGGACCAGCCCGAGGCCCGGGTCGGCGGCGGCGACCTCGTGGTAGATGCCGCCGAGGTCAAGAAGCAGGCGGCGTTGGCCGGCGAGCCGCTCCATGGATCCCGCGGCGGCGCGGTCGTCCGAGCGGACGTGGACCCCGACGAGGTCTCCTTTGACTCGCTGCGCCATGCGGGCGGCCCGGCGGATCAGCGCCTCACCGCCGGGACCGCCGGTGAGGGCGACGACGACCCGTTCGCGGGCGCCCCCGTCGACCTCGAGGCCGTGATCCACGAGGTACTGCTGGAGGCGCTCGTCGACGCGGTCCGCGACCCAGAGCAGCGCGAGCTCGCGCAGCGCAGCGAGGTTGCCGGGCCGGAAGTAGTTGGCCAGCGATGCGTCGATGCGTTCGGGTGGGTAGATGTTGCCGTGGGCCATGCGGCGCCGGAGCGCCTCCGGTGTCATGTCGACGACCTCGATCTGGTCCGCGGCACGCACGACGGCGTCGGGGATGGTCTCGTGCTGTTTCACGCCGGTGATCTGCTCGACGACGTCGTTCAGAGATTCGAGGTGCTGGACGTTGAGTGTCGAGATGACGTCGATGCCGGCGGCGAGGAGGTCCTCGACGTCCTCCCATCGCTTCCCGGAACGCGACCCGGGGACGTTGGTATGGGCGAGCTCGTCGACGAGGACGACCTCGGGGGCTCGGGCCAGGATGGCGTCGAGGTCCATCTCCTCGAAGCGCTTCCCGGCATAGGTGAGCACCCGCCGCGGGACGATCTCGAGGTTCCCGATGGCGCCCTCGGTGTTCGGGCGGCCGTGCGATTCGACGAAGCCGACGACGAGGTCGGTGCCCCGGCTGGTACGCCGGGTCCCCTCGTTCAGCATCGCGAAGGTCTTGCCGACCCCGGGGGCGGCGCCGAGATAGATCCGCAGCGTCCCACGCGCCATGACGGGTCAGCCTACGGGGCGTCCCGCAGCCGGGCGCCGGGCGGCTGGCAGGCTCCGGCGGGGCCTACTCGCCAGCGGACGCGCCCTCGGGTGCGCCGGAGGCGGCGAGGTCCTGGTTGATCTCGCTGGCCTCGTCGCCGAAGGCACCGCCGCGACGCTTCGAGAACGCGATCGCGCCGAGGAGCACCACGAGCGCGATACCGGAGATCGCGAAACGCGCTGCGTCGTCGTGGCGGAGGCTGATGATCGCCGGTAGCAGGAGCAGGGACACGAGGTTCATGACCTTGATGAGCGGGTTCAGCGCCGGGCCCGCGGTGTCCTTGAACGGATCACCGACGGTGTCGCCGATCACCGCCGCGGTGTGGCACTCAGAGCCTTTGCCCCCGTAGTGGCCGTCCTCGATGTACTTCTTGGCGTTGTCCCAGGCTCCGCCCGCGTTCGACAAGAAGACCGCCATGAGCTGGCCGGTGAGGATCACCGCGGCGAGGAACGCGCCGAGCGCGAGGTAGCTGATCCCGAACCCGATGATGACCGGGCTGAGCACCGCGAGGAGCGCCGGGGTGGTGAGCTCGCGGAGCGCCGCCGTGGTGCAGATGTCGATGACCTTGCCGTACTCCGGCTGGTCGATCCCTTCCATGATGCGGCGCTCACGGAACTGCTTGCGGACTTCTTGGACGACGGTGCCGGCGGAGCGACCGACGGCGCGGATAGCGAGCGCGGAGAACAGGAACGCGATGGAGCCGCCGACGAGGAGGCCGATGAAGGTCTTCGGGTCAGCGACGTTGATCGCAGCTGCCGGGTCCCGGAACAGCGCGGATCCGACCTTGATGTTGCCGTGGGCGTCCTTGAGTCCGAGCTCGGACCCGATGGTCTCGATGTAGGACGCGAAGAGGGCCACGGCAGCGATGACGGCGGACCCGATCGCGAAGCCCTTCGTGACCGCCTTGGTGGTGTTCCCGACGGCGTCGAGGCTGACCATGATCCGCTCCGGCTCTCCCTCGAACTCGCCCGACATCTCGGCGATCCCCGCGGCGTTGTCGGCGACCGGCCCGAAGGTGTCCTCGGACACGACCACGCCGGTGGTCGCGAGCATGCCCATGCCGGTGAGCGCGATCAGGTAGAGGGAGAACTGGAGGTTGCCGTTCCCGAGCGCGATGGCGGTGCCGATCGCGATGGCGATGGCGAGGATCGACCAGACGGTCGACTCGAGGCCGCTGCTGATGCCCGACAGGATCGTCGTCGCGGGTCCAGTGCGGGTGGCCTCCGCGATCTCCTGGACCGGTTGGGTCTCGGTCGAGGTGAAGTACTCGGTGAGGCGGCTGACGATCTGGGCGAGGACGAGACCGACCACGACCGCGCCGACGACCCGCCAGCCTTCGTTGCCGTGGTCGTTGCCGACGTAGAACACGCCGACCGCGCCGACGCCGAGGATCGTGAGGATCCCGGCGGTCGCGAAACCCCGGTTGATGGGGGCCATCGCGGTGCGGTCGCGGTCGGTGGCGCGGACCATGAACACGCCGACGATGGAGGCGAGCACGCCGACGGCGCGGGCGATGAGCGGGAAGATCAGCCCGAGCGCCGGGTTGGCGCCGATCGACGCGAAGGCGGGGACGCCGAGAATGATGGCCGCGACGAGGGTGACCTCGTAGGACTCGAAGAGGTCGGCGGCCATCCCGGCGCAGTCACCGACGTTGTCGCCCACGTTGTCGGCGATGACGGCAGGGTTCCGGGGGTCGTCCTCGGGGATGCCCTGCTCGACCTTGCCGACGAGGTCGGCACCGACGTCTGCGGCCTTGGTGAAGATGCCGCCCCCGACCCGCATGAACAAGGCGAGGAGCGATCCTCCGAACCCGAACCCGACGAGGATCGCGGTGGCGGTGTTCTGGAAGAGCATGATGATGACGGTGGCGCCGATGAGCCCGAGGCCGACGGTGTACATGCCGGCGACACCGCCGGTGCGGAACGCCACCTTCAGCGCCGCGGGGAGGGAGCCGGTGCGGGCCGCGGCGGCGGTCCGGACGTTGCCCCGCACCGCGAGGCTCATGCCGATGAACCCGGTCAGGCCGGACAGGACCGCCCCGGCGATGAACGCGCCGGTCCGGAACGCGCCCGACGACCCGAAGGAGAGCGCCACGGCCCCGCCGGGTTTGAGGACCTTGGTGGAGGACAGGAACACGAGTGCCGCGACGGGCACGAGGATGAGGGCGATGGTGCGGAACTGGCGCCGCAGGTACGCCATCGCGCCCTCTTGGATGGCCTTGGCGATCTCCTGCATCTTCGGGGTGCCCTGATCAGCCTCGAGGACACCCCGGACGAGCAGAAGACCAACGAGGATGGCGAGGAGCGCGACGGCCGCCGAGAAGATCAGCCACCCCCACTCGCCGCCGGCGAGGGCGAAACGCTGGTAGCCACCCTCGGCCGCGAGGACACTGAAACTCATTCGGTCGACGCTCCTTCTCTGTGCCGCCGGTGATCCACTCGCCGCCGGCGCGCCGAGTCGGAACACGGCTCCGGCTGTAAAGGCGGTGGAACGCTAGCCGGTGGCGATGAACGGCGGGGAACTCCGGGACCGGGGGGCGGCACGGCCCTGCCCGGTCGACGCCCCGATCCTCCCGGGGGGCAGGCCTACCCTTGGGTGAGTGGAGGCCGCGTTCTTCGATCTCGACAAGACGGTCATCGCCAAGAGCAGCGTCTTGGCGTTCGGCCGCCCGTTCTACCGCGAGGGGTTGCTGTCGAAGGGCGCGATCGTCAAGAGCGCCTACGCGCAGGTGATCTTCATGCTGGTCGGCGCCGACGAGGCCAAGATGGAGAAGCTGCGCACCGCGATGCTGCACATGATCCGGGGATGGAACCAGCCGCACGTGGCCGCGATCGTGCGGGAGACGCTCGACGAGGTCGTCACGCCCATCATCTTCAAAGAGGCGCTCGACCTCATCGCGGAGCATCAGGCCGCGGGACGGGACGTCGTGATCGTCAGCTCGGCACCCGAGGAGGTGGTGCGCCCCCTCGGCGAGTACCTCGGCGTCGACGACGTGCTCGCCACCCGAGCCGAGGTCGACGAGGACGCGAACTACACCGGCGAGCTCGCCTTCTACAGCTACGGGCCCCACAAGGCAGACGCGATCCGGGCCCTCGCCGCCGCCCACGGCATCGACCTCGCGGCCTCGTGGGCCTACTCCGACTCGATCACGGACGAGCCGATGCTCCGCGCGGTCGGGCACCCCGTCGCGGTGAACCCCGACAAGGAGCTCGCCCGGGTGGCCCGCGCCGAGGGCTGGGAGGTCCGCAACTTCGCCAAGCCGGTCCGGCTCCGGAACCGCATGTCGGGACGGGAGCCGGCCCTGGCGGCCAGCGGTGCCCTCGCCGCCGCCGGCGGCGTCGCCGTGTGGTGGTGGTTGCGGCACCGGGAGCACGCCGCGGCGTGAGCCCCGCCCCGGGGCCGCGGGTGCCCCTCGCCCACCTCCCGACCCCCCTCGAGTCCATGGAGCGGCTCACGGACGCGCTCGCCGGCCCGCGCCTGCTCGTGAAGCGCGACGACTGCACCGGCCTCGCGCTCGGCGGGAACAAGGCCCGCAAGCTCGAACATCTCTGCGCCGAGGCGCTCGGCGCAGGGTGCGACACACTCGTCACCGGCGGCGGGCCCCAGAGCAACCACGTGCGGATGACCACCGCGGCCGCGAACCGGCTCGGTCTCGACTGCCACGTCGCGCTCGCCGGGACGCCCACCACTCGCCCGTCGGGCAACCTGCTCCTCGACCAGCTCCTCGGCGCGCAGTTCCACTTCGTCGGACCGGTCGACTACTACGAGCTGGAGGCCGCGATCGGCGACGTCGTCGCTCGGGTCACCGACGCAGGACACCGCCCGTTCGCGATCCCGATCGGTGGGGCGTCGGTCACCGGGGTCGTCGCGTACGCCGATGCGGCCGACGAACTGTTCGACCAGCTGGGGTCCGAACCGGTCGACGTCATCGTCGTCGCCGACGGGTCCGGTGGCACCCACGCCGGGCTGCTCGCGGGGGTCGCGGGCCGGGCCCAGATCATCGGCGTCGACGTCGGCACCCGGCCCGACCTCGACGACGTGGTTCCCCGCCTCGCCGTGCAGGCCGCCGAGCGCACCGGACGAGCAGCACCACCGGCGGGCGTCGACGTCGACCACGACCATTTCGGGGCGGGCTACGGCGCGCTCACCGCCACGGCGGTCGAGGCCTGCGAGCTGATGGCCCGCCACGAAGGCCTCGTCCTCGACCCCGTCTACACGGCCAAGGCCATGGCCGGGCTGCTCGCCGCCGTCCGCGACGGCCGCATCGGACCGGACCAGACCGCGGTGTTCTGGCACACCGGGGGCGCACCCGCGCTCTTCGCCGAGCGGTACGCCACCGCGTTCGGGACACCGACAGGCCTGTGACGCGCCTCGGGCCCGCCGCAGCGGGCCCGAGCGTCAACGTGGCTGGGATCAGGCCTCGCGGAGCTTGCGCGCCACCGCGACACCGACCACCACGAGGACCAGCAGCACGAGCAGCTTCTTCATCGGCGCTCCCCGGATCGGTGGAAGGAACCGCGAGGGTACCGCGGGCCGGGCCCCGCTGATCGAGCCTCTACGCTCCCCGCCGAGGTGAGCACGACCGAGCGGGGAGTCCTCTATGAGGAGCGGATCGGGCCGGGCCCGCGCGCGTGGCTGTGGCTCCCCCTCATCCTGATCATCACCCTGCTCGCCGTCGCCCCCGTCGTGGTGCCGATCGCGCTGGTGGCTTGGATCGTGAACGTCCTCCGGTTCCGGGGCGCCGTCGTGCGGATCGACGACGACTACGCCTGGGTGAACCGCCGCTGGGCCCGGCTCGCCGCCCTCGACCTGCACACCCTCGGTCGGGCGAGCAACACCTGGCCCTGGCGGTCGTTCAACCCCCGGTACCTCGGCGCGAACCCGATCTGGACACGCGATTCCGTCGGCATCCGCGGTGTCGACGGCGGCAAGAAGTTCTGGCTCTCCGTCGGGACGAACCGGCGCGCGGAGCTGGTGCGGGTGCTCGAGGACGCGATCCCGACGGCCCGTGAGCGGGCCGAGCACCAGGTGCCCACCTCGCCCTACCCCCTTCCCCCACCGGGTTGGCATCCCGACCCGTGGGAGCCGACCGGCACGTTGCGCTGGTGGGACGGGCGGCAATGGAGCGGTTACACCCACCCGCGCGCGACCGGGCAGGTGCCGACGTGATCCCGATGGCCGACGAGAACCCGGTCCGCCGCGTCCCGTGGTGCACCCTCGCGCTGATCGCGGCGTGCGTCATCGTGTTCTTCGCGGTGCAACCGGGACGCCACATCAGCATCGGCTGGAACGGGATCGGCGAATCCGTCAACGCCCAGGACCTCCGCTTCGTCGTCGACAACGCCGGGATCCCGTGCGAGCTCGTCAAGGGACGCCCGCTGACCGAGGAGGAGTTCCGGCGGACCTTCGACGACGGTGACACCAGCGCCTGCACGACTGCGAGCGGTCCGGCGCACGCCCCCGGCAAGAACGTGTACCTCGCGGCGCTGCTGACGATGTTCCTCCACGCCAACATCCCGCACCTGTTCGGCAACATGCTGTTCCTCTGGGTGTTCGGGAACAACATCGAGGATCGCAGGGGCTGGTGGCGGTTCCTGCTGCTGTACCTCGTCGGGGGTGCTGTCGCGACCGCGTCGCAGGTCGCGATCGACCCGAACTCAACGGTGCCGATCATCGGCGCGTCCGGGGCGATCGCGGCGGTGATGGGCGCGTACCTGGTCTGTTACCCGAAGGCCCGGATCAAGTCGATGATCTTCTTCGGTCCCATGCTGCTCCGGAAGGTCACCGCGGCGTGGCTGCTGATCCTGTGGTTCCTGCTGCAGTTCCAGTACGTGCTCTCCGACGCGGGGATCGCCTGGGGCGCCCATGTCGGCGGTTTCACGTTCGGGGCGCTCGTCGGCGTCTGGTGGCGGCTCCAGGAACGACGGGCGAAGCCCACGACCGCGGCGCCGGTCCCGGTCCCCGCCTGATACAACCGGGACGGAGGTGAATGGGGCCTGGTGGCCTCCCTCGTCTTCAAAACGAGTGGGACGGGCACTCCCCGTCCGGTGGGTTCGATTCCTGCCACCTCCGCCGACCGAGGCCGCGCCCCCCTGCCGGGGGTGCCCGGGACGCGCGGAAAGGTTCTAGACCGCGAGGAGGTCGCGGGCGCCGGTGTCGGCCGACGGGTGGCGCAGCTTGGACATCGCGCGGGCTTCGATCTGGCGGATCCGTTCCCGGGTGAGGTTGAAGTACTCGCCAACCTCTTCGAGGGTGCGAGGCTCGCCACGGTCCAGCCCGAAGCGCAGCGCGAGGATCTGGCGTTCGCGCTCGTCGAGCGGCCCGAGCAGCTTCTCGATCTCGTCGGGGAGCAGCGCGGTGGCGGCGACCTCGAAAGGCGATTCGGCGGAGCGGTCCTCGACGATGTCACCGAGCTCGGCGTCACCGTCCTCGCGGAGCGGCTCAGAGAGGGAGAGGGGTTCGGCGGCGAAGCGGAGCGCCTCGGTCACCTTGTCCTCGGGCATCTCGACTTCGATCGCGAGCTCGGCCAGCGTGGCGGGGCGCCCGAGCTTGAGCTCGAGGCGGGACCGGGCCTTCTGGAGCCGCGCCAGGGTGTCGCCGGCGTGGACGGGGAGACGGATGGTCCGCCCCGTGTTGGCGATCCCGCGGGTGATGGCCTGGCGGATCCACCAGGTCGCGTAGGTCGAGAACTTGAAGCCCTTGCGCCAGTCGAACTTCTCGACGGCGTGCATGAGCCCGAGGTTGCCTTCTTGGATGAGGTCGAGGAGGGGGAGGCCGGACGCCTGGTACTTCTTGGCGATCGACACGACGAGGCGCAGGTTGGACTGCACGAAGGTCCGTTGGGCGTACTCGCCCTCGCGGCCGGCCTTGCGGAGCTCGCGCTTCTTCGCCGGGGTGAGCTTCTTGGCCGGGAGCCGCTCGAGGTCTTCCCGGGCGGCGTTGCCGTTCTCGATCTGCTGCGCCAGGCGGACTTCGTCGTCCTTCGTCAGCAGTGGGTACTGGCCGATGTCGGTGAGGTAGAGCCGGACGAGATCTTCCTCGTCGCGCTCGACTCGTTCCTTCGCCACTGCTGCCTTTCGGGATCGGGGTCTCGTACTGCTGTCACAGCGGCGACCCGGGGGGCCCTCGTGGGGCGTGTTCTCGCAGGTCGGAGGGGAGTTCCCCCGTACCATACGGTCCGTGTCAAGCGGCCGGGCACGGTCGGAGCACCGACGTTGGCGCCTGCTTCCCGAGGATATCGGCGCGCCGGACGCGCCCTGGATGCGCTCCGTCCGGGTGCTCAGCGGGCCGGCAACGCGGCCTCGACCGCGGCGCGACGGTCGGCGGCCCGGTCGACACGAGCGCCGGGGAACGCCTCCAGCACGGC